>SZXZ01000007.1 GCA_005843835.1 Chlorobium sp.
TGCCTACGTTGGCATTAATTTTCGCAATTCAGTGGCATCAAAGATTAGCTGGATTGCCGAAATCTTGTTATCTACAACAGTGAAAAATTCGGCTGTACGAATTACACCCGCAGGACTTGCTGAATCACAATCGTAGAGTAAAGCGGCTCCATTCGTGTCGTAATAGCTGTTAAGTATTGTAACACCTTTTAACATCTGCTTGAATTGTTGTAGCGCTGCTATAAAATCATCAGCTTTCGAAAAGGTATCAATACTGCCTCGAAAATCAAGGCTATCAGATAGACAGTCACGTGCGGTCAAAAAGTCACCATTTGTCCATGCCTGGTGATACTTTTCTATCAATTGTTTTGTATTCATGGTTGGATGTCCTTAAAAATTATTCCCGAATGTATGTAAGTTAAAACTGGAACAATTAAAACAACGGAAAAAATCCACACTTGAAACCATTTTATTCGGATTTGAGCAAAACAGCATTTAATCCGGATAAAATAACGACAATGAATTATGATATAAATAAAGGCCGTATTGCCTTGTCGGGCAAATGAGAAGCGTGAACACCTGGAGCGCAGTCAAATGGCTTTATACAGTGAACTGGCGGAGCATACGGAGGTCATTCTCAAACAAAAGGCGGATATCGTCAATTTTATAACGCAAAAGAACAGTTCGGTCTACACCCATTCCGAAGGCATAGCCTGACCATGTTTCAGGATCAATTCCACAATTGCGCATAACGTTAGGATGAACCATACCGCATCCCATTATTTCAAGCCATCCTGATTTTTTACAGACTCGGCAACCTTTGCCTCCACAAAGGTAGCATGTAACATCTACTTCTGCTGAGGGCTCGGTAAAGGGGAAAAAACTTGGGCGGAACCTTAGCTTTACATCAGCGCCGAACATTTGTCGGGCAAATGAATAGATGGTGGCTTTGAGGTCGGCGAATGAAACATTTTTGTCGATATAGAGTCCTTCAAGCTGGTGAAAAACACAATAGCTGCGAGCGCTTATGGCCTCGTTGCGGTATACTTTTCCAGGACAGATAACTCTTATTGGTGGTTTTTGGTCAAGCATGACTCTGACCTGTACTGGTGACGTATGGGTTCTTAGGAGCACATCTGACTCAAGGTTTCCATCAGTGATGAAAAACGTGTCCTGCATGTCTCGGGCTGGATGATCGGGCGGAAAGTTTAACATATCAAAATTAAAATGGTCGAGTTCAAGTTCCGGACCGGTCGCAATACTGAAACCCATATCCGAAAATATTTTCTTCATCTCGCCAAGTACTTTCTGAACGGGGTGCTCACTGCCGGTAAAATAACGTCTGCCCGGCAGGGTCAGATCAATCCTTTTGTTGCTATCAATTTTTATTGGAGCAAGTTTTTGTTCTGCATCGCTGAGCTTTGCATCTGCTGTTCGCTTAAGCTCGTTGAGCAAATGCCCAATCCGAGGCTTTTCAGCAGGGTCCACTGACTTGAGTTGGCTAAAAAGGGCTGCAATGAGCCCTTTTCTTACCGTATACCGGAGGCGGAAAGCCTCAAGATCTGCCGGAGCTATAAACTCAAAATCATTAATTTCCTGCTGTAAACTGCTAATGGTGTTTTCCATTGATACAGGTGTAATACTTATTCTATAACAGCTTTGACAATTTGAGTGAAAGCTGCAGGATCCTTTACAGCTATTTCAGCAAGAGCCTTACGATCTATTTCTAAGCTTTTTTTCATCATTGCATTTACAAGCCTGGAGTATGTTGTTCCGTTCAGGCGAGCAGCAGCATTAATACGCATAATCCAAAGCGCACGGAACGTGCGTTTTTTAACTCTGCGGTCACGGTAAGCGTACTGTTCAGCTTTATCGACGGCGTGCTTGACGACGGTCAGAATATTACCGCGAGATCCCCAGAATCCCTTGGCCTTTTTTAAAATCCTTTTTCTCCGCGCTTTTGAGGCTACGGCATTATTTGCTTTAGGCATCGTTGTGTAGAGTTAATGTTAAAAATTTATGCCAGGATCATCCGTTTGATCTGCTTTGCCTTTGTTCCTTCTAGCAGTGTTGTCTGATGCAGACGGCGTGTGCGTTTCCTGTTCTTTTTCTCGAGATTGTGTGATCCGTTCATTCGTTCACGCTTGATTTTTCCGGAGGCAGTGGTTTTGAACCGTTTGCATGCTCCGCGGTGTGATTTCATTTTAGGCATGATCGTCCTTGATTTTTTTATATAAAAATGTTCAAATTCTCTTGATTACTCAGTCGTCTCTATCGTCTCAATCGGGTCTACCGGTTTTGGCGGTTTAATTGTTTCAGCCGAGGGAGGAGTACTTGTTTTAGCTTTAATACGCTCGAAGGCATCAATTTTCTTTTTATCCGGCTCAAAATACACGAACAGTTTTTTGCCTTCAAATTTAGGGTCACCATCACGATTACTAACTACACTGAGGCGTTCTGTCAAACGTTCTGCCAATTCTAAGCCCTTATCCTTATAAATAATTGAACGTCCTAAGAATACAATGGTTGCCCTAACCCTGTTCCCCTTACGCAGAAATTCTTCAAGATGAGCGCTTTTGAAGTCAAAATCGTGCTTGTCGGTATTTGGATGAAAACGCAGTTCCTTCAGAGTGGTTGTCTTCTGTTTTTTCTTAAGATCCTTGTCCCGTTTGTCCATTTTATAAAGAAGCCTGCCAAGGTTGTCGAACTTGCAAACCGGAGGTTCTGCGTTTGGCTGTACTTCGATAAGGTCTTGATTCCGCTCTTCGGCAACACGTTTTGCGTCAATGGTTTTCATCACCTCCTGTGTTCCGTCCGGAAAGATAATTCGTACTTCCGGAACACGGATCTGTTCATTGACCCGATAGGTAAGTTTCGGCTTTTGAGTCGTAACCTTTTGTTTCTTCATGCGTTCAGGTTTTTTTTAGATAATCAGGTTCTTCCGGTAATCTCTTTCAGGAGCTTTTCGATCAGCCCGCTTATACTAAAACGTCCTTCATCGCCTACGCGATGACGACGCAACGAAATCTCGCTGCTTTCCTGCTCTTTTTGTCCTATAACAATCATATAGGGGACCTTGCTTATTTCGGCATCGCGTATTTTCTTGCCGATTTTTTCACTTCTGGTGTCAAGTTCACAGCGGATTCCTGCCGCCTGTAGTGCTTGGTGTACGGTTTTAGCATAGTCATGAACATCTTCGGCTATAGGCAGCACAACAGCCTGAAGCGGAGCAAGCCAGAGAGGAAAATTACCGGCCGTATGCTCAATGAGGACTCCGATAAATCGCTCCATGGAGCCGAATGGAGCCCGGTGAATTACAACAGGACGGTGTTTCTGTCCGTCGCTGCCGATGTAAGTGAGATCAAAACGCTCTGGCATGACATAGTCAACTTGCACTGTGCCGAGCTGCCATTTTCTACCAAGAGCGTCACGCACGATGAAATCAATTTTCGGTCCGTAAAAGCTCGCTTCACCAACACCGATAAAGTATTCAATACCCATTCGGTCAGCGGCCTCTTTGACATCTTTTTCCGCTTGTTCCCATACTTCTTCTGTTCCGCCGTACTTTGACTGATTTGCAGGATCATGCAGGGAGAGACGTGTGTGAACGTCTGAAAAACCCAGTGTTCCAAAAACAAACTGTGTTAACTCTATAGCGTTGCAGATCTCGTCAACAAGCTGGTCTGGGCGGCAGTAAATGTGAGAGTCATCCTGTGTAAAGCCACGAGCGCGGACAAGACCGTTAAGCTCTCCTGACTGCTCGTGCCGATATACCGTTCCAAACTCAGTCAGACGGATTGGCAGATCGCGGTAACTGCGCATTTTCGAGCTGTAGATGAGGTGATGGTGCGGGCAGTTCATCGGTTTAAGAAGATACTGCTCCTGCTTGCCGTCCTCATCGTGATAAGTCAGCGGCGGAAACTGCGAGTCGCTGTAATACGGATAGTGGCCCGAGCGCTTGTAGAGCTCAATATTGCCGATATGAGGAGTATAAACAGGCAGATACCCACGCTTGCGCTGTTCTTCCTTTAAAAAGGATTCAAGTTCGTTACGTATGATGGCTCCGTTTGGCAGCCAGATAGGAAGACCGCTTCCGACCTCTGGTGTGAGCATAAAAAGCTCAAGCTCAGCACCAAGTTTTCTGTGGTCTCTTCGTTTGGCCTCTTCCATGCGGGTCACATATTCTTTCAGCAACTTTTCAGATGGAAAGGTAATGCCGTATATGCGCTGCATGTTCTCTCTTGACGAATCGCCGCGCCAGTAGGATGAGGATATATTGGTAAGAAGAACAGCCTTGAGTTTTGAAGTTGAAGGCAAATGAGGCCCTATGCACAGGTCGGTAAAACCGTCCTGATGATAGAGAGAAACAGTGTCAACTTTTTTCAGGGTATCTTCAAGAATTTCAACCTTATAAGGGTCATTTCTTGTATGCTTGAAAAAATCTATAGCCGCAGTACGGGTCATCTCTTCCCGTTGAATGTGTATATCCCGCTTACTGATCTCAAGCATTTTTGCTTCGATCGTGCGCAAATCCTCTTCTCTGAAACGGTGGTCTGAAGCAACATCATAATAAAATCCCTGCTCTATGGAGGGACCGGCGCCGAATTTGCTTCCTGGAAAAAGCTCCTCGATGGCCTGGGCCATGATATGGCTTGAGCTGTGCCAGAAAACATCTTTGCCGTCAGCGGAATCAAAGGTAATAATTTCAATTGCTGCGTCAGCGCTCAATGGAGAGTTAAGATCAACAAGAGTTCCGTCTATCTTGAGTGCCAGCGCATCCTGCGCAAGTTTGCGTCCAATAGATTGAGCAATATCCAGACCGGTAGTGCCTGATGGGAATGATTTAACTGTCCCGTCCGGCAGGGTAAGGGCTATCAAAGCCAGTTGTTCCTGATTGTCAGACATTCTTTTTCTAGTCGTTTCACTCCATACGACAAAAGCGGCAATAGCTGCTTCTTCGCAGGAAAAATCAAAATACAGCCTCTTTTCGTTAGCAATGCCGGACTGGGAGGGCTGAGCAGCTTAAAACCGCATTCCCCAGTTCCGGAAAGTGGACTTGGACTATACAAATAAAATTAAAATATTCCAAATCAGTTTATCATTCGGAGTATATCTAGGGTTACGGTATCCTTGCCTTGTTTCAAGGTCAACTGTTCTGCTTTTCTTTTTAATTCTCTTCCAAAAGAGATCTGGCTGATGAAAGGTGCTTTTTTAACAATATCATTTAAAAGAGCATTTGCTTCTTCGCTCCATGTAACTTTACCAAAAGTAACTTCTCCTGAAGGTTCTCGACGGTTGATGGGTAGGAAGTTGAACAGCATATCATACAGGGTATTGACAATTTCCTGAAGAAGATAAACTGTTCCACTATGTCCCATAAACGGGGTTCCAAGTGCTCTGCGGACAATTGGGCCTGGAAACCCAGCAGGGATAAACCTTGTTTTGGCATCGATTTCAGCCAGATAGATTTTATCGACAATTCTACCGAAGAGTAACTGAGGCTGTTTTTGTTGAATCTCGTTACGGATAAGTGTATTATCGGCGGTGGCTGAATCATAGCTGAAAAGGCACTGCATACCCATTTCTTCAGCAAGAAATATTTTCAGTCCTTGAGAATATGTTTTTGCGGCTGTTACTCCGAATCGTATTGTTGGAAACCACTCGGCTTGAGGACCGCGCCAAAGATCCCATATTGGTTTTAATGTAGTCTGTTTTTCGTTTTTCAGAAAAGCGTCGGCCTGTTCATTTTTATTCAGAAGATGTCCCAGTTTCAAAATGAAATTCTGCGTTTTTTCCATTCCGAAGGGTGCTTGCAGTACTGGTCTGTCAAGCAATCCAGCAAGCGTACTTCCAAACTCATGATACATGGTCACTATGACCTCGGAATTTTTCAGGTCAGCAATATCATTAAGTGAACTCTCAAATGGGTAGACATGACGAATATTTCCTCCCACTCCCTGAATAAGACGTTTGAGTTCAGCAAGATCAGACGGACTATTGAAGCAACCGTAAGTAGGGCCAATAATACTTACGGTTAATGGCTCTATGACAGCTGGTTTATGGTCATCGCATTGTTCATGGAGCCACTGAAGCGCGCGGTCTCTCCCTTGCCATTCATCTTCACCGAGTGAGTTGGATGGAAAAAATCGAACGTCAGGGTATTTCATTTTCAGCATTCTTTCATGGTCGCTCCCTATCATCTCACTTTCTGCACTTGATACCAGAATAAGCTGACGTCCTGAAGACTGCAGTTTTTCAATGGTTTCTTTAACAATTTCTGAACTGCCCGAAGAAGCTATTTCTTTTTCAGTAAGACTAGTCGGGGTAAAATTTTCAAGGTAGGGGACGGCATCAGTATAGTCTATCACGGCCACGCCAACAAGATTGTAACATCCTACCGGCGCATCCGCAATGACGTGCACGTCATTCAGAGAACAAAATGTATTTACTGCACCCCAGTATGCGCTTCCTGTGGATTCATCTCGAACGGTTTTTTCCATAGTCTATAGCAGGTAATCGGTAGTTGAACAAGGTAAACTCTTCAGCGCGTGTTGCCTTGTAGTGAAATAGGAAGTATGCCATGAGGTTTAAATTTTCCCTTAAGAACTTGTACAACATAATCTTCACTTACAGCTATCGATGAATAGGTGCAGAGGTAAGCTGTAAGCTCAGGAAAATAGTTAATCATATAAGGCGTGCCGAGAGAAATAAAGATAAGCGGTTTTTCTTTTGGTGTCATTTTAGCCAAAGAATGGACAAATTCCTGCTGTTTTTCGGTGAGCCTCAATGTTCCTGAGCCTGAGAGAGCCTGTACATAAGAGGCAACAATAATAGCAGGAGCTTTCGTAGCCATATCAATAGCATTCGCATAGCGAAGCGAATCGGTTCCTGGATCAATTCTTATATGGTCAGCCGTATAATATTTATCAATGTTATTGATGTATCCTTTACCGACTTCATTGTCGGTCTTATCTTGCAGTATGATATTGAGCAGTTTTCCTGAAGATGATAGTCTATGAAGTGGTATGTAGTGGTTTTCATCTTTAACAAGAGTGATTGAGGCAGCTGCAATTTTTTTCGCCAGCTCACGGTGCGACTCAGGACTTGCATACTCCTTAATACGGTTGAGATCAACAAGTTTTCTATGCTCGATGTCAAGCCACTTTTTTACCTGAAGAATTCTGCGTACTGAGGCTTCTATTTGTTCTTTCGGGATAATTCCGTTTTCAACCGCGGTTACAATGGAGCTATGGGCAAGTTCCGGATCTGGTGAAAAAAGCAGAAGGTCGTTTCCCGCCTGAACGGCTTTAACTGAAATTTCAGAGACGTTTTTGCCGTTGTATAGCGCTTTCATGTTCAGAGCATCAGTAATGATAATGCCCTGAAATCCCAGCTCATTCCGAAGCAAGTCGGTGACTATCGCTTTTGAAATTGATGCAGGCTCCATTGTCCCTGTTAATTTTGGTGCAGCAAGGTGGCCGATCATAACGCTTATTACACCTTGTTCTATGGCTGCCTTAAATGGCTTAAGTTCATAGTCGTCCAATTGTTTTCGGTCTGCCTTTAGGACAGGGAGAGAAATATGGCTGTCAACGCTGACATCGCCGTGTCCAGGAAAGTGTTTTGCTGTTGCAATTACGCCGTTTGCCTGAAGTCCTTCGATGATCGCTTTTGACAATTCAATCGCTAAGGGGACATTATCACCGAACGAACGAGTGTTAATTATTGGATTTAATGGGTTGATGTTCAGGTCAAGAGTGGGGGCATAGTTTTGGTGAAGTCCAACCGCCTTTGCTTCTTTTGCAATGGCTTCTGCCATTTTTGAGGCAAGTTGCATATCCTTTCCGGCAGAAACAGCCATGTTTGTAGGGAATTCAGTAGCTCCGTTTAATCTCATTGCCAGCCCCCGTTCCATATCCGCGCTCATGAGTAGAGGTCTTGGTGCAAGAGACTGAAAATGGTTTGCCAGCATACCTGCGCTGAAGGTATCTCCCTTTAAAAACATTATCCCGCCCACTTTACCTTCCTTGACTAACCGGTCGAGCAGCTTGTACGCACTGTCATCAAAACTGTTATAATGACCATCTGATTCTGCGATGAGCATTTGTCCTACTTTTTCCGAAAGCGTCATACTCTGCAGCGTTTCTTCTATGCGGGGATCAATAAGACCGAAAATGTGCTGGGCAGACCATGTTTCGGAACGTGGACTAGTTTGTGCCGAGCCAGAAAGAGCTTTTGGGATAAAAAGGAGTATGATAAAGAAACATGAACGAAGGGCGGTATTAATTTTTTTCATTCTGGATATATTCTGTCAGGTAATCCGTTATAGTTGAAGTCAGTGTTAAAACTAAAAAAAATCCTGACAATCCTGTGTTGCTTTGACCGTAGAACAGCAGTTTGAAGCAATTGTAGATTCAATAGAGTATTGACAGGTCTTTATGGTTATTGTATGGATCGGGAGTTATAGACGATTCCTCCTTCTTCAATGTATTGTAGAAGAATTGATCTTGCTTCGGTGCGGTGAACTCCGGTAATAACCTCAATTCCTCGTTTTTCTAGTTCCTCAATCCAATTTTCAGGTTTCGGTCCCTCGTCAAAACCAACATGTTCAGCATCAAAACTGTAGGCTCCGCATACCAGGCGGGTTATTCCTGACCAGATCACCGCACCGAAACACATTGTACAAGGTTCAGTGGAAGTTACAAGTTCATATGCCGGTATGTCATGGCCATACAGGGTGTATCGTTCAATACGGTGTTGGGCGATAGCAAGGGCTATCATTTCAGCATGGTTGTGTGAACAGTTGCTATGGATGACAAGATTAACTCCGACAGCCAAAAGTCGGCCTGATAACCGTTCGAAAACAGCTGCCCCGAAAGGGCCACCGGTTTTATGGATAATATTTTGTCTTGAAAGTTCAATCACGAAATTCATTCGATCGTTGTCAGTATGGAGAATTCTGCCGTTATCCGCGGAAAATTCCTGAATCCATGGAGGGAGGAGTAGTTCAAGATTGAAGCTGGGCATAAAAAAGCACTAATATTCGGAAATAAACTTGATGTGTACTCTTTTTAAGATCAGCACATATAGAGATAAGGTTTCCATTCATCAGAAACTGAAGTTGTCAGTTGTTGCATGAACATGAGATTATTTGGTCTGATAGGTTGCTTTAAAGGGTGCATGCCAGCTTCGCGGGGGGTTCGGTTTCCTTTTTTCGAGTTACAGCGGGGGCAAGCTGTAATGAGGTTTTCCCATGAATTATCGCCACCTCTTGAGCGTGGCAGCATATGGTCAATGGTTAAGGGTAAATCTGTTTTTCCGCAGTATTGACATTGATAACTGTCTCTGAGAAGAATGTTTTTTCTGTTCAGGATAATTCTTTTGTAAGGAACTCTGACAAAAAATGTCAGCCTTACAATACTTGGCAGGGGAAAGGTGCGGGAAATCGTGCAAATGACTCGTTCAGGGTGGTGGGCTACGGGAACGGCTTTTCCACCAAACAGTAAAAGAACGGCTTTCTGAGCGTCACAAATACTTAAAGGTTCATAGCTGCTATTGAGTACAAGAACTTTCGTGCGATGTAATAGCATAAACTAGAGTTTTTTTATAGTATAACTGCATGGATGTAGAAAGCACAATAAGTTGGGTGAAATTTTGGTTAATTTTTTTGTTGCAGCCTCTTATAGGCTGCAGCAGATGTTCAGTTGTCTTGATGCCATAGCTTCATCGAGTCGTTTGACCGGGGTTGTTAAGGGTGCTGAAATTAAGAGCTCCGGGTTGTTTTCGGCCTCTTGAGCGATACTGAGTAACGCTTGAGCAAAAATATCAAGGGTTTCTTTTGATTCAGTTTCGGTTGGCTCTATCATAATTGCCTCACTGACGATAAGCGGAAAATATATAGTCGGAGCATGAAATCCGTAGTCAAGTAATCTTTTTGCTATATCAAGTGTTCTGACTCCATGCGCTTTTTTCTGTCGATCTCCCGATAGACAGAATTCGTGCAGAACTGGTTTTGGGTATGGAAGGTCATAGCTTTCAAGAAGAAGGCTCAACAGGTAATTGGCATTAATAATAGCATTTTCAGATACACGGCGAAGTCCTTCTGGTCCAAGCATTCGGATATAGGTATATGCTCTTACAAGCACGGCAAAGTTGCCATAGAAATTCATCATTCTTCCAATACTTTCGGGACGATTGTATTGGAGTGAGTAAGTTGTTCCTTTAGAGGACTCTTGTTTTTCAATAACAGGTACAGGAAGATACGGTATTAATTTTTCGCTGACACCTACAGGGCCACTACCAGGACCGCCTCCACCGTGCGGAGTTGCAAATGTTTTATGAAGATTATAATGAACCACATCAAAGCCCATATCTCCTGGACGGGTAATACCGAGAAGTGCATTCATGTTGGCGCCATCCATATAGAGAAGGCTGCCGTTGTTATGCACCATCGTTGCTATTTGCTGGATCTCTTTTTCAAAAAGCCCAATGGTATTCGGATTGGTGAGCATGAGAGCCGCAACATCGCCGTCCAGCTTCAGTCTGAGGTCGTCAAGATCAGTTCGTCCATCCCTATTGCCTGCAACTGAAATAATCTGGTAACCAGCCAGAGCTGCTGACGCAGGATTAGTGCCGTGTGCAGAGTCAACCACAAGAAGTTTTCTTCGTTTTGATCCTTGAGATTCGTGATACTTTTTTATAAGCAAAATACCTGTAAGTTCTCCATGTGCTCCAGCAGCTGGCTGGAGTGTAACGGCGGCCATGCCCGCTATTTCCCGAAGCATCTCAGCAAGTTCATACATAAGCTGAAGTGCACCCTGAGTTGTTTTAGCGGGTTGCAGGGGATGAAGAGCACTGAATCCCGGCAGGTCACAGGTATAATCATTAATCTTGGGGTTGTACTTCATGGTACAACTCCCTAAAGGGTACATGTTTTTGTCAACATGGTAATTCAGGGTCGAAAGACGTATAAAATGCCGCACAACCTCACTTTCTGAAACTTCAGGAAGTTCTGCCGATTGTTTTCGAAGAAACTTCGAAGGAATAATTGTTTCCATAGGGATTTCCGGGAGATTATGACCCGAAAGGCTGTACCCTTTACGACCGCAATGGGATAATTCAAAAATCAGTTTTTCTCTCATTATTATGGTACTTCAACAGTAGGCTTTTGCTATAAAATATACCTGTTACTTAATATATGGGAAGGAAAATACAAGCTCAAAAGAATCGGTAAAATAAGAAGAGTAAAAGCAGGATTTTTTAACTCCAGTCAATATCTTCTGCAGTCAGCTTTTCCATCGCTTCCTTTGCCGCAAGCTGTTCAGCATCTTTTTTTCGCTGGGCGGTTCCTTTTCCGAGTAACTGGTCAGTGCAGCTTACCCCGATTGTGAAGGTTTTCTCATGTTCTGCACCGGCTTCAGCCATAACCGAATATACCGGTGCAGGGAGGTGATGTGATTGCGTGTACTCAATCAGGCGGCTTTTATAATTGTGTTCTGCAGCAACAATAGTATTGAAATTTACATGTTCAATGATATGCCTGCTGATAAAATCGGAAGCATCTTCTATTCCCTTATCGATATATATAGCTCCAATAAGGGATTCGAAAGCATCAGCCAAGGCTGATTCGCTGTTTCTGATTTTGAGTTCGTCAGCAGATTCACCTATCAGAAGCTGATCACCAAGGTTGATGGTGCGGGCAAAAGCTGCGAGCGATTTACGATTGACTATTTTTGCCCGGTTGCTTGACAACTCGCCCTCAGCACTTTCCGGAAAGCGCTTGAACAGGTATTCGGAGACCAGCAGGTCGAGAACCGAGTCTCCTAGAAATTCGAGACGCTGGTTTGATTCGATGATAGAGGATGTTGCCGGGTCATGAACCACGGAGCGGTGAGTCAGGGCGGTAAAGTATATCGGCAGGTTGGTGCCTGATGCTCCGACTAGCTTTTGCAGATAGTCAATAGTTTTTTCAGATAGTCCTGCTGCATTCAATGGATGACTTTCCTCAATCTTGTATAAGATTGTGTTTTCCCCTGATCGGTGAAAGGCAAAGGATGTAAGTTTTTGCCAGAATTGCTCCATTGGCAGGATGGGTTTTGTCAGAGCGATGAACCGTTCCTGAAAATCAGAGAGGCGTTATGTCCTCCAAATCCGAAGCCATTGTTAAGAACGTACTCTATATGGCGTTTTTTCGGTGTGTTTGGCGTCACATCCACATCAATCTGAGGGTCAAGATTATCACAATTAATTGTTGGTGGAACAGTCTGGTTTTCAAGCGCTAACAGACACGCTATCGATTCAACAACACCTGCAGCTCCAAGAAGATGACCAGTCATGGATTTAGTTGAACTGATACTGAGCTTATAGGCATGATCTCCAAAGACAGTTTTGATTGCTGTGATTTCTGCGATATCACCAAGCGGTGTAGATGTTCCGTGAGTATTGATATAATCAATGTTATCAGGCGTAATTCCTGCTAATGCAAGTGCGGATCTCATTGCATTGACTGCGCCGATACCTTCAGGATGTGGTGCAGTCAGATGATAGGCATCAGCAGTTGCTCCAACTCCTACAATTTCACCGTAAATTTTAGCTCCGCGTGCTTTAGCAGATTCTAGTGATTCAAGAATCAATGATCCGCCACCTTCACCCATGACAAATCCGTCTCGATCCCTGTCGTATGGGCGCGAAGCCTGTTGTGGACGGTCATTGGCAGTCGAAAGTGCTCTGGAAGCATTGAAGCCTCCTACACTCAACTGAGTAATAGGCGCTTCAGATCCTCCGCAAACCATGTAGTCTGCCATACCCGTCTGAATGATCATATAAGAGTCAATAATCGCATGCAACGAGGTTGCACAGGCTGAAGCTGTAGCATAGTTCGGACCCATGAGCCCATGTCGGATAGAAATCTGTCCGGCAGCAATATCGGGAATCAACATCGGAATAAAAAAGGGGCTGATTCTTCTCGGACCCCGTTCCATATAGGTTCTGAACTGTTGATCGTATGTGGTCATACCTCCAATTCCAGAACCGTGGACTACGCCGATTCTAAGCGGGTCAATTTCCTTCAGGTCCAGACCAGAATCACTTAGCGCTTGTGCTGCCGCGATAACAGCATATTGACAGTAGGGATCCATACGGTCAGCGGATTTCCTGTCAATATAGTTTTCAGCTGAAAATCCTTTAAGTTCACAGGCAAAGGTTGTAGCAAAATCAGTTGCATCAAAATAGGTGATTGGTGCAGCACCACTCTTCCCTTGATAAAGTGCGGTCCAGAACTCATCTTTATTAAGACCTATCGGGGATAAAACCCCTATTCCGGTAACGACTATTCTTTTGCGCTCCTGACCCATCAGTTATGATTTAACGTTTGCCTGCTTTTTAAAGATATTCTTTACTTTTTAACGATATAATCGATTGCCTGCTGAACTGTTCCGATCTTCTCTGCATCCTCATCTGGAATCTGAACACCGAACTCATTCTCAAGTTCCATAATCAGCTCTACGGTATCAAGTGAATCAGCTCCCAAATCATCAGAAAATTTAGACTCTGGTTTAATCTGATCTTTGTTGACGCCCATTTTGCTGACGATAATATCGTATACCTTATCTTTGATTTCTGCTTCAGTCATTGTTTGTTCTCCGGATTATTAGTTGGTTACTGATAAAAAAAAATTGAAAAAGTCCGACAATATACAAAGAAAATAAGCATGCCCAAATTACATGACCATGCCGCCGCTGATGTTGATGACAACCCCAGTGATATATGCTGACTGCTCTCCAGCAAGGAATGATACAACGTTTGCCACATCCTCCGGTTGTCCAAATCGAGCGAGGGGAATAACATCAAGCATCTTGTTTTTTACTTCATCAGAGAGCGCATCGGTCATTTTCGATGCTATAAACCCTGGAGCAACTGCATTTACCCTGATATTTCGTGATGCAAGCTCCTTTGCTATCGATTTGGTAAAGGCAATAACCCCGCCCTTTGATGCAGCATAATTAGCCTGCCCTGCATTACCCATAATTCCAATAACTGATGCGATATTGACGATTGAGCCTGAGCGCTGTTTCATCATTGTACGGCTTACGGCTTTTGTGCAGGCAAAAGTTCCTTTTAAATTGACTGTAAGAACCGCATCCCAGTCTTCTTCACTCATTCTCATGAGAAGGCCATCACGTGTTATGCCGGCATTGTTGATGAGAATATCTATTCTTCCGGCTGTTTCAGCAATTTCATTGAAGACGCTCTGTACAGCTTCCGTGTTAGTGACATCAAGTTCAAAGCAGAAAACATTTCTGCCGAGTTTTTTAACCCCTTCTGCGGTCTCAGTAAGCCATTCAGCCTTAATGTCGCAAAGGACGAGGTCGGCACCTTTAGAGGCTAGATTATAAGCGATAGCCTGGCCGATGCCTCTGGCTGCTCCGGTTACAACAGCAATTTTTCCTTCAAGCATAGTTTCAGCAAGTTGATGTTAATGGCCAGTAAATAAATTATTCAGATAAGCGATTGAATGTCTTTTGCAGAGTCAAAACCTTTCGTATTAACGGAGGTGTTAATCCGTTTGATCAGACCCTGTAAAACTTTTTGCGGTCCAATTTCAACAAATTCTGTTATACCGCTCTCTACCATTGCCTGAATAGATTGAGCCCATAAAACTGAACTGGTGAGTTGCAGAATCAGGTTTTTTCTGATTTCAACAGCAGTTGTTACAGGTCGGGCAATAGCATTCATGCAAACCGGTATTTCAGCGGGTCTAATGTCAATTTTCTCAAGAGCTGCTGAAAGCTCCTGTTCTGCGGGTTTCATGAGCGGAGAGTGAAATGCCCCGGAAACGACTAACTCTTTTGCCATACGAGCACCCTTTGACGGGGCAAGCGCGACTGCCTTTTTAACTGCAGCAATTTCACCAGATAAAACAATCTGTCCAGGCGAATTGAAATTCGCAGCTTGAATGATACCATCTTCACCTGCTTCAGCAAGAAGTCCTTCAAGAGAACTGTCTGGCATTCCAATAATCGCGGCCATGGTTCCAGGGTTTTGCTTCCCTGCGTTTTGCATCAGCTCGCCTCTTTTAGCCACAATTCGTAATGCATCATCAAAACCTATAGCTCCGGCAAAACAAAGGGCTGTGTATTCGCCGAGACTATGACCAGCAGTCATAGTAATATCCGTTCTGCCTAGAAGAGCAGTTAACGCCATACTATGCAAAAAAATAGCTGGTTGTGTATGTTTAGTCTGACGCAACTCCTCTTCATTTCCAGAAAACATAATGTCTGTTATCGAAAAGCCTAGGAGTTCGTTTGCTTTTTCCATCATGGAACGGGCGACGGGGAAATTATCAAAAATGTCCTTGCCCATACCACAATACTGGGAACCCTGTCCAGGAAATACAAATGCCTTCATGAATGCTGTCTTTCTAATCGTTCAGATATAAAGAGATAAATTATTATTGCCATTTCATGTATATACCGCCCCATGTATAGCCTGCACCAAAGCTGACAAGTACTAGTTTGGTTCCCGGGTGTAATTTTTGCTGTTCGTCAAGTTCCGCAAGGCAGATTGGGATTGTACCTGCGGTTGTGTTGCCATAGCGTCCAACATTTGATACTACCTTTGTATCATCAATTCCCATTCTCTCTGCTGTGGCATTGATAATTCGTTGATTGGCCTGATGAGGAACGAGGTAGTCGATATCATCAGACTTGAGGTTGTTGCGGCTCATGATTTCAGCTGCAACCTCTGCCATGGCTATGACTGCTGACTTGAAAACCTGTCGACCGTCCTGATAGATGTAGTGCATCCTTTTATCTATTGTGTCATGGCTTGCAGGATTCAAGCTGCCGCCGGCAGACATAAGAAGATGATTTTTGCCATTCGTTCCATCCGAATACATACAAGCATCAAGAACGCCGAATCCTTCCTCTTGTGCCGGTTCAAGGATGATACCTCCTGCGCCGTCACCAAAGAGAATCGCTGTTGAGCGATCGGTATAATCAATAATCGACGACATCTTATCGGCGCCTATGACCATAATTTTTTTATGAGTTCCGCATTCGATAAACTTTGAAGCAGTGTTCAGTGCAAAGATAAAACCGGAGCATGCGGCATTGAGATCAAATGCCCAGGCGTTTTTAGCCCCGATTATACTCTGAACAAGACAGGCTGTTGAAGGGAAAAGCATGTCAGGGGTCATCGTAGCTATAATGATTAAATCTATTTCATCAGCATCAATTCCCCGTTTGTCAAGGAGTTGTTTCGCAACTTCTCCACACATATAGGATGTCGCTTTATCACTATCCTTAAGAATTCTTCGTTCACTGATACCTGTTCTAGCTCGAATCCATTCGTCATTAGTTTCGAGCATGAGTTCAAGGTCGTGATTGCTCAGAATGCTGGCAGGTAAATATTTGGCTGTCGTTGTAATTGCAGCTTTCATGCGTTGTTTGTCGATATTTAGATGCAGGATAAGACTAAAAAACACCTTGCAACCAAGCATTATATGTTAATGCATAAGTTCCAGATGGTTGCAGATTGAAACGTATTATTTTTCGGACAAAACTTCAGCAATATGTTCATTGACACGTCTTTCAACCATATGTTCAGCCATATAGATCATGTTTTTAATCGCCCGTGAAGATGATCTTCCATGACCGACAATTGAAATTCCATCAACACCAAGAAAAGGCACACCACCGAATTTTTCAACATCGAACGGCTCAAGCATTTCCTTGAACATAGTTGTTGTTAACGTTGCGGCAGACTGGTTCATCTGACCTGAAGCCACAAGTTTATTGAGTGACTGTTTGAATAAGGTTCCGAGAAACTCAGGTATGCTTTCGCCGAATTTCAAGATATTGTTGCCGACTAACCCATCGCATACAACGATGCTGACACGTCCTTTCAGGATGTCATGCCCCTCAATGTTTCCAATAAAATTGATTTTCCCTTTAGCGTCAGCATCTTTCAAGAGTTTGAATGCCTGTTTGAGCATATCAGACCCTTTTCCTTCTTCCTCTCCGATATTGAGAAGTCCTGTGATCGGGGTTTCTATTCCAGCACCATAACGTTGATAGATCGTAAGCATTTCTGCAAACTGGACGAGATTTTCAGGTTTGCAGTCGACATTTGCTCCTACATCGACAATATTCGTCAAGCCTTCATGTAAACGCGGAAAATACGCATAAATGGTTGGGCGAAGTACACCGGGGAGCCTTCCAAGAACAAAAAGCGAAGCTGCCATTTGTGCACCGGTATTACCGGCACTGACAAAGGCCTGTGCCTGTTTGTTCCTGCAGAGATGCAAGCCTTTTACAAGAGACGATTCCTGTTTCGTTTTGACAGCAGTGGCTGGAATGTCTTCCATGGTTACTACTTCGGGTGCGTGCAGAAATCTAAGGTTAAGCGCACTGACATCATACGCGGCAAGCAGTGGTTCAACTTTTTCAGATTGGCCGATAAGTATAATTTCAAACCTGTTACCGCTTTCCTGCAATGCCTGAACTGTTCCCTCTATCACACAGGCAGGAGCATTATCTCCGCCCATGGCGTCAACAACAATGGTCAACATGATGGGGTGTTTGTCTTATTAGGGTGATCAGCTCTTTGCTAATTTATTGACGACACATCTTCCTCTATAGTGACCGCAATGGCGACAAGCACGATGCGGTAGGGTTGGTTCGCCGCAGTTGGCGCAGATTACCGTAGTTGCTGGTTTGGTACGGGCATTAAACTGGGCACGTCTTTTATCCCGTCGGGACTTGGACATTTTGGCTTTAGGATTGGCCATAGCGCTACTCTTTATTTATAGTCAGTTAACGATACTTGTTTTTCAGCTTTTCAAGAGATTCATGCCAAGAGCTTTTCTCTTCAGTCTGAGACTCTTTATTTTTTTTAACTTCTCCGTAGAGCCTGCAATCAGGATTACTAATACAGGTTACTTTCAATGGTAACGACAGCAGTAAAATTTCACAAACATCTTCGGCAAGGTCTATAAATTCGGCTTTTTTGTCAATGAAGCGGTATTCATCATCTACGATTTGATTCTCATCAACAGGTTCACCGAAAACATAACCCAGCTGAAGTGATCCGGAAAGCTCTCTTGATACAGGCACGAGACATATATCACAGGTAAAATCGGCTACGGTAGATGTTTTGATTGTGACGGTTACTTCACTTTCACTTTTATCAGCAACAACATTAACCAAAATATCCTTTGTAAACCCAGCTTCAGCTAAATGTCTGTCAACAAAATCCGCAGCTCTACAGGTGAAAACAAACTCATGCATTCCCTGCATAAGATCCGATATTCTTATTGATATCAGCGATTTTTTTTTATGCATATCCCATCTTTTCAGTAAAAGAACACCAATGTACAAAAAAAAATATGGAAAATGAAAATCGATAGTCGCGCAACTAAAACAACAAAACGCATAAAAAAAACGGAGATGGTTTGTATTTAAAAAAAACAGGTTTATATTATCAGCCCATCAGCAGAACAAAACCGGTTTTGCAAATTCCGCGATAGCTCAATGGTAGAGCATGCGACTGTTAATCGCAGGGTTGTAGGTTCGAGTCCTACTCGCGGAGCAGATTAATAAAAGGAAGCATTTTGAACAGGATGCTTCCTTTTATTTTGTTCTGCGCTTTTTTCCCTTCTCTTCTCTCGCTTAATCGTTATCAGCTATCTCAACGTCTGTCGTTGAGCCGATCCCTTTACAAACTTATACCCATATCTTATTTGCTATGGAGTTAGTTATCTTTACTTTTCTTTCATGACGAATAAATAAACTGCTGCATGATGTTCTTTAATTTTCTTTTGTTATGTTTGCTAAGGTAAATGCGCGCTGACGCCTAAATAATTACGCCCAGATCGCCGTTAGTGTTCATATTTTAAACTGGCTTTACATGCTTTTTGTATTTAATGCATAAAAATTCCGGTAATTTATTTTGACTTACTATGGCAGTTAATAATGGATTCAAGCAGTTAAAAACTTTTTTTCTTGGAGGCGCAAGGGATTTTCGGGATCGCAACATTTTCCATCAACTAGCTCTTTCAGCGTTTTTAGCATGGGTCGGACTTGGTTCTGACGGGCTTTCTTCCTCCTGTTATGGTCCACCTGAAGCGTTTAAAGCACTGCAGGGTCATCCCACTCTCGGTATTTTTGTTGCCATTGGTACAGGTATCACCATTCTCATTATTGCGTCTAGTTATTCACATATTATTGAACTGTTTCCGCATGGAGGAGGTGGCTACCTTGTAGCTAGTAAACTTCTATCCCCGGAGATGGGTGTTATTTCCGGGAGTGCTCTCCTTATAGACTATATTCTTACTATTACCATTTCGATAGCCAGCGGAGCGGATGCGATTTTCAGCTTTTTACCCATAGGGTTCATCGGCTATAAACTGTATTTCGCCGTATTCGGGGTTTTGGCTCTGCTGTTATTAAATCTCAGGGGAATAAAGGAAGCAGTTATGCCTCTTGTTCCCGTATTTCTGCTGTTTGTTGCCACCCATCTTATAGTGATTGTTTATGCTGTTATGTCACATATGGGGAACTTCGGTGCGGTTTATCATGAAACCGGACGTGAACTTACCCAATCATACCATACATTGGGTCTGTTCGGAGTACTCTTTCTTGTTTTGAAAGCCTATAGTCTCGGTGCAGGTACTTTTACCGGAATTGAGGCGGTCAGCAATGGCCTTCCTGTTTTGAGGGACCCTAAAGTTGCTACGGCAAAAACAACTATGAGGTATATGGCGATCTCTCTTTCCCTGACTGTAATGGGGCTTATGTTAGCGTACATTCTTTTTGATGTTCGTGATTCTCCTGGCAAGACACTCAACGCTATTTTGTTTGAAAGTGTAACGGCTTCCTGGGGTGGTTTCTACGGAGTTGGCTTTGTATGGATTACCTTGTTTTCTGAAGCAGTTCTGTTGTTTATTGCCGCTCAGACAGGTTTTCTTGATGGACCGAGGGTTCTGGCCAATATGGCACTTGACAAATGGCTACCAACTCGCTTTGCAATGTTGAGCGACAGGTTGGTGACTGAAAAGGGTATTCTTGTGATGGGTATCGCTTCACTTGCTATGATGCTGGCATCAAACGGGTCTGTTGATTTTTTGATAGTCCTCTACAGTATCAACGTATTCATAACCTTCACGCTTTCACAACTAGGCATGGTCAGGCATTGGTGGGAAAAAAGAAAGTCTGAAAAGCAGTGGTTAAAAAAACTTATGATTAATGGTATCGGCCTGACCTTGACAACCTTTATTCTTATATCGGTGCTTGTTCTTAAGTTTAATGAGGGCGGATGGGTTACAATGGTGATAACCGGTGTGTTGGTGATGGGTGCCTTTTTTATCAAAAACCATTACAATAAGACATATGCTACTCTGAAACGTCTCGATGTCATTGTTGAAGCCGCTGTCCTTACCGGATCTGACGTACATGATAAAGAACAGGATAAAACCTGTCCTGTTCCTGTGTATGACCCGAAAGCTAAAACGGCAGCGATTCTGGTGAATGGGTTTAACGGACTTGGTCTACATACCCTGTTTAGTGTTTTTCGTCTTTTTGGAAATAGTTATAAAAATTATGTTTTTGTAGAAATCGGATCCATTGACGCAGGAAACTTCAAAGGGGCAGATGAAATAGACAATCTTGGCAGCTTTGTCCGCAATGAAACGTCTAAGTATGTGGACTACATGAAAGAGCATGGATATTATTCCGAAGCCTACTTTTCAATTGGAACTGATGTGGTAGATGAGGTTAACAAGCTTGTACCGGATATCAGGAAAAAGTTTCCGGACATAGTGTTTTTTGGAGGCCAACTGGTTTTTACCAAAGAATCCATGATGGATCGCTGGTTACACAATTATACGGTTTTTGCAGTACAACAAAACCTCTATGTTCACGGCATTCCTTTTGTGATTTTACCGGTTAAAGTTTAAATTTTTATGTTGAAATTGCTTGAGGCTAGATTGTAAGGATCTTACCAGTATCAGAAAATATTCTGGTGTACGTTGCATGCCTCAGCAATTTTTTTATTTTTATTAGAGATGTATGATGCAAACCGTTGAATATTTTTGATGATCATGTCTACAACGAACAAGTATAGCCTTCTGCACACCTTGAGCCTGTTGCTCAGGAGCGTTCCTGTTTTGAGGGAAGGTGCTTTTTAGTTCGTTGTTATTGACATCGAGAACTTTGATGAAGCCACCAGCCCTTTAGAGTTGGTGGCTTTTTTCGTTTTATAGAACAAAAGGAGAAAGATGGGTTATGAAAAGTATGAATTATCAAAAATATGCCGCATATCCTGTGGTTGATATATCAGGAAGGAGTTGGCCGGATAACACTATAACTCAAGCACCGATATGGTGCAGTGTCGATCTTCGCGATGGCAATCAGGCACTTCCTGTACCGATGAGCGTAGAGGAAAAGGTTGTAATGTTTCAGCTTCTGGTTTCCGTTGGCTTCAAGCAAATTGAAGTTGGCTTTCCGTCTGCTTCGGCTACTGAGTATGCATTCGTTAGGAGATTGATCAATGATAAGCTGATTCCGGACGATGTTACCATTCAGGTGCTGACCCAGTCTCGCGAACACCTGATCAGAAAAACGTTTGATGCCATTAATGGTGTGCAACGGGCTATTGTGCATCTTTATAATTCGACTTCGCGCCTCCAAAGGGATGTTGTGTTCAGAAAAAACAAGGAGGATATTAAGGCAATTGCTGTCGAAGGAACAGCACTTGTTCGTCGCTTGAAGGACGAAAGTGGGAATAAAGGTATATACTTTGAGTATAGCCCTGAAAGTTTTACCGGAACGGAGCTTGATTACGCTCTTGATGTCTGTCATGCTGTAATGGATACTTGGGGTGCTTCAGCGGATGAAAAAATTATTCTTAATCTTCCTTCGACTGTTGAAATGTCGCTCCCGAATATATACGCTGACCGCATTGAATGGTTTAGTCGTAACATCAAGGATCGTAAGGCTGTCCTGATCAGCGTACATGCACATAATGATCGTGGTACAGCGGTGGCAACGGCAGAATTAGCATTGTTGGCAGGTGCAGACCGCATTGAAGGAGCCTTGTTTGGTAACGGAGAGAGGAGCGGTAATATGGATATTATTGTTATGGCATTAAACCTTTTCAGCCAAGGTATTGATCCGAAACTTGATTTCTCTGATCTTCCAAGGATTCGCGATGTTTATTGCCGATGTACCCGTATGTTTATACATCCTCGCCACCCCTATGCAGGTGAATTGGTTTATACAGCTTTTTCAGGCTCTCATCAGGACGCAATCAGTAAAGGTATGAAAGCACATGTTTCGTCATCGGATGGGTTGTGGGCTGTGCCGTATCTTCCAATTGATCCTCAGGATGTCGGTTGTACGTATGAGGCAATTGTTCGCATCAACAGTCAGTCAGGAAAGGGAGGAATGGCATATGTTCTTGAGAAGGATTTTGGTATTCAGATACCAAAATGGATGCAGCCTGATTTTGCAGAGGTTGTTCAAGGTATTGCTGACACTACAGGTGAAGAGCTTACACCAGAACAGATCCATGATCTTTTTTATTCGGAGTATGTGAAGCTCAGGGAACCTGTTACCCTTAAAAAATGCCATTTCAGCTGGGATGATGAGGATCTTTCTCGAAATGATGAAGAGGCTACGATTATCAGTTGTGTCGTACAGACGAAGGAGAGGGAGTTTAGTTTTGATGCCAGGGGAAACGGTCCACTTGACGCATTTGTTAAAGGATTTATCACGGAAAGTGGCCTTGACTTCAGCGTTGACGAGTATGCTGAACACTCTATAGGTCATAGCGCTCGAGCACTTGCCATAGCTTATATCAAGATTGGATGTGCTGATGGAAGGATTTCTTATGGAGCTGGCATAGATTCAAACATAAGTCTGGCTTCTATCAAAGCGACTGTCAGTGCACTGAATCGGCTTCCTTAGAAGTCTCTTATTTCAACGAAAACGCTTTTTCGAAGGCACAATAATAACTGGACATGTTGCTCTACGGATTACTCCTTCTGATACACTGCCGATCAAGAGATGAAAAAGTGCCCCATGTCCATGAGATCCAAGCATAATCATGTCAACACCATTTTTTTCACTTGCTTCAATAATTGCAGTTACCTCATCGTTTTGCTCTACGATAATTGCGGTATCAATGCCGCTAACCTGCAACTGTTCAGCAAACTCTGTAAGTTTCGTTGACTCAGGGAAATCGAATAAAGGAGATGAAGGTGGAAATTTTTTATTTCGAAAGATTTCTTCAGAAGGCCGGAAAGCTTCAACTTCAGGCGGCGCATCAATAATTGGGGAAGGTGGCGGTATTACATGAAGCAGAAATACTTGTGCCTTAACAGTTTTTGCAAGTTTTTCTGCTGCTAAAATAACCCTGTCAGCAAGTTCTGAAAAATCGATTGCAACGAGGAGTTTCATCGCCGATTATTGTGACGCATTGGTCCAGAAATCAGTGGTCAACTATTTTTATGTATAGTATTTACTACCGAGCAAAATACACAGAAAAAAAATCTCTATACCCGCTCAAGAGTCTTGAGTAAAAGTGATAGGCTACAAAAACTGATATACGTTTATAATGAGAGTTTCAAGCTTTTACTTCGGCTTTGCATTGTTCCTGGTAAATCAGGAAAAGCGCAAAAACCACACCAGGCAACCAGCCAAGCAGAGTAAGAAGTCCTGTAAGCATTATTGTTCCAGCTTCTTTGTTCATGATTGCAGCAGGGGGAAGAATAACGGCGAGTAGTAATCTGCGAAAATCCATATTGATCTCCTTTATTGTGAAATAATTAAAAGTTAATACTTAAACTAACAACAAGCAACGCAAAAACATAATCTGGATTTTCTTAACTTTTCAGTTAGAGTATTGCTTGTGTTTTTATATAAAATTAGTAAATTACAGTCCCTTCAGAATAATCGCGAGTAAAGAATGCTCTTGATTTGTTCAACATAAATTGAAAAAACTTGCCTAATAAAGTTCATCCCGAAGTGGTTTTGGATGATGTTGATGAGGTCATTGACGAACCGAATTTTAATAACTACAATACCTCTCCAGAGCCGCCAAGCCCTTACGCTGACCTTGAAAAAAAGTATCGCAAAAACCGGTTTAACAAAAGCAGAAGCAAAAATGCTTCCGATTTTTTCAGCGTGAGCGCAACTGGCACTCGTTCTGCTTCGAAAAGTACGGACGGAAATAAGTTGCAGAAAAGAAAACCGAAAAAAAAGACTGCCTCAAAGGTATACCGCCCTGCATCAGGTAAACGTAACGCTTAAGCAGTTCTGCGTATAATGTCCTGAATTATTCCTCCTCATCTTATCCTGATGTCTGGGATTTATGGGTACTATTTCAGGTTTTGAACTCTTCAAAGAAGATTCGTAGCTTATAAGGTTATGACTTAACTCATTACATCTTATTTGCCATGCTGCTTATCAATCGATTTATTCGCCTTATTGAGGATCATGCCGAATCCCTATCTCTGCAATGGGTTCAGAATGTCCGAAAAAACCCCCTTACTTCAGGATATACAAAGCTTTCAAAACAAGACCTTCATGATATTGTTTATAGCCGTTTCAGAAAACTGGGCGAGTGGATAGGCAAGCAAGAAGGACGAGATCGTGAAATAGCGGAGGAATTCTATGATGTAGGTGTCCAAGCGGCCAAATCGGGTATTAAAGCCAGTGAAATGGTCTATTCATTCATGCTTGAAAGAGACCTTCTCTGGAGCTACATCCTTGATGAGGGGATTGTTACTGAAGGAATCGATTTAAACAGGGCTATCGAATTTTCTCACCAGTTGAATTACTTTTACGAAAAGGCTATTTATTTTGCAATCGTAGGCCAAGAAGGTCAGCAGGTTTCTTCGCACGATATTAAGGCTCCAGGTGTTTTTGATAAAATATTTGAAGGTTTCAAACACTGGATTGTTGTTCAATAAAGTGCCTTCTCTGTATGCGTAGAATGTTTGTGGCCATGGACTTTCTATATCTTTAGCATGTGTTTTGAAATACAGGCGCATCGGGGTGCTAGATCTTTTTTTCCAGAAAATACTCTTCAGGCTTTCTTCAAGGCAGCTGATCTAGGAGTCAGGGTACTGGAACTTGATCTTGTTGTTTCGAAAGATATGGAAGTTGTTGTTTCGCATGATCCATGGCTTTCCGCTCCACTTTGCTCGGATCCGCAGGGTAAACCATTGAATACAGAGGATTGGCTACGTTACAATATATATGAGATGTCCTATAGCGATATCGAACTTTTTGATTGCGGTTTACCACATCCTTCTTTTCCTTTTCAGCAACGAATTGTCGCGTGCAAGCCACTTCTATCAAAGGTGTTTAAAACAGTTGATGCCTATATGGTATCTAAAGGGATGAAGGGGCAGATGATCTATAATCTTGAAATCAAGTCATGGCCTGATAAGGATGGTGTATATCATCCAACGCCTGATTGTTACGCTGAGCTTGTACTCCGTCTTGTTGAAGCTGCGGGGTTATTGGGTTGTGTAAGAATACAGTCTTTCGATTACCGGGTAGTACAAGAGGCATGGAGGCTAAACCATCATATACCCTATGGACTGCTGATCAACGAAAGGAAAAATATTGAACGGGATCTTCATTCACTCGGATTTATTCCGTTGTATGTCAATCCCCATTTTTTGATAGTTGATCGTGAGTTGACCGAATATTTTCATGGTCAGGATATCGTCATGATTCCGTGGACGGTGAATAGAAAGGAAGATATGCTGGCTATGAATCATATTGGTGCCGATGGGATTATTACAGATTTTCCAGAGATAGCTTGTTCTCTTTTTCATTGACATTATGAGCCGTCCGCTTCGTGGGGTTAAAGTGCCGACTGCCAGATTTTTTAAGTATATCAACTTCGCGGACTCTTTATTCATCGGGAAGTGCAAGCGGTTTTTAACGCTTTAAGCACAATGTTAACCTTCGCAGTGATTGATTCAGGAGTTCTGGTTTCCTTAGCTCCTGTCGGACTGTAGAGAATATTATCGAGTGAGTCGAAGACAGCAGGGATTGCGGATTGAATGTCTTCGGGCAGTCCAATTTCCTGCATAGCGCTTATTAGTTCACCTCTTGTAAGCCCTCCGGGACTTTTTATTCCCGCATTTTCAAGTGATAAGAAAATTTGCTGTTTTAAGCTTGATGCAGATGTATCATGTTCCGCATGATCCGTTGTCGAACCTTGTGCAGGGTTTATTTTTTTCCTTATACCAATAAATAATATGGTGCAGAATATGAGAAAAAGAAAAGCAAGGGGAATAATTATAAGCAGTTGAGATAAGTTGATATGTGGTTCCTGGTCGGAGCCGGATGGTAGAAGTCTGCTTGTTACAGTTTCTTGTGTGGCAGGGGTTACTGTTATTTCTATCGGTTTTGAAATAAGGGTGTAGAATTGTTTGGTTGCAGGATTAAAAGTAACAATGTGTTGTTCAGGAATCTTATAATCACCTGCTGTTTGAGGCCATGTATTAATTGTCGCGGTTATTGAGCCGGAAGAGGGTGTTGAGTTTGTCGGTAACGATATTGTTATGTCTGGTGGATTATGACGAAAACTCTCAGGAAGTTGAAGATCTGGTAGTTTAAGGGTCAGAAGATTTCCTTTTCCAGTGAGTTTCAATGTAAAGGACAAGAGTTCGCCAGCCTTAAGTCTTTGTTTATTTGCAAAGAGTTCTAATTGGAAGTTACCAATAGTGCCGGAGAACCCATCTGGAAAAGGCTTAGGAAGGGGATGAGCGGATATGACAACATCGGGGGCTGTGATTCGTATATGGGTTTCAGGCGCTTCTTTACCGTATGTCAAGTCGTTTTCTTGCGGCAGAGTACATTCTATGCTGTATCCGGAAACTGTGTTTTTTCCACTTTGGATAGGTACTAACCTGAATTGCTTGACAATTGCGCTTCTGAATAACTCTCCGTGATACGATGTCTGTGTGCTTTTAATATAACGTTCAGGAATGGCTTCCTTTGCCCAGAATCCTTGAATAACCGGTGTAGTTTCATTTGATATTTTAGGGGCAACATCCTTGAAATTGAGAGTATAGGTCAGAAGGATCTCCTGACCTACATATGGGATGTTATTATTTAACGAAGAAGAAAGGAACAGTTTGTTACCTCGAATTTCTGAGTTTCCCTCAATTATCGGAGTAAAAAAAAATGATGTCACGAGCATGAAAATGACTCTGTACAGGATAAGAATTACTGCTCTCATCATAGTGCTTATTTCATGAGTTCCATAGATCGTGCAGTTGCTGCAGCAACGGTTTCGACTAGAATCTGCCGTATATTTTGTTCTTCAAGAATTTTTAGACCAGCTTCTGTTGTGCCGCCCGGTGTTGTGACTTCCCGTATAAGTTCTTCCGGACTTTTTTCTCCGGACAATACCATTTTTGCAGCACCAAGCATAGTTTGAGTACTTAATATCAGTGCTTCATTGTTAGAAAGACCACACTGAACTCCTCCTTTGACCAGAGAGTCAAGGATATGGAACATGTAGGCTGGTCCGCTGCCGGAAAGAGCAGTTGCAGCATCCATCTGTGATTCATTGAGAATAATTACCCGACCTATTGAACTGAAGAGATCACAGGCAAGGGTGACATCATCTGCTGATGCTGTCTTGCCTTTGCTGATGGCAGTCATTCCTTCGCCAACAAATGCTGGGGTATTTGGCATTACTCTGATAACTCTCACGGTATTTACTGAGTTATTTAATATAAACTCTGAAGAAATTCCCGCTGCGACGCTGATCAGCAAGTGGTCAACACCGAGGAAAGGTTTCAGTTCTTCAAGTACCTCTGCAATTTGATAAGGTTTTACAGCAAGAATTATGACCTGTGATTTTTGGGCAATTTCTTCAATAGAGAGACATGGATGAACAGGGTATGCAGCTGAAACTGAACTCAGAGCTGCAGGTTCTTTATCAAAACCTGATATGACAGTATGATTTTTGCCACTAAGCCCTGCGATCAGTGCCCGAGCAATTCTTCCTGTTCCTATAAAGCCGATTAAAAGCTGATTCATTGTACGCCGTATTTTTATAACTGAATAATATGTACTGATATGTAAGCTTTTTCAGCTGAATTCCAATCAGCTTTAGAGGTCTCTTCTGTTCTTTATTTAAAGCGCACCTTACAATAAAGAATGATCAAAAGTAAAACCAGTGTGATACAATTGGCTGCAATGATTGGTAGATCACTTTTTGCGATACCGTACAGCAACCATAGAAGAATCCCGAGATTCATTGCAAAAGCCCAAAGCAGGCTGATATCACGGGTTTGCCTCGTTCTGAAAATCCGGATAGCTTGAGGCAGAAATGCCAGGGTAGTAATTATTCCAGCAGCATAGCCAAGGTATTCTGTTTGGTGTGTCATGATCAGGTTACTGTCCGGTTGTTCTGCTGAAAACCAAAAAGGCGGGAGCAAGTCCCGCCTTTGAGTTATAGAATACAATAGGGCTTACTTGCTTTGCTGGATCATATATTCAACAGCGCTTTTAACTTGAGCATCAGTAAGATTTGGATGACCGCCTTTTGCCATCATCATACCAACCTTGCCGGTGAATCCTGTGATGGATTTTTTAGTCAATACATCCAGACCCTGTTTAAGACGTGGTGCCCATGCAGCTTTGTCTCCTAACTTTGGAGCATTCATAACACCGTCTTTGTGACAGGTAGAGCAGTTGGTGTCGTAAATTGCTTTGCCTGCTTTAGCGTCACCGGCAGCCTTGGCATCGACCGAAGTCATTGAAAAAACAAAAAGAGCACAAAGTGCAGCTGAAAATAAACGAGACATTGAAATTCCTCCCTAATAATGGTTGTGGGTTAATATAAACAGGCGTTGTATTGGACTTCAAAAACAAATAATCTGGTTATTTCGATTTGTCAACCATGTATGCGACTGCATTCGTTATAGCTTCGTCGGTAAGGGTTGCGTTTCCACCTTTTGGCGGCATTGCCCCGACCTTTCCCTGGAACCCTGTGATTGATTTTTTAGCCATTGTTTCTAAACCCTGCGGGATACGAGCAGTCCATGCCGCTTTGTCGCCGGGCTTTGGAGCTCCCATCATGCCGGCTTCGTGACAAGCAGCACAGTTTGTATCGTAGACCGCTTTACCCGCAGCAAGTTTCGGGTCTGCAGGTGCTTTTTCCGCTACTGGTGCTGGTGCAACGGGTGCCGGGGCAGCTGCTTCTTTCTTTGCTTCAGGAAATTTTAAGCTGGCAGGTGGCTTTTCGAGGCCGCATGCACTGAGGAAAACAAGACCTGCGGTTAAACAAGGCAGTAAGGGTTTCATTTTCATATTCTTAAGACTGGTTTAGTTGTTGTGCCGGGTAAAGGTTAGAAAACCATAACCGACAGTTTAAAAATTATTCAGCGTATGGCAAAATGCTTTTTTTTATAGGATTCTTTTCTAGCTGAAGGCGCAAGTCATGGCGAGAGAGGCTATAGAGGTGTGTATAAAAAAGATTAAACAGCAAAACAGCACCTTTAGCTCGAGGAGCCTTAATACCTCTAGCTATGGATTTATTCGCGGTGAATATCTGCTTTGTAAGGCTGGAGTAACTTTCAATAAAGGCATCGAGAGGAATGTTTTTGGGTCGGTAAAGCATTTCCTGACCGAAGGTATAGCGATATGCTGTAATGTCCAGTGGATCAAACAATAGTCGACCTTCCTCTCTTAGGCGATCGAACACTTTCGTACCAGGGATAGGTCGAAGAATGTTAATTCCCGGTACATCTAGCTTTGTGTCATTTATAAAATCGGTTATTGCCGTTGGAGTTTCGAGCGTATCGCCATCAAGTCCGTAAATAAAGCTCCCGTAAAGGCTTATTCCGTTGTTTCTTATAGTTTTAATAGCAAGAGCAAGCTCACCGGTTTTATTCTGGTTTTTTTTATGAACTTTCCGGCTTAAGGTCTCAATACTTTCTATTCCGACAAGTAAGGCCTGGCATCCGGAACGAGCAAAGGTATCAAGCAGTTCATGCTGTTGACCTAACATCGTAGTGGCTTGTCCAAACCAGTGGATGTTCAGGGGAATGAGTTGTCGGAAAAGTTCAAGGGCGTAGGATGGGTCTGCGTTTATTGAGTCATCAACAAAAAAGAATATTCTGTGGTCATTTTCTTTGAATCGGGCGACTTCAGTAACAATGTCGGAGATTGCCCGTCTGCGTAGAGTATGACCGTTAAGTACATGTACATTACAGAAGTCGCAGCTATGCTGACAACCTCTTCCAGTCTGGATCAGGTTGGTTGTAAAGTAGCGGTTTTTTATGAGCGATGTTTTCAAGACTGGTCTTGAGCGCTCCAGATCGGGAAAATTGTCGTTTTGGTAAAGGGGTTTGAGGGTTTCTGTTGTAAGATCGGTAAGTACTTCTTTCCAAAGGTCGTCAGCCTCTCCAATAACCAAAACATCGGAATGGGGCTTGCACGATTCAGGGAACAAGGTTACATGAGCTCCTCCAAGCACTACGGATATACCTCTTGAACGAAGCGTGTCCGCCAACTCAAGAGCTTTTTTTGCCATACCTGTCTGAACACTGATGCCTACCAGATCCCATGCTTTATGAAATGGAAACTCTTCGAATCGCATATCACAAATCGATTGCTGAACTCCCTTAACCTCTATAGAACTAAGAATCATGAGTGACAGAGGAGGAATTGCGAATTGACTTTTCTTGATCATGGTTCTCAGTGAATGGTTGAACCACGAGAATAAGGGGCTATCATCCTTTTCGCTATAAAGGGATCGAGCACCGTCAACGCCACTTTCCGATGGCAGAAAAACCAGCAATACCTTTTTTAATGAATGCATTTACCAGTCCAGGTTGTTACTGCTGCCTTTTGCTGCTGTTGATTTTTTAGAGGCAAGCTTTCTCATCAGTGATGATTCATCTTGTTGTGCTTTTTCAAGTAGACGGTCAACCATATCTTGACTTACGCCGGTCTTAGGCAGAGGCTTGCTTTTTTGGTCGGAGCTTGATGATGATGATGCATGATGTGGCGGATCAAGTTCATGAAGGTACCGAAGGATAATTTCATAATTAACCTTCGCATCGCCGTCATTTGGGTTTGTCAGGAGAAGCAATTTGAAACGGTCAAGTGAAGTTTGGAAATATTCTGTTTTTTTAGATTTAGTCGTAGTCTCTATAGCTGCCATGGCATACGAATCACCTTGATTGAAGAGAGATTTTAACGTTATATCTTCGTGCTCAACACTTGGTTTTGATTTATGGGCAAACATGGATGCTGCTTCAGAATATTTGCCCTGCTTGTATAATGTGCAGGCTAGATTGAAGGTGGATGATTCAGTATTTTCGCTCTGAGGAAGGATTTTTAAGAGATGTCGTAAAGTGCTTTCTGATCGAATGTACTCGCGTTTTTCATAAAGAGCATTTGCTTGAAGCTGCAGGCGGTATTCCTCAATAGTCTCCGGTATACTCAATGCAACACTGATAAAAAGAAAGAGAGTTGACAATTTTAGCATAACACAAGTACTTTTTACAAAGATACGTACATGAACCTGAAGTTAGAAAGAGAATAGTGTCGTTTTTCTGATACTTCAAAAAGCATAAAAAAAACCGCCCCGGAGGGCGGCTGTTTTATGCTGTACGATTTTTCAAAGATTTATTTGCCGAGAAATGCTTTTTGTACTGCACTGACACCGACTCCAATCTCAAAATCAAAATTGATTTCACTCAAAGCTCTTTCCAGACCACCAATTACAGTCAACATGTCGAGCTCATCATAGAAGCCGAGATGAGCTATACGAAATATTTTGTCTTTATAATCATCCTGTCCGGCAGCTACGGTGATACCATTATTGATTTTCAGTGCCTTATTGAATGCTGACCATTTAACCCCTTCGGGTAGCCATACAGGGGTAACTGCGAATGAAGGAGAGTTACTGAATAATTTCATTCCAAGTGCATTACAGCCCTGACGGCAGGCGCCAGCGAGGCTTTCGTGTCGTTTCCAGATGTTTTCAATGCCTTCCTCTTTAATCATCTGGAGAGCTTCGTCAAGTCCGATAACCAGCGAAACGGCAGGTGTAAATGGGGTATCGTCCCCAGCATGGGCTTTCAAAGCTTTTTTCAGACTAAGGTAATACTGTGTTTTGCCACTCTGACCATTGATGATGTCCTGAGCCCTTTCGGAAATAGCAACCAATGCCAATCCAGGAGGCATCATCAGACCTTTCTGAGAGCCAGTAATGCATATATCGACGCCCCAATCGTCGAAATGGAACTCGTGAGCCCCGACTGCGGTAATTCCATCAACAAGAACCAGAGCTTCGGAGTGTTCGCGGATGAGAGCACTCAGTGTCTGGATATCAGCGGCGGTGCCAGTCGATGTTTCGGAATGGGTAAGGCAGACACCCTTGGCATCAGGATGCTCTTTCAGCAGTTCCAACAACCGGTCAGGTTGTATCGCTGTACCCCAGTCAACTTTTTCCTCGACACAGTTACCAGTGAACGTTCGCGCAAGCTCTCCCCACCTTTCACCGAATTTTCCGGCGTTAATGGTTATAACTTTATCGCCCGATTTGAAAATGCTTGAAATCGTAGCCTCCATTCCTCCCGTTCCCGAGCAGCTGAGAACAACAACCGGTTGAGTTGTTCTAAAGAGATACTTCAAATCCTCATGGACCCTCGTTAATATCTCCATGAACTCCGGGTTCCTGTGATGAATAATCGGAGCGGCCATGCGAAGCATGACATTTTCGGGTACAGGGGTTGGTCCTGGTGTGAATAATCGTTTTTTCATCTCTTCAGAAATGTGGTTTGAATAGTATTAAAGAGATTCTGTGACTTTAGTTTTTCGCCTGATCCATGAGTTTGACGAACTGTTCAAACAAATAGTGAGAGTCATGAGGTCCGGGCGCGGCTTCAGGGTGATATTGAACTGAAAAACAAGGGAGCTCACGGTGTTTGACTCCTTCAACAGTATTATCGTACAGATTTAGATGGGTCATTTCCAGGGTTTCAGGCAATGACTCCATTTTAACGGCAAAACCGTGGTTCTGTGATGTTATTTCGATCTGCCTGCTGGTAAGGTTTTTTACAGGATGGTTGCTTCCGTGATGACCAAATTTCAGCTTGTAGGTTTCAGCGCCGAAAGCAAGAGAAAGCAACTGGTGGCCAAGGCAGATTCCGAAGATTGGAAGATGCCTTGTTGTGCGGTTATACTCTGTAAGTTTTCGGATAGTTTCGATTGCATAACCTACAGCAGAAGGGTCGCCAGGGCCGTTTGACAGAAAGACACCGTCAGGATTAAGAGCGATTACCTCTTCTGCTGTTGTGCATGCCTTGAGTACGGTGACCTTGCATCCTGACACCTGCAGCATCCGTAAAATATTGGTTTTGATACCATAATCAAATGCTGCGACATGGAAACGTGCATCTGATTTTTCAAGAGTATAATTTGTATCTACAGTAACCGTTTTAACCAGATCCTGCCCACTCATTTCAGGGATCTTGAGAGTTTTTGTCTTGAGGCTGTCATCACTGGCATCAAGAGCAGAAATGATACCCCTCATAGCACCTTTTTCACGAATTTCGCGGACAAGTTTGCGTGTGTCGATGCCAGCGAGTCCTATGACACCTGATTCCTTGAGACAGGAGTCAATGGTCTGGGTCGCTTCGTAGTTACTGTAGAGTCGGGACACTTCCCGAACAATAAAAGCCGAAGCCCATATCTTTGTGGATTCATTGTCAGAGGCATTGATTCCGTAGTTTCCAATCAGCGGATACGTCATCAATACCATCTGCCCGGCATACGAAGGGTCGGTCAGAATTTCCTGGTATCCTGTATGCGATGTATTGAAAACTACTTCACCTGTTGCTTCACCGATATGGCCGAACGCTGTCCCGTTATAGACTGATCCGTTTTCTAATACCAATTTTGCTGGTCTTGGCTGCATTATACTTGTTACTCCTTGGTCGAGAGTTTATCACCCGATTCCTGTTTGTCTATATTGGCAATAGCAGTACGGTCAAATTTTATCTTTGTAGTATCAGATACCTGAACAAGAACAGTTTTTTTGTCGGGATCAATTCCTGCAACAATACCGTGAGCACCTCCTATGGTGACAATTTTGTCGCCCCTTTTTAAGCTATCGAGCACTTTTTCTCTATCCTTTTGCTTTTTCTGCTGAGGACGGATCATGAAAAAGTAAAAGACAATAAAAATGAGAACAAGCGGAACGAGCTGAATAAACTGGTTTGGCGTCTGCCCTCCTGCGGGAGATGCAAAGAGAAACAGAGAAAGTATATGATTGTGCATAGTAGGGTTGTGGTTTTTATAAAAAAACTTAAGATCTTTTTTTGTGATGAATAATGTAACGTATTTATAGAACTATTTCAATCCTGCCTTCCTTGCGCCAGCAGCAAAGCTTGCATACGGTGCTACGTTATAGCAATGCTCGGCTTTCATTCCCCGTGTCAGCTTCACTCCTGCCAGAGTGGCAATCATAGCGGCATTATCGGTTGAGTATACAATACCGGGAATATGTAAAAAAATACTATGCTTATCGCAGGCATCTTTCATTGCTTTTCTAAGTGTTGAGTTGGCACTTACTCCGCCGGCAATTGAAACAGTCTTGATGCCACGGCTTCTTGCTGCCAGTATAGTTTTTTCAACAAGCACACTGACGATGGCCCATTGAATTGAAGCCGCAATATCGGCGAGATGGAGTTCTATGAACTGTGGCGTTTGTTTTTGCAGCCAGGTGTGTACGGAAGTTTTCAGGCCCGAAAAACTGAAATCGAAATTTCCAAAGTAGCTTTTGCTTGTCTGGGATTGCGATGTAAGAGCACGTGGGAATTTGTGAAACGAAGTATCTCCTTTTTCTGCAAGCTTATCAATTACCGGACCTGCAGGGTAGGGTAGGCCAAGCATTTTACCGGTTTTATCGAAAGCCTCTCCGGCTGCGTCATCCAGTGTCCGGCCAATGACTTCATAGGATAAATCTTGCGCTACAACTGAAAGCAAGGTATGTCCTCCGGATACCGTGAGAGAGATAAAAGATCCCTCAGGGTGTTGATGAGAATCACCCTCATTGATAAAAGGAGAAAATATATGGGCCTCAATATGATTGATCGGTACAAAAGGGATTCCAAGTGAGTACGCCAGACCTTGGGCAAAACAAAGACCAACCATGACCGCACCGATGAGGCCCGGTCCAGCGGTAGCAGCTATGACATCAAGTTCATTTTTTGTTATATTGGCTTCAGTTACAGCAAAATCCGTAATTGAAACTATAAGCCGTTCGTGTTCTCTAGACGCCAGCTCCGGCACAACACCACCAAAGGCTGAATGGCAGTGTTGTGAACTGACAACATTCGATAAAACCTGTCCGTTACAAACAACGGCCGCCGATGTTTCGTCACAGCTGGTTTCTATGCCTAAAATATTCATGGTACATTTATTTGTAAAGAACTTATGGGCAAAGCTAACAAACAGGGCAATAATAGCAAACAGAACGTCAAAGTAAGCGTTTTTCATGTTCTTGTAATTCTTGTTGGTGCAGATTTGATTCTTCTTCTTGCTCCTGATTTTGGTATTCTTAACAGTATTTTTTTTCTCCCAAATATCTATTCATGGTCGGCTCTGATTGGCGGTCTTATTCTATTGGTGTATGGCTTTAATGGGCTGTATAAAAAGCTATGAAGATTCTGCATAAAGCGGATTAATAGAATAACTTTACATAAATAAGCATAAGACGAGGAGGCGCTATGCAGCATGCTGTCGAACTTGAAGAACTTGGAGTACGGATAACGGAAGCCTCTCGTTTTATTGCAAAGGCAGAAGAGCAGCTTGCACGTCGCGTAATCGGCCAGCATAATGTTATAAGGAGGATTTTTATAGCAATGCTTGTTAACGGCCATATACTGCTTGAGGGTGTACCTGGGCTGGCTAAGACACTCATTATCAGGACGTTTGCAGCAGCTATGAACCTGAAGTTCCAGCGTATACAGTTTACACCCGATATGCTTCCTGCTGACCTTATTGGTACGATGATATACAATCCAAAGGATCTGGAGTTCTATCCCCGTAAAGGACCGGTTTTTGCCAATGTCATTCTCGCCGATGAAATCAATCGTTCACCGGCAAAGGTACAATCCGCACTGCTTGAAGCCATGCAGGAACGCCAGGTAACAATTGGGACCCAGACCTTCCCCTTGCAGGAACCATTTCTGGTGCTGGCTACGCAGAATCCGATCGAGCATGAAGGAACCTATGTTTTGCCCGAAGCACAAGTTGACCGGTTTATGATGAAGATTCTGGTCGATTATCCTTCGTACGATGAAGAGCTTGAGATCATGCTTCAATCTGCCACAAATGCCACCGCCGCACCGATTATACCGGTTGTTCAGCCAGACGATATTGCCAAAGCAAGAACTTTGATTGATCTTATTTATGTAGATCCTAGGGTGCAGCGCTATATAGTTGATCTCGTTGTTGCAAGCAGAAAACCTGCACAGTATGGTATTGCCTCTCTTGAAACAATGATCGAATTTGGAGCTTCCCCAAGGGCCTCAATTTTTCTTCTGCTTGCATCCAAAGCTCATGCCTTTCTCCAGCACCGGGCTTATATCACTCCTGAGGATGTGAAGGCAATCGCCTATGATACTCTACGGCACCGAATAAGGCCTGGGTATGAGGCTGAGGCTGATAACATAAAGCCAGATGATATTATCCGTCAGATTCTTCAGCACGTGCAGGTTCCCTGACTCCGATATTCAGGTGCAGTCAGTTGACCTCAGAATGTGCGGTTGGAGACCGAACAATAAGTGGAGTCTATACCATGGAAAGAAATGAAGATAATCTAAAAGAGCTTCAGAAAATAATAAGGCGCGTTGAAATTCGCTCGAAGCGTATGGCAAGCGAACAGTTCAGCGGGGAATATCATTCTTCGTTCAAGGGAAAAGGAATCGAGTTCAGCAATGTCAGAGAGTACCAGTATGGCGATGATGTCCGTGCGATTGACTGGAATACTTCTGCCCGTAAGTACGAATTGTATGTCAAACTTTTTACCGAAGAACGCGAGAGGACTTTACTGCTGGTAGTTGATGGATCAGCATCGATGCTTTTTGGCAGCCAGCAGCGCAGTAAAAAGGAGCTTGCACTTGAAGTGAGCGCAGTACTCGCCTTCAGTGCAATTCAGAACAATGACAAGGTAGGGCTTCTTGTGTTTACTGACCGTGTTGAAACCTTTATTGCCCCGCGGAAAGGGAGGGATCATGTGCTGGTTATTCTAGAAGGGCTGTTCAGGCTGAAGCCTAAAAACCGGAAAACCGATATAAATCCGGCACTTTCTTTTATTCGCTATACACTTAGAAGGCAATCGATCATTTTTCTCATGACTGATCTGGTGGCCAGCGACTATGAAAAAGGTATGAAACAGCTTAATGCCCGCCATGATTTCATTCTTGTTCATATCAGTGATCCGCTTGATAAAGCTCTGCCTCTCAGTGCTCTGTTAGACCTTGAAGAACCTGAAACAGGATTCAGGCTTACAGTCGATGCAGGAAGTCAAAATGAAGTTACCCGATACCAGCAGGAAAAGTCAAGGCAGCATGAGGAACTCCGACTCCGTCTTCGGCGTATGCGCATTGACACAGTTTATCTTGATACAAATCGATCTTTTATTGGTGATTTAAACTCTTTTTTCAGGTACCGTGAGCGGAAGGTTTAAAAGGTATACATACGGAGTGATACAGAGGCTTCTTCTCTTGTTGCCTGCTTTGCTTCCAATGTATACGGCCTCCGTATATTCATCTGAGGCTTTTGGATCTGTTTCCGGTGTAACGGTAACTGTCACCCCAGATAGTGTTCTTGTCGGCGACCGTATTCATTGTACTATTGGTGTAAAGCATTCGGCAAAGGATGTGGTCACACTTGAAGGTATTGACAGCTTATCAGCGCAGCCATTAGAGATAATAAATCGAAAACAATCGTCTGTTGTTGTATCGCCGGGTACCCGTAAAGAAAGTTTTGAGTTTGAGTTTGCCGTTTTCGGAAGTGGCCGGAAACTTATGCCTCCTTTTACCGTTGTCGTTTCCAGTAGCGAAGGCAAGGAAGTAACCAGGGAGATCTACAGGCCATCGAGCGCAGTATTTATCAAAGCGCTTACTGACTCCTCAATGCGGGAACTCCGCCCTATCAAGCCACCTATGAAGCCCTCGATACCACTTCTTTTACTGTTACCTGTTATTCTTGGAATGTTTGGTATCGCAGGCTTTGTTCTGCTCATGCTTTTTCTTCTGAAACGCAAAGTCCGATCTAGTGCGGAAAAGATTGATCCCGGTCAGGTAGCTCAGCGAAAACTGCGTAAGCTTGGATCAAGGCTTTCAGCCGGAATGCCGCCTCCCGAATGTTACGAAGAGCTCAGTAACATCATGCGTACCTTTCTTGAGAAACATTACCGAATAAGGGCTCTTGAAGCGGTGACGCAAGAGATCGAGCGCGATCTGAAAAAACTTGGCGTTGCTGGTTTTGAAAGTATCATGAATCTTCTTGCGCAGGCTGACCTTGTGAAATTTGCCGATAGCCGCCCGGATGCGGAGGAGTCCCGGCAATCGCTTCGTAAGGCAGAAGAGGTCATCCGTTCAACACGTACTCAACGTTCACCTGAAGAGTAATTGTTTACTCCGCAGGTACAGCCAGACTGTACTTTCCTTAAGTTTTCTTAAAATTGGTAAACACCGTTTACTCTTTAATCATAAGCTTTGGAGTTCGCCGACAGTACAGCACTCTTCAGTTTTTGAATCAGATTTTTCAATTGCAGGCGTGGCTTCGGTTTTTACTGTTTGGTTGGTATTATCTGATTGATTGTCTTCTGCCAAGGAGACGTTTCCAACGAGACCTACCATCCCAAGAGATAAGATAATGCCGACAAAAAGATGCTTTTTCATATGGTTCGGTTGCTAAAAGTTAGTTGAGGGATCAGATGCCGATCTTTAGACCGAGCAGGACGCTGTTGCTTGTTAATCTGTTATTTTCAAACGTTGTATCAACGGTGACGTTAGTTGTAAAGTAACGGTAGCGGGCATCAAGACTTATATTGTGACCGATCGGGACCGTAACCCCTAAGCCGATCTGGTAAGCAAATGCAGTTTCATCTATTGAGGGCATATCAGCTGGTCCACCAGGCAAAGCAAAGCCGTTGGTATTGACAGTAGCGAAGCCCGCACCTGCAGTTATATAGGGTTGTGCTGAGCCGAAAACAGGAATATCAAAATATCCGTTGGCTAGAAAAGAGACTACAGAAATATTCCTGTTAACTCTTAAACCATAATCATAATGATTGTCGTTCGTCTGATAACCGACTTCACCTTCAAGGCGACAATTGTTGTTGAAGCCATAGCCTATAGCCCCAAGCATCGTGATACCTGAATTATTATGTCCAAAACCATTATAATTCCCAAAATAATCAACATTATTTATTTCGGTCTCACCAATATTGGCGCTAACGTATGATCCCTGGGTTGGTGAGGATGGTGCCATCCACCCAGGATGGTGTCTATACACCACAGAAGGAGAAGGAGTCCACATACCATTGCCGGTTTCGATAGCTGTATCTGGTATCGCTCTTCTTGTATATCCTGAATTTTCAGCAAATGCAGTTGTTGCCCAAATGCCTGAACCTGCAACCAATAACGCCAGGAGTATCTTTTTCATTTCTTTACGGATTTGTGTATTAAAGAAGAGAAACTTACCCTTTATTGACTCCCTCATCACTTAGCGCGCCTAGCAAATCATGTAAACTTAATAACCAAGGCGGAAGTTCCTTAATCGGTCATTCCTGTGAATGTTAGTTATCTTTTTTTTCGCTCTCATCCCTTAGGCTGTCACCAGAAGAATCCTCTGGATTTTTAGTTTCATTTACCTTGTTATTTCTATTCTCCCTATTACGGTACTCAAGGTCACGAACTTTTCGTATGTCATCAATGCGATGTTTTTTTATGATATCAGGAAGATCGTTTTCATCAATAACATCCCAGGGGCCTTGGTAAAACGGAGAAGAATAACAGTAGTTTTTTCCGTACAGATAGTAATAATGGTCGAAGTAGAATATATCGTAAGGAGTTCCAATGGACACTGAAAACCCATAACTTGGCAGGACAATAAAAGTTGGACGTGATTCGATAACTAAATATCCGCCATTCAACCTCCAATACGGGTCTTCTTCCCATCTCCAATATGGGTCTCGTAATCCCCAATATGGACCCCCTCCCCAAATACGAGGATGCATTCTGCCTCTCGCTTCTGCAGCCGATGGAACAGTACCAAGAAGTATTAAAACAATTCCTGCTGCCAGACAGATATTATTTTTCATAGATGATCTCCATTTAACAGGCATATAGTGCCACTCAAACCGGTTTTATAATGCTTTGAGTCAAAATGCTTACTTCATCATAGTTATGTTACTATAAATTTTTGACGACCATTTTATTTAATTCCAGCGCTTGAATTTAATTTTTTGAAACGTATTGTAAGGAAAATGCAGTACTGAAAAGCCACATAGAAATATTTTATTAGTCAACCGCACGTTTTTCAAAAACTTACCATCAAAATGGAAATCATTCATATGAAAAAATCCATTGATGAAGTTGTAAATGTTGAGAAGGCATAAACTGAGCTATAACTAAAGCAGCAAAGAAGGTGCTTCCGGTGACGCATGGGGTTGTAGCGTTAGATGAGGCTGTATTTGAATCATTTTCAATTGTAGAATAACGATGGTATCTGTTTCGATATACAATTCTAAGGCTTTTGGAATAGCTCTTCTTACAGCAGCATTATCTTTGCCGTCGCGGCAGTTTGCCCATGCTGAAGCTCAGCCTGATCAACGTGTGGTAAGCTTTAAGTACCTTCATTATCAAGAGAGCCAAATTGGTGATAGTATAAATGTTATAACCGTTATAACCGGGGCTTCTTAAGCTGGATCGTTCAGCCGAATGGGCGTCAATGCCTGCGCAATTACAGCTTTGCTCCCTGTATCTGGTGACGGGTCGATAGGGAAAACATACACCTCTGATTCAGTGTCCGGTGCGTCTCCTATGTATCATTCCTCAGGTTTGACAAAAATAACTGATTTACGGCGAGCAGCCCATGTTCAGCTTACCCGGTACTTTTCGAGTGGAACCTTGAGTATCGGCACAAGTTATTCAAAAGAGACCGATTACCTATCTCGGATCACTATAAGGTTAATGACGCCAAGCCTTCTGTGCGAAACAATACTACGTTTTTATCTCGATGGAACCATCATTTTGAGATGACTGATGGAACTGCGAAGCTTTCGTATCGATATTATTCAGATACTTTCGGGATTCGGGCGCATACTTTCAATGCTGAATATGTTCAACCACTGAGTCACGGTTGGACAGCTACCCCTTTACTTCGCTTTTACACTCAAAACGAGGCTGAATTTTATGTTTCGGAAATGGCAAATCCTATGCAGCCAACGCCTCCGTCCTCAGATGCTGTATATTATTCCGAAGACCAGCGCCTCTCTGCTTTTGGGGCAATTATCCTTGGCTTAAAAGTTAGTAAACAGATAAATCCGGAATGGCTTGTCGACGTTACTTATGAAGAATATGAGCAGCGTGGTAAATGGAGTGTCAATAGCAAAGGTGATCCCGGATTAGCTCCTTTCGGCGCAAGAAGCGTTCAGGTTGGAATTACGAAAAAGTTCTAAAGACTTCACCCTTTCCAAAAGAAAGAGACCATTTTTGTGATAGGGGGCAGTGTTATTATTAAGGGTTGTTTCGTGGGGATATATCGGGGGATTTTGCATCTTTGAGGTAAAATTGTTCGATTATGCAAGAGTGGTTTGATCGTATACCCGGTATTGAGCTTGCCCAGCCCTGGTGGTTACTCTTGCTGCCAGTATTACTAGCAGCGGCATGGTTAAGAGAGAGGCATTTTAGACTGGGTAAACAGCCAGCTATACTTTTTCCGGGTCTTGAGAGATTGCACGACTCAGGATTTGCGGTTGGTCGTTTTTTGCGGTTACTGCCTCAATGGTTGAGGTGGAGTGCTCTTATTCTTTCAGTTATTGCACTTACAGGGCCTCACCTCATCTACCGTCAAACTGAAGCTGAGGCAATGGGTATCGATGTTATGCTGGTGCTTGATATTTCAGACTCAATGTCACAAAAAGATTTTGGAGGCGAAAGCCGTCTTGATGCAGCCAGAGAAGTTGCACGTAATTTTGTGCTGCACAGGTCAAACGACAGGATTGGGCTGGTAGTGTTTCGTGGAAAAGGATATACTCAGTGTCCCCTGACGCTTGATCATGAAGTACTTGCCATGCTGATTGACCGACTTACTCCAACCATTATACAGGACGAAGGCACAGCCATTGGCACCGCTATTCTAATCGCTGTCAACAGACTTAAACTATCGGAGTCGTCACACAAGGTTATTATTCTTATTACTGATGGCGAGAACAATACTGGTGAGGTGGGACCAGTAACTGCTGCAGGCTTTTCAGCCGATAGCGGGATAAAAATCTATGCTATTAACGCAGGATTTAAAACATCCAGTAATAAACTGGATTTGACTGGAGAAAAAGTCAATCATACAGTGATGGATGAGGAGTCGCTGCGCGGGATTGCTAAAATAACCGGTGGAAGGTATTTTGCAGTTAAAGATCCTGATGCTTTTAATGAAACAATGATATCAGTTAACCGGCTTGAAAAAAAACGGCTTACAGGTGCTGTTGTGGTTCACCGATCAAGCTTGTTTACTCAGTTGATGTTGACTGTGTTATTGTTACTTTTTGTTGAAATTATAGTAACAAATACCCGGCTTCTCAGAATACCTTAGCGTATTGTCTTATAGTTTTTCGTGCATCAGGCTAATCATCGAAGCGCCTACAGGACTAGGATAATAACATATGAGTTTTGCATGGCCTGAATATATCGGATACCTGCTTCTTCTAATTCCACTTGCTGTGATTCTCGGTTATGGAGTTATACGACAGCTTAATGCTCGAGCAGTTGTTGTTGGGTCACTGATGCCCAAATCTATGATGCCCGGTTTGTCGTTGTGGGTAATTATTCTGAAAAAAGTGATGCTGTTCTGTGGAGTTGGTTTTTTGCTGTTCTCATTGAGTGGTCCTCGGCTTAGCAGTGGAGGACGACCTGTATTACGCAAAGGTGCTGATATTGTTTTTGTGCTTGATGTATCGCGTAGCATGAACGCAAAAGATGTCCAGCCCGATCGACTCGCTCAGGCAAAACAAGAGATAGTCAGTATAAGTCGTGCCGTTAATGGAGGCAGACAGGCTATTTTGCTTTTTGCAGGAGCTCCTTTTGTGCAGTGCCCTCTTACTACTGATCACGCAGCATTTGAGGATTTACTTGGTATGGCTTCATCCGATCTTATTGAGGACCAGGGCACAACTTTTCGTTCAGCACTTGAGCTTTGCGAAAAACTCTTGCAACCTGGAAAAGAAAACATAGCTGATTCAGGGATAAAAGGAGAGAAAATCGTGGTGCTGTTGAGTGATGGAGAGGATCATGCGGGCGATTTTGTAGACGAAGCTAAAAAAATGAAAAAAGAAGGGACTCATTTTTTTGCTGTCGGGGTGGGCATGAATTCACCAGTCGAGATTCCTTTGAATGAAAGCTCAGGGGTAAAGAAGGATGCACACGGAAAAGCTGTTAAAACAACCTTCAGGGAGGAATCTCTTAAGATGCTGGCACTTGAAACAGGCGGATTTTATTTTCACAGTAAGGCGGATCATATGGTTTACACTGAACTCGCCGAAAAAATCAACAATATTTCAGCTTCATCCCGATGGATAATGGAACCGGTTGAACGTCTTCCTCTGGCTCAATATTTTCTTGCGGCAGGTCTTTTTTTTGTGTGTGCAGAAACCATGACTGGTATAGGAAGAGGTAAGCCACGGTAACGTCTATTCAGTGCATTCTTTGATTGGCTCTAACTTTCTATTCTTGTTGAAAAACAATGTTATATTTCCGTTATTAATAGATCGACGGGTTGCCTTTTAATAGACGAAAATCAGAAATGTTATGGAGCAGCAAAACACAGGTCAGAAAGTTCTTGATTCTCTTGAAAGGGCGAAACTTGGGTTAAAGGTCTTCAATTTGCCCTTTGATGAAGCAGAGGAAGTTATTGATGAATACGTCAGTCAGGGCAATTATGATCCTGCAAGTGTAGAGCTTTTTAAGGATCAGCTCGATACTCAGCGACACATTCAAGAGAAAAGTGCTGAATTGATTTCTACCAGTGCCCAGATTTTTCGTTATGTTTTAAGTTCAGTCATTAAAAACTGGCCTAAACCACCTGAGGAAAATCAGTCTAATTCCTGAGTAAAATGGGATAAAAGTTGGGAGAATGTAAAAACCCGAGTTTTTATGGGTTTATATTATTCTTTATAGGTTACGGCATATCACATTGTATGTCGCAACCTTTTTTTCTGTCCGGTATTGCGTAGTAAGCCGGGTAATACAATCTTTAACTTTTTTGGTATTCACGTTGTTATACAGTTAGTGGGTTCTTAGCCCTGACAAAGTTCTTCAGCAGAGTATAACGGGTTGTTAAGAACCGAAAACCAAAACAATTAGAATTATGCAATTTGATCCGAACAAATTTACAATAAAGGCGCAGGAGGCATTACAGGCAGCCTCAACGCTTGCAAGCACCAGACAGCATCAGCAGATTGAACCGGAGCATTTGCTTTTGGCCATGCTTGAAGATAAAACAAGTATTGCCGTACAGATTGCCCAGAAACTTGAAGCCCCAGCGGAGACACTGCTGTCGGCACTTGACCGTGAAATAGAAAGAATTCCGAGGGTTACGGGCGCATCAGCAACGGGTCAGTATCTTTCGCAGAATCTCGGAAAGGTTTTTGACGTGGCGCTGAAGGAAGCCGAAAAGCTTAAGGATGATTATATCAGCTCGGAACACCTGCTTATTGCTATGAGTGAAGCTGGCCTGAATGTTTCGCGTATGCTGCAGGATTCGGGTATTAACCGTAACGCAATTCTCAAGGTTCTCACCACCATCAGGGGAACACAGCGCGTTACCAGTCAGAGCGCGGAAGAAACATATAATTCACTGAAAAAATATTCCCGTAACCTCAACGATCAGGCCCGCAAGGGTAAACTCGATCCTGTCATAGGTCGTGATGAGGAAATTCGCAGAGTACTCCAGATTCTCAGTAGAAGGACAAAGAACAATCCAGTATTGATTGGGGATCCTGGCGTAGGCAAGACAGCTTTGGTAGAGGGTATAGCGCAGCGAATTGTAGCCGGTGATGTTCCTGAAAACCTTAAGAGCAAACAGATTGCAGCGCTCGATATTGCTCAGCTGGTTGCAGGAGCGAAGTTTCGCGGGGAGTTTGAAGAACGCCTGAAGGCGGTTGTCCGTGAGGTTCAGTCATCAGCTGGCGAGATTATTCTTTTTATTGATGAAATACATTTGCTTGTCGGTGCTGGTTCTGCCGAGGGCTCAATGGACGCGGCCAATATTCTCAAGCCTGCGCTGGCCCGTGGAGAACTGCGCTGTATAGGGGCCACAACGCTTGATGAGTACCGCAAGCATATCGAAAAAGATGCAGCTCTTGAGCGGAGGTTTCAGACCGTACTGGTCGACCAGCCCAGTGTTGAGGATACGGTTTCCATTTTACGCGGCTTAAAAGAAAAATATGAGATTCATCACGGTGTGCGTATAAAGGATGCAGCTATTGTTGCAGCGGCAGAACTGTCAAACCGATATATATCTGATCGTTTTTTGCCCGATAAGGCAATTGATTTAATTGATGAGGCATCTTCGCGTTTGAGGTTGGAAATAGACAGCAGTCCAGAGGAACTGGACAGGATCAACAGGGAGATACGTCGTCTTGAAATAGAGCGGGAAGCGCTGAAGAGAGAGCTTGAGGCAGGAGGGTGATTTATTGGGGCGAAAATTGTACATTACTCGTTGCGTATCATTGTATGTTTTCTATGCTGAGATTTTATTAAATAATAAATAAGCGTCAATGATGAAGATAATGAAATTAAGTGCCCTTGTGTTTTTGCTTGCCGGAATGTTTTATTCTACAGTTCAGGCCGGTTGGGACCCTGCCGAGCAGGATCATGCGAAAGGGGCTGTGGAGTACTTTAGGAAAAATGCGCCTTCACTGGAACGTTATTTTGAAAAAGCTTATGGTTATGTTGTCTTTTCAGATGTGTACAAGGGCGGATTTATGATAGTAGGAGGGGGGCATGGCAATGGCTATGTCTATGAGCTTAATAATCTTGTAGGACATTCAACCATCACCCAACTCAATGTGGGACCACAGTTGGGAGGCCAGTCATTTTCTGAAATTATTTTTTTTAAGGACAAAACGACTTTTGACGATTTCAAAAAAGGTAACTTTGAGCTGAATGCCCAGGTAGCTGCAGTCGTTATTACAACAGGGATGGCAACGAATACCGATTATTCTAATGGCGTAGCAGTTTTTGTTCTTCCTAAGGCGGGAGTAATGGCAGAAGCCACAGTAGGCGGGCAAAAGTTTTCCTATCAGCAATACTGAAAAGTTTTTTTATAAGCATGAAACACTTCGGTGTAAACCCGCCGGTGTTTTTCAATAACGTTAATTTTTGCAATGAAGTATGAATTAGTGGTGGGCCTTGAGGTCCATTGTCAGCTTAATACTGCCAGTAAAGCTTTTTGCGGATGTTCAGCACTATTTGGTAAACCGGCCAATAGTAATGTATGCCCTGTTTGTCTTGCTCTTCCGGGAGCCCTGCCTGTGCTCAACCGTCAAGTAGTTGAAGATGCGGTTAAACTTGGTCTTGCAATGGGATGCACCATTGCATCAAGTTCGGTTCTTGCCAGAAAAAACTATTTTTACCCTGATTTGCCGAAAGGGTATCAGATTTCGCAGTTTGAAGAGCCAATTTGCAGTGAAGGAGTTCTCTTGATTGATGCTGGCGAGGGCGAAAAAGTTATAAGGCTGATCAGAATTCATATAGAAGAGGATGCCGGAAAGTCCATTCACGATATCGGTGAGGATACCTATATCGACCTCAATCGAAGCGGTGTACCATTGCTTGAAATAGTCAGTTATCCTGATATGCGTACACCGAAAGAGGCGTCAGCATACCTCCAGAAAGTGCGGCAGATTGTTAAATACCTTGGTATTTCGGATGGCAATATGGAGGAAGGAAGCCTGCGATGCGATGCAAACGTATCATTGCGTCCTGTTGGTGCAACGGAGTACGGCACCCGAACTGAGATCAAGAATATGAACTCGTTCAAGAATGTTGAAAAAGCCATAGAGTATGAGGCTGGTCGGCATCAGGATATACTTGAAAGCGGTGGTGTCATTGTGCAGGAAACCAGACTCTGGGATGCAGACAAGGGTGAGACCCGTTCAATGAGGGGAAAAGAGTTTGCTCATGATTATCGTTATTTCCCGGATCCTGATCTGATTCCGGTGCTTGTAGATCAGGAAATGCTTGATCGAATGCAAAGTGAACTTCCTGAGTTTCCGGAAATTCGTGCCAACCGTTTTGTCGCAGAGTATGCCATTCCGACGTATGATGCCGCTGTACTTACAGTCGAAAGGGAAGTCGCTGATTATTTTGAAGAGACAGTTAGGGTTTCAGGCGATACAAAGGCCTCTTCGAACTGGGTGATGGGGGAGGTAATGCGTACACTGAAAGAAAAGTATCTTGATATTGCTGAGTTTTCAATTGAACCTGAAAGGCTTGGCGGGTTGGTTCGTCTTATTGGTGATGGGATGATCAGTAATACTATTGCCAAGCAGGTTTTTGAACTGATGCAGCAGAGTGTCGAAAGTGCATTGGAGATTGTTGAACGGGAAGGGCTTGCTCAAGTTTCAGATACAGGTGCGATAGAGGTTGTTGTCAATGAAATTTTAGAGGCTAATCCAGGCCAGCTTGCAGCCTATCGCGGAGGTAAAACGAAGCTGCTTGGATTTTTTGTCGGGCAGTGCATGAGCCGGATGAAAGGAAAGGCAAATCCCCAGATGGTCAATGATGTGCTCTTGAAGAAACTTGAAATGTGATCTGTTTCAGGATACGCTGTCGAAGAGGTCTTTGGTGCGTGGAGTATCCGGCCAGGTCTTAGCGAGTTCAGGATTTATAACCTCTATTTTTTTTCGGGCTTCCTGCAGCCTTTTTTTACAGTTGTCGGCAATGTTAAGCCCCTCTTCATAGAGTGATATAGATTTTTCAAGGCCGGTTTCTGGATTTTCAATATTTCGGGTTATTTCCTCAAGCCGAGATATAAGTTCCTCAATAGCTGGTTTGCCAGAATGAGATGGTGTCATAAGTTATTATGGTTAAGATGTTGTTCATGAAAATAGTTAAAGGGAAAGATTATTCAAAAGGCAGGTGTGTGAGTGAAGTTTGTTGATAGTGCGTCCATTTTTGTTCAAGCCGGAGACGGCGGAAAAGGTTGTGTCAGTTTTCGCAGGGAAAAATTTGTTCCTAAGGGGGGACCTGATGGCGGTGATGGAGGTCGAGGAGGTCATGTATGGCTGAGAACTAACCGACAGCTGACAACTCTTCTGGATTTCAAGTATAAAAAGAAGTATATCGCTGTTCGAGGTGTACACGGACAGGGAGCCAGAAAAACCGGAAAAGATGGTGGTGATATTGTTATAGATGTGCCTTGTGGTACGATTGTCAGAAATGCAGAAACCCATGAGATCATTGCTGATTTGACTGGTGAAGATCAGGAAATATTAATCGCAAAAGGCGGGAAAGGCGGTCGTGGAAACCAGCATTTTGCCACACCTACTCGTCAGGCTCCCCGATATGCAGAGCCAGGTCAGAAGGGTGAAGAACTGACCCTCGAAATGGAGCTGAAGCTTATGGCTGATGTGGGGTTGGTTGGTTTTCCAAATGCCGGAAAGTCTACGCTTATTTCCGTGATCAGCGCGGCGAAACCAAAAATTGCTGATTATCCATTCACCACATTAGTACCAAATTTAGGTATTGTTCGTTATGAGGAGTACAAGTCTTTTGTGATGGCCGACATACCTGGAATTATTGAGGGCGCAGCAGAGGGAAAGGGCCTTGGCCTGCAGTTTCTTCGTCATATTGAACGTACCAAAATACTTGCCATTCTGGTTTCGGTCGATGCCTTGGATATTATGGTAGAATATCGGACACTTCTTGGTGAGCTTGAAAAATTTGAGCGGTCACTGCTCGACAAGCCACGGGTAGTAGTTGTAACAAAAATGGATATTGCTCCCGAAGGGTTTGAAATTCCAATTTTTGAAGCAGGAATAAAAGTGCTTCCAATTTCGAGTGTGTCAGGACAGGGACTCAAGGAACTGAAGGATGAACTTTGGAAAGAGGTATCGGCTCGAGTCAGGAGCTCTGAATCCTTGGAAGAGGGGCTCGGGTAGATATGCAGCATCATGAACTCGACGTCAGATATGCGCGTCTGGCTGATGCACCGGCAATTTCCGCTATCACTGCGGAGTATGCACGACAGGGAATTATGCTGGAACGTACTGATGACAATATTGTTGAAAATATTCGTAATTTTTTTGTAGCCGAATATAATGGCGAGGTAATAGGGTGCTGTGCTATTGCATTCTATACCTTAAAACTAGCTGAAATCCGTTCACTCGCAGTCTTTAACCGTTATAAAAAGAAAGGAATAGGCCGCCTGCTGGTTGAAAAGGCGGAATCGGTTTTACGAGAAGAAGGTGTCAGCGAGGTTTTTGTTTTGACCTTGAGTGATGAGTTTTTCAGGCGCATCGGGTACCGTGAAATTCAGAAAGAGTATTTTCCTCAGAAAATATGGAGGGATTGCACTCATTGTCCCAAGCTTATGGCATGCGATGAGACAGCAATGATGAAAAAACTCTAAAAGACGACTAAGCCATTCAACGTAGAGAGTTAATCAAACAAACAGGTACGGCACATTTGTGATTGTCAAGGAAGTTATAGTTAAAAACAAGGCCGGGCTTCATACCAGGCCAGCGGCATCAGTCGTAAAACTTGCATCTCGTTTTAAATCAGATTTTTATATCGAAATGGAAGGCGTTGAGATTAATGCCAAGTCTATTATTGGTGTAATGAGCTTGGCTGCCCCGAAAGGAACGAGGTTGACTCTCAAACTTGACGGTGAGGATGCAGTTGAGGCAGCTCGGCAGTTGGTTGATTTTTTCGAACAGGGGTTTGGAGAACAATAGTCTGAAAATTGTCCAAGAGCGTTATTGAAACCGTTACGGATAGCATTTATCACTCCCTTTTATCCCCTGAAGGGTGGTATAGCCCGCTTCAGCGGACTTTTTAAAAATGCACTTAGAGCCAGAGGATATGATGTTGTTCCAGTAGCATTCCAGGCCCTGTATCCGGAATTTATATCAAAAGGAGCTGTTGACGGTGCAAAAATTCTTGATGCCGTTTATTCTGCAGAGATTCCCCTGGTGCTCTATAACCCGTTTTCCTGGTTCCAGGCAATCCGTTATATAAAGTTAATGAAGCCTGACATCCTGCTTGCCGCTTACTGGACAGGACTCCTGGCACCATTGTATTATATGATGCGTCGTTTGACCGGCATAAAAATGGTTGTGCTGCTCCACAATTTTTCTTCCCATGAATCCTTTTTTTTCGACCCTTTCATGCGTCGGCTGTTAGCAGCTTTTGCTGATGGATTTTTGACCCTCTCTAATGCAGTCTCTCAAGAGGTGAAAGCTGCGGTGCCTGAAACTCATGTTTTACCCCTGTTTCATCCTACCTATGAACCGGAAAAGGAAATACCTTCCAGACGTTATGCCCGCAGAGAGTTAAACCTTGATGAGGGTTGTCCGGTACTGCTGTTTTTTGGTTATGTACGCGCTTATAAAGGGCTTGATATCATACTTCGGTCAATGCCTGCAATCCTGCAGAAAGAACCATCCCTGAGGCTTGTTGTTGCAGGACAGTTTATAGACGATCATTATATTACGAAACGGCTCATTCAGCAACTTGGTATAGGCAGCAGCGTTGATATGTATCCAGGTTATGTTTCAAGTGAGCGAAGTGCTCTTTTATTTGGAGCTGCTGATGCCGTTGTTCTCCCTTATCGACATGCGACACAGTCAGGTGTTGTCCAGCTCTCCTATGGCTATAAACTGCCTGTTATTGTCACTCCGGCAGGTGCATTGCCTGAAATGGTCCGTCATGGCGAAACAGGATGGATTGCACGTGATTGCACCCCCGAAGCTTTTGCAACGGCTGTCGGTGAGTTTCTTGAAACAAGAAAAGATCTGACTGCGGTCCGGTCAGCGATAGAAACGTTTCGCAAGGATTATTCCTGGGAGGATTTTGCTGCAGCTGCCGGTAGTTTTCTTGAACAAGAATCTTTCCGGAGATAAGCCGGATGTACGATGTGACCTGGATTGTTGTACTGAACTGGAACGGTGTTGAGGATACTCTTGACTGTCTCGGTTCGCTTAAGGAGGTCATCTCCCCATCATGCAGAATCCTTGTTGTAGATAATGGCTCGACCGACCGCTCTATTCAGCAGATAAGGGAGTCATTTGGTAATATTGAGATGCTTCTTTTACCAACGAATATTGGCTATGCTGCTGCTAATAATGCAGGGTTCAGGCGGGTTATGGAACTTCATGCTGCCTATGTGATTTTTTTGAATAATGATACCATTGTTGATCCTGGTTTTTTGGTGCCACTTGTAGAAACTTTGCAGAAAAAACCCTCAGTCGGAATTGCAGTACCTAAAATATTCTATCGGGACCGTCCGGACACTCTCTGGTATGCGGGAGGGATTGTCAACCTTTCGACCGGACTTATCAGTCATGTCGGGCTCAGGAAAAAAGATAGTCCTGAATTCAATCATTCCTGCACTACAGGATATGCTACAGGATGTTGCCTTGCCATGCGAAGCAGCGATTTTGAAGCTGTTGGAGGTTTTGACGAAACGTTCAGGATGTACGCCGAAGATGTTGATCTATCACTGCGAATCGGAAATTTGGGGATGAGTATTGAATATGTTCCATCGTCAAGGGTATGGCATAAGGTTTCAGCATCATTTCATGGCAATCCATTACTGAAGCTTGTAAAAAAAAGTGTCGGGATTATTTTGCTTCTTGCAAAGTATCGCGTATGGAGCGGCATGGTCTGTTATGTAGTTATGCTTCCCCTTCGACTTGCCGGAAGTTTTAGGCAAGTCAAGAAAGATAAGGATCAAGGGACCCCTAAAACAAGGAGGCGGCAGAATGCCGAAGACTTGCAGAACCGTCATTGATGAGCACTATCTCAATGATCCGGCACATAAAATGCGCTGGAGGAAAACCGTCAACTTTATCAGCCGCTCTTCTTTATCAGGCGCTCAATGTTCAAAAGGCCTTGATCTGGGAGACCGTACTCCCATTACCGCATCCCTTGAGCAGCTTTTCGGGTGTATGTTCGAAAATACAACTGCAGATCTTGATATAGCATCACTGGAAGGATCTTTTGGGGTTGTTACTGCTTTTGAGGTACTCGAGCACCTCTTCAACCCTCTTCATACACTGCTTGAGGTCAAACAGCTCATAAATGGTGATCGTTCCCGGCTTTTTGTTTCGATGCCTCTCAGGAAACCGCTATTTCTTTCAAGCCCGGATCATTTTCATGAAATGAGTCGACGCTCAGCGCTCTCTCTTTTTACCCGCGCGGGCTTTATGGTTGTCAGAAGCGAGGAGTTTCGTATCCGTCCCCTGTTGTTTTATCTTACAGGATTTAAACCGCTTCTGCGGGCATTGTTTGAAAAAGTACAGATTTATGAACTTGCCGTTCAATAGCGGAATACCGTCTCAACAATCCTACAGTCTTGTCTGGTTTTCTGAGATTCAATGGGATTTTCTCTCAACACGTAAGCAGCGTCTTCTTGCGAGGTTTCCGGAAAATTGGCGAATTCTCTTTATTGAACCCTATACTATAGGGCGTCGCCATCATTGGTTACCAGTAAAAAGGGGGCACGTCTGGGTAGTAAGTGTTCCTTTTTTAAAAAGTGTACCATTCAGGATAGGGGCTCTGCTCAACAACCCTTTGTTCCGTAGCCTTGTGTCGCTGCCCGGGATTGTTCTGATGTTATTCTGGATTACTGTTCTCAGATTTGCATCCAGAGAAAGAATCATAGGTCTGAGCAATGTCTACTGGGGAAAGGTGGCCGCCTTCATGCAATGTAGGTTCAGGTTTTATGATGCCAACGATGATCATCTTTCTTTTCCCGGGACTCCACCATGGCTCAAAGGGTATCTGGAAACCTACCTTGCAAGCGTTCACCTGCTTTTCAGTGTGAGCCCGGAGCTTACAGACCGCCTTCCGGTGCCGCCTTATATACCATGTATAGATCTTGGCAACGGTGTTGAGTTCAGTCATTTCGCCACTCCATGTCATCAACTGCCGGCAGGACTATCAGGGTTGAAGAAACCGATTCTCGGCTATGTAGGAGCCATGGACTGGCTTGATACTGATCTCGTTGCAGCTACGGCAAAATCATGGCCCGAGTACTCGATTGTTCTTATCGGTCCGGCTTATGAACGGGGCTGGTGGAAAAAACAGATAACCCTGAACGTGATGCCAAATGTTTTTTATGCAGGCAAAGTGGATTACTTGCAACTGCCGGCTTGGGTACAGCACTTCGATCTTGCATTGATGCCTCTATTGAGTAATGAGCTTAAAGGGGTTTCTCATCCCAACAAGCTTTATGAATATAGTGCTTCTGGTGTACCGGTGCTTTCTATGAACTACTGCAGCGCAGTATACAGAGCGCGAGAAGTTGTTCATATTGCAGCATCTCATGAAGAATTCATCCGTATGGTCCCGGAAGCTATAGCCGATAAGCGCAAAGAGGCACGACAGGCATTTGCCCGACAACACAGTTGGGATGCACTTGCAGCAACAATGGTTCAGGAATTGCAGAACGCTTATCAGGAGCATTCGCTTTGAACCGCAATAATATAATTGCAGGTCAGGCAGGGTTTTCCTTTGCAGGACTTCTTTTCGGACAGGCCTCCCGGTTCGGGTTTAACCTCCTTGTCGCCAGAGTGTTTGATGCTGATGCTCTCGGCACTTACGCTCTAGCTGTTGCTGTTATTCAGATTTCAGAGGTACTTGCTGTAGCCGGACTTGATTCAGGATTATTGCGCTTTGTGAGTATTAATTGCGGTGATTCACTCCGTCAAAGGGCTGTTATCAGTTCTGCCCTTAAAACCAGTCTGTTTCTTTCTCTCCTTGTTGCACTACTTCTGTTTCTCTTTTCCGGTCATATAGCCATAATGCTTAACGGAAGCCATTTGTTGCAACTCACTCTCTGTTGTTATGCAGCGGCTATACCCTTTAATGTAGCTACAATGCTTTATGGACATGCAATTCAGGGATACAAGAAGCTTCAACCTAAAATCATTGCTACCCAGATAGTTAATCCACTTTTGTTGCTTCTTTTAACACTCCTATTCCGATTCACTGCAGGACAGAAAGCGGCTCTTTTTTTCCCTTTTGCACTGTCGGCAACGCTCGCATTTATCTGGATTCGCCCCTATTTGTCGAAAATCAGCGGTGTATTGACACGAGATATTATTCGTGCCGGATCAGACAGAAGTATGATGCTTTATGCATTACCTTTTATGGTAGTCTCGCTGTTGAGTATGATCACGCACTGGCTCGATGTCGTGATGCTCGGTATGCTCACCGATACAGCAACCGTTGGGCTTTATCATCCTGCTGCCAGAACAGCTGGCCTTATCCGAGCCGTACTTTTGGCTTTTGCCGGCATTGCAGCGCCCATGATAGCTGCACTCCATACCGGGAGTGACAATGCTGAGATAGGAAGAATCTATAAAATGGTGACTCGCTGGATTCTTGGGATTGTTGTTCCGCCGGTTATACTTTTCATGCTTCTTCCCGAAACAGTACTTGGAATTTTCGGTACTCGGTTTACAGCTGGAAGTAACGCTCTTATATTGTTGACATCGGCATCGTTTCTGCAGGTCTGTTTTGGCCTCTCTTCGACAGTGTTGGCTATGACAGGTTATGCACGGCTCAGTCTTTTCAATGCCTTAGGGGCACTTGGGTTGCAGGTTGCACTAAACCTGATATTGATACCGCAGATGGGGATAAACGGTGCCGCCTTGGCAACATTACTTGTTTTTTTAATCCTTTCATCTATCCGGCTTATCGAGGTATACACTCTCTTGAAGATTCATCCTTTCGGAAAAGCATTATGGAAGCCTTTTGCAGCAGGTCTCTGTACAGCAGCACTCCTGATGGTTGCGCGTCCCTGGTTGCTGAGTCTTTCGATAGTTACCGGATTATTGACCGGCGCACTTCTTTCTGTTTTCAGTTATTCCATATTGATGTTGATGTTGAAGCTGGAACATGAAGAAAGAGAGATTATTTTCAAATTCATACCCTTTATTAATAAGGAAACAAAGCTATAACGTTGTGAAGAAAACCATCCTGCTGTTTCTTATCGTTTTTGCCGGATATTCGGTTCTGGCAATATTTTTGTTTTACCCGCTTGTTTTTCTGTCTAAAATTTTGGTTGCACCCGACAGTCTGATTCCTTTGGCGTCAACGATTGCTCTTGACCGGGTTCAAGAGGCAACCGGCACCTATCCACTCTGGCAACCTTGGATTTTTTCGGGAATGCCGACCGTAGAGGCTTTCAGCTATCTTAGTGGTCTCTATTTTCCAAACGCATTTTTTAGTCTCTTTCATGCCGATGGTATTTTTTTGCAGTTACTTCATCTGGTATTTGCAGGATTTGGATTATTTCTATTGTTGCGTGAGTATAGACTGAACGCGCTTTATGCGTTTTTCGGAGGGGCAGTTTTTATGCTGAATCCCTATATGACCGCCATGCTTGTTCATGGTCATGGAAGTCAGCTTATGACAGCGGCTTACATGCCCTGGATGCTCTGGTCTGCGCTGCGGCTCATACAGCGGCAAGGGTTGGCTGATGCCGGTATTCTTGCTCTAATTGCAGGGCTTCAGTTGCAACGGGCTCATGTTCAGATCGCTTACTACTCATGGATGCTTATGTTGCCTTTTATTCTGTTCCTGATTATTTCACGACGGTATTCGCTTAACCAAAACATTCGACTTTTGTTACTTCTGTTGGTTGCCTTGGCCTGTGGAATAGCCATGACAGCTGCAATTTATTTTCCAGCATTACAATATGCCGCTTATTCAGTAAGAGGAGCTGCTGACGGAGGAGGCGCATCATGGGAGTATGCTACCCTTTGGTCAATGCATCCGCTGGAACTCCTGACCTTTCTTGTTCCGGGAATCTTTGGTTTTGGAGGTGTTACCTACTGGGGGTTTATGCCATTTACAGACTTTCCTCATTATGCAGGAATTGTCGTACTCTTTCTTGCCATTAGCGGCGCTGTCATAAGCAGGAAAAGCCCTTTAACCTGGTTTTTATCTGGCGGATTGCTGCTTTTCCTGCTTTTGTCGTTTGGAAGTTTTTTTAGCCCGGTATTTAATCTGTTTTACTACACAGCACCATTATTCAGCAAATTCAGGGTTCCCTCGATGGCGCTTATCATGGTTTACATGATTCTATCTTTTTTTGCGGCAATTGGACTGAACGAATTGCTGCAGTGTAAGGCGGATAAAATGAAAAAGACTCTTCAAATAACAGCCATTCTTATTGCAGTGTTTGTTTTCCTGTTTACGATGTTTGAGCATGGAATTGAGGCGTTTTTTCGGGCACTTTTTCCCACGACTTCCGTTGAAAGCCTTGATATGGCCTTTATGGTCAATAAAGTGAGGTGGGATAACCTCAAAGAAAGTTTTCTTTTTGTTATTCTTGCGGTCGCTTTTTCAGTAGGGTTGCTCTTCTTATATATGAGAAACTTGCTTTCCAGGAAGGTATTGATTTCGGTGCTGATCCTTATATCACTAGCTGATATAATCTGGATAGATATGCAGATAATTTATCCATCTGCCGACTCACTTCGCTCACCTGTTCTTGCCGATACCAAAACTGTGGATGGCGCCTTCCGCCATGATGACATTACACGTTATCTAGCTTCAAGGAAAGGGTTGTTCAGGATATATCCCGCAGGGTCGCTGTTTATGGAAAACAAGTTTGCCCTTTTTGGGATTGAATCGGTAGGAGGATACCATCCAGCTAAATTAAAGTTGTATGAAGAATTTCTTGCAAAAACTGAAAACCTGGCGAGTCTTAATATTTTGAGAATGCTTAATGTTGTTTACATCATAAGTTCTGAACCTATGGTACATCCGGCACTGGAGTTGGTTAAAACCGGTTCGTTCCATGTGGTAAACGGCGCACAAAATGCGTATGTCTATACGCTTCAGGGATCAGCTCCTAGGGCATGGTTCGCAGGTCGTGTTACAGCACTGAAGAGTGATGAAGCATTGTTTGCAAAGCTTATTGATGAGCATGCAACTTTGGATGAGGCTTATATTGATAGCTCTCAATGGACAGGAACCCGGACATTTGCAGCAGGGAAGGTTTCATCGATTGAAAAAACCCCAGAATCGATGCTGCTAAAGGTTTCAGCTCAAGACGAAGCATTTCTGGTGGTCAGTGAAATCTTTTATCCTCTTCGCTGGAAAGTAACGATAGACGGGAAGCGCGCTTTGTCGATAAAAGTAAATGGAATGCTGCGTGGTGTCATCATCCCCAAAGGTAGCAGGGAAGTTAGTTTTATCTATGACCGGAACGGATTTGAAAACGGTCGCATACTATCATTTAGTGCGTTTTCATTAGCGCTGTTGATGATAGTGGGCGGTAAGGTTACTATGCTCTTTCAGAGAAACCGTCCAATACCAAAAAAGGTGTAAGAATACAACATGAGTGATATTGTCTGCGGCGGTCTGCATGTTTGCCCTTTTAAACTAACAGCCCTTATTATAGGCGGTTTCGGGTGTTTTATAACCAAAGTACCATGGAAATGGAGTTAAGAGATTGTTTTTTCTCAAGAGAACAAAAATGATGATTTAGGTTTTGTTTTTTTTTATAATTCTCTTACATTGACTGTCCTTATGGATTTTTAGGATTGCGTTTTTTGTAATCAGAGGTTTTTAAATAGAAAGAGAGTTTCAGTATGCCGACGATTCAGCAGCTCATCAGGCTCGGAAGAAGTGTAAAAGCATCAAAAACAGCGTCACCGGCGCTTGATAAGTGTCCGCAAAAGCGCGGGGTTTGTACTCGTGTTTACACGACTACACCAAAAAAACCAAACTCAGCGTTACGGAAAGTTGCGCGTGTAAGGTTGTCCAATAAGATTGAGGTTACAGCGTATATCCCTGGAGAGGGTCATAACCTGCAGGAGCATTCAATCGTTTTGATTAGAGGCGGCAGGGTAAAGGATCTTCCTGGTGTTCGTTATCATATCGTGCGCGGTTCGCTGGATACGTCCGGTGTTGCCGATCGTAAGCAGAGTCGATCCAAGTATGGGGCCAAGCAGCCGAAAGCTGGTGCAGCTGCTCCTGTCAAGGGTAAAGGCAGATAGGTCCAATCATAAATTCATAGAAGAATATGCCGAAAAAAGGTGGCTATAAGAGGATAGGTGTTGATTTTCGTTACGGGGATGAAAGTGTTGCCCGTTTTATCAATGCTGTAATGCTTGATGGTAAAAAAGCAGTGGCGACAAAGATTGTTTATGATGCTTTTGCTATTATTGCCGAAAAAATGACTGGTGAGGATCCTTTAGAGGTGTATCGCAAGGCTATGTCGCACATTGCGCCGGTCGTTGAGGTTCGCAGTAAGAGGGTTGGTGGTGCTACGTATCAGATACCTATGGAGGTTAAAGCTTCAAGAAGAGGTGCGTTGGCATTTCGCTGGCTTAAAATGTATGCCGCAAAGCGCGGCGGCAAATCAATGGCAGAAAAGCTTGCTGCTGAATTGATGGATGCTGCAAACGAGCAGGGTGCATCTGTGAAAAAACGTGATGAGGTTCATAGAATGGCTGATGCCAATAAGGCATTTGCTCATTTCAGATTCTAAGTTGTTGGTATAAAAGGACAAAAATATTGTTATGGCACGGCTGGTTGATTTAGATAAAGTACGCAACATTGGTATCATGGCTCACATTGATGCCGGAAAAACGACAACAACAGAGAGGATTCTCTATTACACAGGTCGTTTGCATCGTATGGGTGAAGTGCACGAAGGTGGCGCGACAATGGACTGGATGGATCAGGAAAAAGAGCGTGGTATTACAATTACTTCAGCGGCTACAACTTGTTTTTGGTCTCCAAAGTTTGGAAACTATACAGGTATTAATCACAGAATTAATATAATCGACACGCCTGGTCACGTTGACTTTACTGTTGAGGTTGAGCGTTCACTGCGTGTCCTTGATGGTGCTGTAGCGCTTTTTTGTGCTGTTGGTGGAGTTGAGCCGCAGTCAGAGACGGTCTGGCGTCAGGCTAATAAATATGGTGTACCGAGGATTGCCTACGTCAACAAGATGGATAGGACAGGCGCTAACTTTTTCGATACGGTAAAAGCTATAAAAGAGAGGCTTTCAGCCAATCCGGTTCCTCTGCAGATACCGATTGGTGAAGGCGAGATTTTTGCTGGTTTCGTCGATCTTATCAGAATGAAAGGAATCATTTATGATAAAGAAGACGGTAGCACCTATAACGAGGTAGAGATTCCTCATGACTTGCAGAATGAGGCAAGAACATGGCGCATTAATATGCTTGAAGCTGTATCCGAGCATAATGATACTCTTCTTGAAAAGTATTTGAATGGCGAGGAGATTACAGAAGAAGAAATTAGAAATGTTTTACGCCAGGCAACACTGAAAGTCACCATTATTCCGGTGCTTTGCGGGTCATCCTTCAAAAACAAGGGTGTGCAGTTTATGCTTGATGCAGTCGTGGAATACCTTGCTTCACCTGTTGATGTCGGTGCTGTTGAGGGTCATCATCCGCGAACTGAGGAGTCAATAAGTCGCGAACCTAAAGATGAGGAGCCATTTGCTGCTCTTGCTTTTAAGATTGCCACCGATCCATTCGTAGGCAAGCTCACATTTTTCAGGGTTTATTCCGGTTTTCTAAAAGCTGGCAGTTATGTGCTTAATACCATGACTGGCAAAAAAGAGAGAATTGGTCGTGTGCTTCAGATGCATTCAAATAAGAGAGAGGATATAGATTGCGTTTATTGTGGCGACATTGCAGCTGCAGTAGGATTAAAGGATGTCAGGACTGGTGATACCCTTTGTGATGAAAATAATCCGGTGGTTCTTGAAAAGATGATTTTCCCTGAACCGGTTATAGAAATTGCAATTGAGCCTAAAACTAAGGCCGATTCGGACAAGCTTGGAATGTCTCTCGCAAAGCTTGCGGAAGAGGACCCTACATTTAAAGTTAAAACTGATGATGAGACTGGTCAGACCTTGATTGCCGGTATGGGTGAACTGCATCTTGAGATTCTTGTTGACAGGCTTAAGAGAGAGTTTAAAGTTGAGGCAAACGTTGGTCAGCCACAGGTAGCTTACCGTGAGACCATCAGAAAATCAGTTGACTTCGAAGGTAAATTTGTTCGTCAGTCAGGTGGTAAAGGTCAGTTCGGTCTGGTTAATATTAATGTCGAGCCGCTTGAGGAAGGAAAGGGATACGAATTTGTTGATGCAGTAAAGGGCGGTGTAATACCTCGAGAATATATTCCTGCGGTAAACGCTGGTGTGCAGCAGGCCATGAAGAGTGGAGTAGTTGCTGGTTATCCTATGCAGGATATACGGGTTACCTTGTTTGATGGTAAGTATCATGAGGTTGACTCCTCTGAAATGGCTTTCAAGATAGCAGGTTCCATCGGTTTCAAGGGTGCAGCCAAAAAAGCTGATCCAGTTTTGCTTGAGCCGATAATGAAAGTAGAAGTCATAACTCCTGAGGAGTATCTTGGTGACGTTATGGGTGATCTATCAAGTCGTCGTGGTCATATTGAAGGTATGGGTCAGAGAGCCGGAGCTCAGTTTGTTCATGCAAAGGTTCCACTTTCAGCAATGTTCGGGTACTCAACTGATCTGCGGTCGATGAGTCAGGGCAGAGCTAATTATTCGATGGAGTTTGAATGTTATCGCGAAGTTCCTCGCAACATCGCGGAAGCTTTGCAGGAGAAAAGGGTAAGCAAGGATTCAGACTAGGCAAACAGGCAGACTATCAGTTTTTACTACTACAAACAATAAAGATAACCGTACGGAGATAAGTTATGGCAAAAGAGTCCTACAAAAGGGATAAACCCCACGTAAATATAGGTACCATAGGTCACGTTGATCATGGTAAGACAACCTTGACTGCTGCAATTACTTCGGTTCTTGCTAAGCAAGGTCTTGCAACGCAGCGTGACTTTGGAAGTATCGATAAGGCTCCAGAAGAGAGAGAACGCGGTATTACCATTTCAACTGCACACGTTGAATACCAGACAAAAAAGCGCCACTACGCGCATATCGACTGTCCAGGTCACGCTGACTACATTAAAAACATGATTACAGGTGCTGCCCAGATGGATGGTGCTATTCTTGTTGTAGCCGGTACTGATGGACCTATGCCACAGACACGTGAGCACATTTTGCTTGCACGTCAGGTTAACGTTCCATCGCTTGTTGTATTTCTGAACAAGGTTGATATTGCTGATCCAGAACTTATCGAGCTTGTTGAGCTTGAGCTTAGAGAGCTTTTGAGTCAATATGATTTCCCTGGTGATGATATTCCGATCATTAAGGGTTCTGCTTTAAAGGCTCTTGAAGGAGATCCAGAGGCAGAAAAATCAATTATCGAGCTTATGAATGCAGTTGATGATTTCATTCCTGAGCCTGTACGTGACGTAGACAAGCCTTTTTTGATGCCTGTTGAAGATGTGTTCTCTATTTCCGGTCGTGGTACTGTTGGAACTGGAAGAATTGAAAGAGGTCGTATCAAGATCAACGAAGAAGTTGAAATCGTTGGTATTAAACCGACTCGTAAATCAGTAGTTACCGGTATCGAAATGTTCCAGAAACTTCTTGATGAAGGTCAGGCTGGTGATAACGCAGGTCTTCTTCTCAGAGGTGTTGATAAAACAGAACTAGAGCGTGGAATGGTTATTGCCAAACCGGGAACAATCAAGCCGCACACCAAGTTCAATGCTCAGGTCTATATTCTTAAAAAGGAAGAAGGTGGACGTCATACTCCGTTCTTTAACGGCTATCGTCCTCAGTTTTACTTCCGTACAACAGATGTAACAGGATCTGTAACATTGCCTGAAGGTGTCGAAATGGTTATGCCAGGCGACAACCTGGGTGTGGATGTTGAGTTACTTGCACCTATTGCAATGGATGAAGGTCTGCGTTTCGCAATTCGTGAGGGCGGTCGTACCGTCGGTGCGGGTTCTGTAACCAAGATCATCGAATAAGAAATTGTATGGCGTCCCGGGACGGGGCATTAAAAACCCGTCCCATTTTTTATTGATAACACGAAAAAGGGTTGACAAGTGGCTGTACAGCAAAAGATAAGAATCAAGCTCAAGTCTTACGACCATAGTCTGGTTGATAAGTGGGCTTTAAGGATTATTGATGTCGTCAAGCAGACGGATGCGATCATCTTTGGTCCAATACCGCTGCCTACAAAGTCACATGTGTATACCGTAAACCGGTCTCCACATGTTGATAAGAAATCTCGTGAGCAGTTTTCGTTTTCCTCTCATAAGAGGTTAATCGAAATTATAAACCCGACATCAAGAACCATTGATATGCTCATGAAGTTAGAGCTGCCTAGTGGTGTTGATGTTGAAATTAAGTCTTAAAGAATTAGAATAGAGATAACTCCTATGGGTGCGATTCTTGGAAAGAAAATCGGCATGACCCGTTTATTTAATGATAAACGCGAAGCAGTATCCTGCACGATTATCCAGGCAGGTCCATGCTTTGTGACACAGGTTAAAAGCGTTGATAAAGACGGTTACGATGCTTATCAGGTTGGTATTGGTGAAAGAAAGGAAAAAAAGGTAAGCAAACCTTTACAGGGTCATTATAAAAAGGCAGGAGTAGCACCGGGCTTTAAATTGGCTGAGTTCGATTTTACTGAACTCAATCAAGACCTTCAGTTAGGCAGTTCTGTAAGCGTTGAGTCGTTTAAAGAAGGGGAGAAAGTCAATGTTCTCGGTGTTTCTAAAGGTAAAGGTTTTGCCGGTGTCATGAAACGTCACAATTTCAGTGGCGGTCAAAGAACACATGGCCAGTCTGACCGACAGAGAGCACCAGGATCCGTAGGTGGTTCATCTGATCCATCGAGAGTTTTCAAGGGAACCAGAATGGCAGGACGCATGGGATCTGATAATATTACAGTCAGGAATCTGGAGATATTCAAGATTATGCCGGAATCAAATCTTATTGTTATAAAGGGATCTGTGCCGGGGCCAAGAAATTCCTATGTAAAGATTGTTTCTACAAAAAAGTAAAGCTGAATGCACGAAGCTATGGAACTTAAAGTCTTAAATACCGGCGGCACTGAAACCGGGGAAGTAGTCACGCTCCGTGATGATATATTCGGCGCTGAAATATCAGAACATGCGATGTATCTCGATGTAAAGTCGATTCTTGCGCATAAAAGACAAGGAACTCACAAGTCGAAAACGCGTGGTGAGGTTAGAGGTGGAGGCAGAAAGCCATTGCGTCAGAAAGGTACAGGTAATGCACGTCAGGGCTCCAGTCGTTCACCACTCAATATAGGTGGTGGAACAATATTCGGCCCGACTCCTCATGCATACGACCAGAAAGTTAACAAGAAGGTAAAACTACTGGCAAGAAGGTCCGCTTTGAGCTCAAAAGCAAAAGCCGGTCAAATTCTTGTTGTTGAAGATTTCAGGTTTGAACAGATAAAGACAAAACCATTTGCCGATATTTTGAAAAACCTTGGTCTTTCACAGAAAAAAACCTTGATGCTGACACCTGAGTATGATATGATCATAGCAAGATCGGGTAGAAATATTGAGGTGCTTAATATTATGACCGCCGATAAGGCATCAACGTACGATATTCTCCAAAGCCATACGGTACTTGTTCAGAAGACCGCGTTGAAAACAATTGAAGATACATTAGGGTAACTGCAGTTTTCCAGAAAAAGGAGTTAATGAGATGAAAAACCCGTTGTTGCGCCCTTGGTTGACAGAAAAAAGTACCGGGCTGACAGAGAAAAAAGGACAGTATGTCTTCATCGTAAAACCAGATGCAGACAAGACTGATATAAAGAAAGCAGTAGAGAAAAAATTTGGTGTTGAAGTAAAGTCGATTCGCACAGTAAACTGTCTCGGTAAATCACGTAGCCAGAATACAAGAAAGGGGTTGGTAACTGGTAAAAAGAGTGACTGGAAAAAGGCTATAATCACTCTTGAAAAAGATCAGTCAATAGATTATTACTCAGGTTCAGCCCAGCAGAGCGAAGGATAGAAATCATAAAAAGGATAGATCATACATTCAAATGGCTATAAGGAAATTAGCGCCGGTAACGCCAGGGTCGAGATTCATGTCATACCCTGCATTCGATGAAATCACGAAAAGCACACCTGAGAAAGGGTTGCTTGTTTCACTAAAAAAATCGGGTGGTCGCAACAGTGCAGGAAGGAAAACTTCAAGGCATAGAGGAGGCGGACATAAGAGGCATTACAGGATTATCGACTTTAAACGCAACAAGGATGGAGTCCCGGCTACAGTTGCTGCTATTGAGTATGATCCAAATCGTTCATCAAGAATTGCATTATTGCATTATAATGATGGAGAAAAACGTTATATTCTCGCCCCGAAAGGTTTAAATGTTGGTGATAAGGTAGAGAGCGGTGACAAGGTGGAAATAAAGACCGGCAATACCATGCCGCTGAAAAACATACCGCTAGGCACTGATATTCATAATATCGAGATGAAAGCCGGAAAGGGTGGTCAGATAGTAAGATCAGCTGGAGGTTTTGCAGTACTTGCGGCACGTGAAGGTGATTATGTTACACTCAAGCTACCTTCAGGTGAAATACGCAAACTAAGAGTGGAATGTCGTGCTACAATAGGTGTTGTAGGCAATACCGATCACGAAAATGTTGTCCTTGGTAAAGCAGGAAGAAGTCGCTGGCTTGGTATTCGTCCTCAGACAAGAGGTATGGCGATGAACCCTGTCGATCACCCGATGGGCGGTGGTGAAGGTAAGTCGAAATCAGGCGGTGGAAGAAAGCATCCTATGTCACCATGGGGTCAGCTCGCAAAGGGTCTGAAGACGAGAAACAAGAAAAAGGCTTCACAAAAATTGATTGTACGTGGCAGAAACGCCAAATAACTATAGCGGTTAACAACAACAAGCAGAGAAATTATGCCAAGATCACTTAAAAAGGGACCGTTCATTGATATAAAACTGGAAAAGCGGATCCTTGATATGAATGCAAACGGTGAAAAAAAGGTTATCAAGACCTGGTCCAGAAGTTCAATGATTTCCCCTGATTTTGTCGGTCATACAGTCGCTGTACATAATGGCAAAAGTCATGTACCGGTTTATGTAGGTGATAATATGGTAGGTCACAAGCTTGGAGAATTTGCCCCGACGAGATCGTTTCGCAGCCATGCTGGTGGTGGAAAGGCCGAAAAAGGTGGATCAGCACCAAGAAAAAAATAAATTGAAAAACGCGAAAGGGTAAAGGATATCATGCAAGCTAAAGCAATATTAAGGGATACGCCAACTTCGCCAAGAAAAATGCGTCTTGTGGCAGGCCTGGTTCGAGGTAAGCAGGTTGATCTGGCAAAGGCAATTCTTCTTAATTCAACGAAAGCGGCCTCAAGGAATGTTATGATGACGCTAAAATCAGCAGTTGCAAATTATGCACAGCTGAATCCTGATGAAAGGGTTAGTGACCAGGAACTTTTCGTCAAGACTATTTTTGTTGACGAAGGAACAACATTGAAAAGAACGCTTCCGGCCCCTATGGGACGAGCATTCAGGATTCGTAAAAGATCGAATCATCTGACAATTGTCATTGATAAGGTTCAAAATCCAGTAACAAAATAAAACAAGGAGAGCGCATTGGGTCAGAAAGTTAATCCTACTGGATTCAGGCTTGGAATTATCAGAGACTGGGCTTCACGTTGGTATGATGACAGTCCGGTTATTTCGGAAAAAATTAAGCAGGATCACGTAATACGTACCTACGTTCTTGCACGGTTAAAAAAAGAGAGAGCTGGTATAGCACGTATAATTATTGAGAGAACGACAAAACATGTCAAGATCAATATCTATGCTGCACGACCAGGAGCCGTTGTCGGAAGAAAAGGAGAGGAAATCAACAATCTTTCACAAGAGCTTAGTCGTATCACAGGAAAAGAAGTTAAAATAGATGTTGTTGAAGTAGTAAAACCTGAAATCGAAGCACAGTTGATTGGCGATAATATTGCCTACCAGCTTGAAAACCGTGTTTCCTTCAGAAGAGCTATGAAGCAGGCGATTCAGCAGGCTATGCGCTCTGGTGCAGAAGGTGTCAGGATCAAGTGCGGCGGTCGTCTTGGCGGAGCAGAAATTGCACGCTCAGAACAATATAAAGAAGGTAAGATACCGCTTCACACCATAAGAGCTAATGTCGATTATGCGAGCTGCACTGCCCATACCATTGCCGGAACAATTGGAATAAAAGTTTGGGTCTACAAGGGAGAGGTTCTTGTTCAGCGGATTGATGCAATTGAAGAGGATGAACTTAAGAGAATCAAGGAAAGACGCAGTGACTCAGGTCCAAGAGGTCGGGATAATCGTGATGCACGTTCAAAACGTCGTCAGCGAACAAAACGATCATAATAACAAGTACCATACAATAAGAAAAAGAATGGAGTTGCCTGTATGTTAATGCCAAAGAGAGTTCAATATAGAAAGACACAAAGAGGCCGCATGAAAGGCAATGCAGGACGTGGTACTGATGTTTCTTTTGGTTCTTTCGGTTTGAAAGCAATCGAAGGGGCATGGATCACTGCCCGTCAGATTGAGGCTGCACGTGTTGCAATGACCCGGTTTATGAAAAGAGATGGAAAAATCTGGATCAGAATATTTCCGGATAAACCGGTCACCAAAAAGCCAGCAGAAACACGAATGGGATCTGGTAAGGGATCTCCCGAGTTTTGGGTGGCAGTTGTTAAGCCCGGAAGAGTTATGTTCGAGGCTGATGGTATTCCAAAAGAAGTTGCTACAGAGGCTTTCCGCTTGGCAGCTAAGAAATTACCGATCAAGACCAAGTTCATTGTTCGTCCTGATTACGAAGATTAAAGCGCAAATAATTCGACAAGAGGGTTACTTATTATGAAAAAGTATGAAATTGCGGCACTGGGCAAACAGGAATTGATCGACAGGCTCAAAGAGCTTGAAGATAGGCTTGCCGATATCAATTTTTTTAAGGTTATTGAGCAGCCGCAGAATCCTATGGTTTTTCGCAATTCAAAACGGGATATTGCGCGCATGAAAAACCGGCTTCATCAACTTGCGACTGCCGAGTCAAGCCAGGCTTGAGGGTAGGCAAACTTAAAAACCGTTTATTTACATGGAAGAGCATACAATGGACAGTGGATCACAGGAAGTGAAGGCTCCGGAAAGGGGCAGAAAAAAGAGTTGGTTAGGTAAGGTCGTCAGTGATAAAATGGATAAAGCGTGCGTTGTTGCTATTGAGCGCAGGGTACAGCATCCTGTTTACAAGAAGTATTTCAAGAAAACGACCAAATTGATGGCTCATGATGAAAACAATGAAGCTGGTATTGGCGACCTTGTTAAAGTTGTTGAGTGTCGTCCATTAAGCAAAAGAAAAAGTTGCCGTTTGGTTGAAATTGTTGAAAAAGCAAAGTAAGAAAGGGTTTTTTTACATTTAATAAAGTTTGAAACAGGATGATCCAGAAAGAAACAAATCTGGTTGTTGCCGATAATAGTGGTGCAAAAAAAGTTCGTTGTATTCATGTATTCGGTGGAACCGGGAGGCGTTATGCCTCATTGGGTGATCAGATTATAGTAACTGTCAAGGCAGCTGTTCCTGGTGGAATTGTAAAAAAGAAGGATGTCTGCAGGGCGGTTGTTGTTCGCTGCGTCAAGGAATCTCGTAGAAAAGACGGTTCGTATATTCGTTTTGATGAAAATGCAGTTGTACTGCTGAATGCTCAGGGTGAACCTAGAGGAACCCGTATTTTCGGTCCAGTGGCGAGAGAGCTTCGTGACAGAAAATTTATGAAGATCGTTTCCTTAGCGCCGGAAGTATTGTAAGAGTTACTTCAGGCGGGAGTAACTCAGTTGGTAGAGTCACAGCCTTCCAAGCTGTTGGTCGCGAGTTCGAGTCTCGTCTCCCGCTCAGGATTTTATGAATAATATCATATAAGTGAAAAATGAAAACAGGGATTAAGAAGGTTAAGCTGCATGTAAAGAAAAACGACTCAGTCGTTGTTATAAGCGGCAATGATAAAGGTAAAGCCGGGAAAATACTTAAAGTATTCCCGTTGAAAACTCGCGTTATAGTAGAAGGTGTAAATATTAGAAAACGCCACATGCGTCCGACCCAAGGTCAACCACAAGGGTCAATTATTGAAAGAGAGTTTCCTATTCATGCTTCTAATGTGAAGAAAAGTTAACGTTTTCCACTAAATGTCGGGATGACAAAGACCATCCTGATTAACTGATAAAGAATAAGATGGCCAAGAACAAAGAGATAACAACACCTGTAAATCCTTCAGTAGCAAGACTTCAGACTTACTATAAGGAAAAAGCAACTCCAAAGCTTGTTGAGCGCTTTCAGTATAAGAATATCATGAAAGTCCCAAGACTGGAAAAAATATCGATCAACATTGGTGTTGGTGCTGCTGCAGCTGAACCAAAATTACTGGAAGTCGCCATGCAGGAGCTTGGCCAGATTACAGGTCAGAAACCACAGATCCGTAAATCAAAGAAGGCTATATCAAACTTCAAGCTGCGTGAAGGCCAGGCTATTGGCTGTCGCGTAACGCTTCGTCGTAAGGCTATGTATGAGTTTTTTGATCGTTTTGTCAGTCTTGCTGTTCCAAGAATTCGTGATTTCCGTGGATTGAATGATACCAGTTTTGATGGTAGAGGAAATTACACCGTCGGTGTTAAGGAGCAGATAATTTTTCCAGAAATTGATATTGATAAAGTACCGAGAATATCTGGAATGGATATCAGTTTTGTAACTTCCGCATCGACAGACGAAGAGGCTTATGTGCTTCTTTCAGAGCTTGGAATGCCATTCAAAAAGAAGAACAACTAATTAATTCAGAAACAGATGGCCAAGAAAAGTGTTGTAGCAAGGAATGAGAAAAGGAAAAGGCTTGTAGAAAAGTACGCGGTAATTCGTGAAGAATTATTGAAAGCCGGCGATTACGAAGCACTCCGTAAACTGCCTAGAGACAGCTCAGCCACGAGAGTTCGCAATCGTTGCGTTCTTACTGGTAGAGGAAGAGGTGTTTATGCAAAGTATGGATTGTGCAGGCACATGTTCCGCAAGTTTGCACTTGAAGGAAAGTTGCCCGGTGTAAAAAAAGCAAGTTGGTAATTATGCTTGCAAGTGTTAAAGAAAAGTATTTGTTCATTTTAGAAAGTAACCAAC
>SZXZ01000124.1 GCA_005843835.1 Chlorobium sp.
GAACGTTGCAAAGGCACGGGGTATGGCTCAAATAGCCAAAGAATCAGGGCTAGGAAGAGAAAGCCTTTACAAAACATTAAGACCCGGGGCACACCCTCGCCTTGAAACCATTAAAGCGATACTCCATGCCCTCGGAGTAAAACTGGCCGTTGTTGTTGAGCCAAACGTAAAGTGCTGATTCTATTTCTTAAGCGATGAAAGAGAGATGGATAAAATCATCAGGCGACTTGCGCTCAAGAATCCAGGCAGCCCCTGTCTCTACGCAAGAAGCCTAACACAACCCTGATCCCAATTTGAGCTGCGCAACCAAATAAATCACAATCTCTAGCTGCAAGAACAGCATAACAATCACGCCGATGATGATAAAAACCAGAATTGAAATTTCACTGGTTACTCCGGCTTCATGGCATCAATTTTCGCAAGCAGGTCACGAGTAGACTGATAGAAAAGCGGCAAAAAGTCGTTAAACGAAAGCCTAACTATCCCTTTTTCGTCGATAAGGACGTAAGCGCGTTGCGAAATTCCGAGAAAGGCGATGGCATCGTAACTCTCGCTGACCCGTTTATCGTGATCACTGAGCAGGGTAAAGGGCAGGCTGTTTTTCTCGCCGAACTGCTTGTGGGAATCGATGGAATCAGTATTGATCCCGAGGATGGTAATGCCGCGTTTGGAGAATTCAGTATAGTTATCGCGGTAGCTGCAGAGCTGCGTGGTGCAGACCGGAGAATCGTCCGCGGGATAAAAGACAAGAAGAACCCGTTTGCCGGTGAAAGCCGAAAGCGAGACCTTGTTGCCTTCTGAATCAGGGAGTGTAAAATCCGGAGCCTTGGTGTTTTCAGTTATCATAGGTATTTTTTTATTGTTCTGAAGAAACCCCATAACCACCCTATGAGTTTCAACGGACAGGTAAATGGTCAGGAACACTTGGTGATTCGGTTTTAAGTAAAGAATACAATAAATTACATTGTGATTATACCGCAAAACTACCAACCCGAGGAAATGCTCAGGCTGAACCGTTCACTTCAAGCAATCAGCCAGTGTAATCAGGCGCTGATTCATACTTTTAATGAAATGGAATTGCTGCAAAAAATATGCAGTATCATGGTTGAAAGTGGTGGCTACCGGATGGCATGGGTCGGGTATGCCGAAAATGACGATGCAAAAAGCGTTCGACCGGTTACTCAAGCTGGTTTCGAGGAAGGTTACCTTGATACCATAAAGGTAAACTGGGCAGATGTCCCTCTTGGACATGGACCTACAGGGACGGCTATTCGTACCGCCAAACCTTTCACCATGCGTAATCTTCAAACAAACAAAAAGTTCAAGCCATGGCTCCAAGAGGCATCGAAACGTGGATATTGTTCAATTCAATGTTTACCATTGAAAATAGGTAAAGAGGTGATAGGGGCTATCACCATATACTCAGAAATAGATGACGCTTTTGATGCAGAAGAGACCATGCTGCTCACGGCACTTGCCGATAACATGGCATACGGTATTACCATGCTGCGAATTCGCAAAGCTCGTGAAAAGGCAGAGGAAGGGCTTATTGAACAGCAGAAACGATTTAGTCAGGCATTGGAAGCCGCACAAGCAGGTGTTTGGGAATGGGATCTGAAAACCGGAAAAAATATATGGTCAGATGAGATATGGAAACTATACGGGTTGGAGCGGAACGAGCAAAATCCTTCCTATAAACTCTGGCTAAGTACAGTACATCCTGACGACAAGAAATCAATCATCCAGAAAGTTGCTGATGCTGTAAAAAAAAATATCTCTACAAATATTGAGTACCGCGTCAATCATCCTGACGGCTCTGTTCGCTGGCTTATGACACGCGGCATGCCGTTACTCGATGATAGCGGCCATGCAGTGCGCTATATCGGAACAATTATTGATATAACCGAGCGCAAACTCCTGGAGGAAGAGAGAGCTAATTTGCAGGTACAGCTTCAGCAAGCTCAAAAAATGAAACTTGTTGGCCAGCTGGCAGGTGGCATTGCCCACGACTTCAACAACATGCTCACCGTGATCCTTGGCCATACCGAAATGGCACTTGATAAAGCAGATTCTACACGTAATGATCTTGAAGCCATTGAGAAAGCTGCAAACCACTCTGCAGACCTGACCCGTCAACTTCTTGCGTTCGCACGCAAGCAGGACGTTGTGGTACAAATTATTGACCTGAATATTTCGGTCGAAAAGATGCTCTCCATATTGACACGTTTGATCGGTGAAAACATCACCCTCAACTGGATACCCAAGGCTCCACATCCTCTCATTAAG
>SZXZ01000002.1 GCA_005843835.1 Chlorobium sp.
TTGACATACATAGGTAAAATGTCGTTAAGTATATATATAATAAACAGATAACTGGTATCATCTGGCCGGGTCGTGTTATTGCTTTTTATGGTGGTGCACTTAAACAGTGTCTTGCCTCGCTCAAGATATAATCTACGGGACTTTATGCTTTTGCTGTGCAAAAACTTCAGCCGTCGGCATGACGGCTTCTTTTAATATATAACGCACTGTTATATCGATTGGTTTGTAAATAATGCCGTCACACCCGCCTCTGTGTGTTTTTTTATGTTCCAGCTTGGAGAAAATGCTGATTGTGCACTTATCGGTGTCTCGTTTCTGAGTTTCGTGTCAAGTTTTTGCTTCAATCCGAAGGTTAGGCGTGTTTTCCAGCAATTGCATTTTTTCAGAAAAAGCGTTGCCGGTAAAGTTGTTGGTATCAATGAACCTGCCTTCACGAGTAAGAACCATCACATAAAGCGGAACCTCTATCAATTATCACCCCATTTCTCCGGCTCAAATCTACTGGTGATATGCCGATAATTTTACTACAGTCCGACCACCAGGAAAGTCTTGTGTCTTATGATGCGGAGGGAACAAAAAAAAGTTGCTTTGCGAATAAATCCTAAAGATGAAGACTATGGAATAGAGGCTCCACAAGCCCTCTTAGTCCCACGAGTGGATTGTTAGCTTATCAATACCCCATTTTATATATTGGCTGAATTATTTCTATTCGAGCGAAAAGTGATGCTATCAATGAAAAATAAAAGTTTTAATCTTCTTCTTATTGCTGTTGTTACCGTTGTAGCGGTATGGTCTTTATGGCCTACATGGCGCGACTACTCCCTTTCTCAACATAGCAACAGTTTCCATTCAACACCAGATAGTTTGAGATTTGCTCTCAGTAACCGCGACGAGATTGAGAATGCGCGTAAAAAGAGTCTTAAACTTGGTCTTGATTTGAAGGGTGGCATGCATCTGGTGATGGAGGTTGATCAGGTCGATCTGTTCGAACAGAAAGCCTGGAATAAAGATGCAAAGTTTGCTGCCATTATGAAGACCGTGAGGGCAAAGGCCGCCGCAAGCGATACAAGAGTTATTGATCTTCTTTCAGGCGAATTCAGGAATGAGAATATGCGTCTGAGCAGGTATTTTTATGATATCCGCAATTCCGATCAGGAAATTGTAAAAAAGCTGGAGAAGGAATCAGAGGATGCGCTGAACCGCGCAAAGGAAATCATCCGTAACCGTATTGATCAGTACGGAGTCGCTGAACCGGTTATTACGACGCAAGGCAGCAGGAAATTAATTATAGAACTGCCTGGTGTTTCTGATGAAAACAGGGTTAGAAATCTTCTGAAAGGAACCGCTAAGCTTGAATTCAGGCTTCTTCGTGATCCGGAAATACTTGTCAGGACTCTTGACAGGCTCAATACCTATTTAGTTCAGAACAATACAGTTCCACCAGGGAATCCTGTTACTGATGCATCCCGGACACCAAAACAGACTTCGGCAAAACCTCTCTATGATCTTATTGGTGTTTTTCAAAATGGTTCGGCCTATACTACAGAGCACTCAAGAGAAACGGTATTATCCCTGCTCCATCGCAGTGATATACAGGCATTGCTTCCGCAGGATACTGAACTGCTTCTTTCGGCAAAGCCCGATGTAAGCAAAAATGGCGAAAAGCTGTATCCAATATATCTTGTCAGAAAAACATCTGAACTGACGGGTGGTGTTATTACCGAGGCAAAAGCAACCTTCGGGTCTCAGGGTGTTCAGCCGGAAGTGCTGATGTCTATGAACTCTGAGGGGACGTCCAAATGGGCACGTATTACAGGAGCTAATATTGGCAAACGTATTGCGATAGTTCTTGATGGTGCGGTTTACAGTGCTCCTGTTGTCCAGTCTAAAATTCCCAGTGGCAACTCGGTGATCAATGGTATTGAAAGCCTTGAAGAGGCAAAGGATTTAGAAATTGTGCTTAAGGCTGGCGCTCTTCCGGCTCCCGTCAGGATTATTGAAGAGCGATCTGTCGGACCATCTCTCGGAGCAGATTACATTCGTGCGGGTGTGCTATCTCTTGGGTGGGCATTTTTTGCCGTCTCAATATTTATGCTGGTATATTACAAAAAAGCAGGTATTGCCGCTGATATAGCTCTTGTACTCAATATTGTTATAGTGCTTTCAGTACTTGCCGGATTTAATGCATCCCTGTCGTTACCCGGTATTGCGGGTATTGTATTGACTATCGGTATGGCAGTTGATGCAAACGTTTTAATTTATGAGCGTATAAGGGAAGAGCTCGATGCCGGCAAGGCGTTGAAATCCGCAATTGAACTCGGCTATGACCGGGCATTTTCGTCTATTCTTGACTCGCATGTTACCACATTGTCCGCAGCCTTTCTGCTTTATACCTACGGTATAGGGCCTATTCAGGGATTTGCTCTCACCTTGATGATCGGTACTGCAGCTAGTTTGTTTACTTCGATTGTGGTAACCAAAGAGATATTTTCGTTCCTGCTTGGAAGGAACCTTATGACACAAAAAAGTTTCGGTTAATTTTTTAAGACGCATCAACTCATGAGGATTTTTCATAAGACCAGCTTTGACTTTATACGATTCCGTAAAATTGCTTACGTCTTTTCACTGGTAATTCTTGCATCAGGGCTGATATCGCTCGCGGTTAAAGGATTAAATTACGGTATAGACTTCAGGGGCGGATCGGAAGTGCTTATACGTTTCGAGAAAAATATTGATGTTGGCGCCGTACGTTCTGTCCTGGATGTCGCCGGTATATCAGGATCTCTTAAACAGTATGGTATGGACCGTTCTTTTTTGTTAAGCACGGTGTTCAATGGTGAAACCAATGATTTGAAAACTCTGGTCTCACATGCTCTTAACGACCGACTCAAGGGTAATCACCATGAAATTGTCCGTATCGATGCAGTTGGTCCAAGTATTGCATCCGATTTGAAATGGTCTGCAGTAAAAGCACTGTTAGCCTCTCTGTTAGCTATTCTTCTTTACGTCGGGTTTCGTTTTGAGCTGAAATTTGCCACGGCTGGGGTTGTTGCTATTTTTCATGATATTCTTACCGTTTTAGGGCTTTTCAGTATTCTTGGAGGATTGTTTGATTTTATGCCGCTGGAAATGGATCAGAGTATCATTGCGGCTTTTCTTACTATAGCCGGGTATTCCATTACGGATACTGTTGTTGTCTATGACCGTATACGAGAGCGTATTCGCGGACAGAAGCCCTCTGATTATGAACGGATTTTTAATGAAAGTATGAACCAGACCCTTGGGAGAACAATTATTACATCCGGAACAGTGCTTCTTTCTGTTCTGGTACTCTTTATATTTGCCGGTCCTGCAATCAGGGGCTTTGCCTTTGCGGTGTTTATCGGGATTCTTATAGGAACCTATTCATCCATCTTTGTGGCAGCACCTCTTGTCTTTGATTGGCTAAGGCTTTCTAAAAGCCCTGTTCATCTTAGAGGAAGCAAGGCATCTTGAGAATTTCGCTAGCTTCAGCAAGCAGATTAAACAATTTATTTATACGTAAGGAGAGCAGGGATGAATAAAGGATTGATGAAAGCAGTGTTGCTCAACATTGCAGGATTGTTATGTTTTCAGGCTCCGGTAGTTGCCGCTGTTGTAGATCGTGTTGTTGCCGTCGTCGGTAATGACGCAATTCTTAAATCGGATATTGATACCCGTGAGCTTATGGCTCGCTTGCAGAATCCCGAACTTGCTCAAGTCAAAGGTCTTTCACGCAATATTCTGGATGGCTTGATAGACCAGAAAATCATTCTTGCCAAAGCTAAAATTGACAGTGTTAAAGTTGACGAAAATGCTGTAGATGCTTCTGCCAACGATCGGTTCAAGCAGTTTCAGTCACGCTTTGCTTCCCGCCATGAAATGGAAACCCGCTTTGGCAAAACCTCTGCAGGTATTCGTGAGGAGATTCATCAGGAACTGCGAAATCAGGAGTTGATAGATATCCTTCGCAGAAAAAAGACCGCAGGCATTACCGTCAGCTATTCCGAAACCATGGAATACTATAAGGAGAACAAGGACAGGCTCTCTAATATTCCTGATGGTGTTTCAGTTTCTCAAATCCTTAAATATCCTTCAGTTTCCGCTGAAAGCAGAGCACAATCACTCGCTATGATCCAGCAGATCAAAAGTGAGCTTCAGAGCGGTGCTGCTTTTGCGGATTTGGCAAGAAAGTACTCTCAGGATCCAGGGTCAGCCAAGTCTGGAGGAGATCTCGGGTATGTTCAGAAAGGTGAGTTGATCAAGAGCTTTGAGGATGCAGCAAATGCGCTTAAGGACGGTGATGTGTCTGATGTTGTTGAAACTCGTTACGGCTTCCATCTCATTCAGATGCTCAACAAGGACCTTAATTCAATCCATGTCCGTCATATTCTTATTGGGTTTGACCGCTCAAAAGTTGATGCATCTGGAGCGATACAGCTGCTTAATACAGTTCGTAAAGACGTACTTGCCGGTAAGGAAAGTTTTGCGGAAATGGCTAAAAAATATTCAGATGACCAGGTGTCTGCAAAGCTTGGGGGATCTATTACCACGGGTGGTTCCGCCAATTTGATTTTTTCTCCTGCGACGTTACGTCCTCAACTGCAAAAAATAATAAGCACGCTTAAAAAACCCGGCGACATCAGTGAGCCTCAGAAAATAGAAACACCTCAGGGTGATTCATTTTATGCCGTATTTATTTTGAACGACAGGATTCCCGCACACCGGCTTGATCCAGTAAAGGATTATGCCCTCCTTGCCGATATGGCACTGGAGGACAAGAATCGTCGTATGTTTACTGATTGGGTTTTGATGCTCCGTAAAGAGGTTTACGTACGCTTGTCAGACATCTAGGCGGCGGACGTAACGTGCATTCTTTTCTATAAAGTCTCTTCTGGGTTCAACCTTGTCTCCCATGAGTGTGGAAAAGACATGATCGGCTTCCATTGCATTTTCTACACTTACCAGCAGGAGTGAACGATGGGCCGGGTCCATAGTTGTACTCCAGAGCTGTTCAGGGTTCATTTCTCCAAGACCTTTGTAACGCTGGATATGGATGTTTGCCTTGCCTTTCTGCATTTTTCTCATGGATTCCGAAATACTGTTCCGTTCATCATCATCCCATGCATACTGCTGTTCCTTGCCGGATTTGACGAGGTAAAGCGGAGGCTGTGCAATAAATACCCTTCCTGCATCGATAAGTGCCCGCATATGGCGGAAGAAAAAAGTGAGAAGTAGTGTTCTTATATGCGCTCCGTCAACGTCAGCATCGGTCATGATTATTATCTTTCCGTAGCGAAGTTTTTCTGTTGAAAACTCTTCTTCCCCAAAGCTTGTGCCAAGTGCAAGAATAATGGTCTTTATTTCCTCATTTTCCAGCATCTTATGCAGTCGAGCCTTCTCAACGTTTAGAATCTTTCCTTTAAGGGGAAGAATAGCCTGAAAACTTCTGTCTCTGCCCTGCTTGGCACTGCCGCCTGCCGAATCACCCTCAACAATATACAGCTCACAGTGTTCCGGGTCGTTGATTGAACAGTCTGCCAGTTTTCCAGGAAGCCCAGAGCTTTCAAGTACAGATTTTCTGCGGGTAAGCTCTTTAGCTTTACGGGCAGCTTCTCTGGACATTGCGGCGCCTTTAACCTTCTCTATAATTACTTTAAGAACATTAGGATTGCTCTCAGCATACTCCGAAAGCTGTTCATTGAGTATTGTTTCTACAATGCTCTGTGTTTCAGAGTTACCGAGCTTTGTCTTAGTCTGTCCTTCAAACTGAGGTTCTGCAACTTTAACAGAAATCACCGCTGTCAGCCCTTCCTTAAAATCATCACCGGTCAGTGCCAGTTTCAGGTTTTTAAGAAGATCGTTTTTCTGGGCATAGGCATTAAGCGTTCTCGTTAATGCTTTTCGGAATCCGGTAACATGTGTACCGCCCTCCTGGGTATTGATGTTGTTGACATAGCTGAACACATTCTCCTGATACGTGTCGTTGTACTGAAGTGCTATTTCAACAATAGTAGTGTCCCGCTCTCCGTATATATAGACAGGTTCTTTGAGCAGGCTGAGGCGGTTCTGATCGGTAAACTGTACAAACTCCTTAAGGCCACCCTCAAAGTGAAATATTTCCTGTTCTCCTTCAGTATCCTGAACAGTTATACTCAGATTTTTATTGAGAAACGCAAGCTCTCGCATGCGATCAATAATAATATCTTTGCGGAACTCAGTTATTTTGAAAATAAGGTGATCCGGCATGAAAGTGGTTTTGGTGCCGCGCTTGTCGGACGATCCTATCGCCTTGACATCTCCCTGTGGAATACCGCGCTCAAACCTCTGAAAATAGACCTTTCCGTCACGGTAAACCTCGACTTCGCACCATTCTGAAAGAGCATTAACAACTGAAGCGCCGACACCATGAAGACCGCCGGATACTTTGTAGGCACCCTTGTCGAACTTTCCGCCGGCACCGATTACGGTCATTACCAGTTCAAGCGCGGATTTCTGTTTCTCGGGGTGAATGTCTACAGGAATGCCTCTTCCCCGGTCAATAACGGTTACTGACCCGTCTGGATTCAGAGATACAAAGATATAGTCATTAAAGCCACCGAGGGTTTCATCAATTGAGTTGTCGACAATTTCATAAATAAGATGGTGAAGCCCCCTGCTGTGGATATCGCCGATGTACATTGCTGGACGCATTCGTACATGTTCAATGCCGTCAAGAACTTGAATATTGTTTGCTCCATAAGAAGAAGGAACCGGAATTGCAGCTGGGATCGATGGTGTTGGGGTATTGATATCGGCTTCCTGCATAAGTATCAGCTATAACTAGTGAGATGAAAAATTGTTTATCAAGATAATAAAAAAGACGTTATTATATGCGCCTTTGTGGTTAGGAATTGCTCCAGAAGGCATCGATAAAATGCTCGATAACAAAAGAGCTTATAAGACTTTCTGTGGAGCTCTCGACCAGGACGGCAATGACATCAAATCTGCAGTCTGCATCCTCCTGCCCGGAAAAAGCAAGATAGGCACGCGCAACCTTGATGATCTCTTTTTGCTTTTTCATTGTTACTGATTCTGAGGGATGCCCTTTATCAGCCGATGAACGGGTTTTAACCTCAACAAACGAGAGTGTCTGGTTATGTTGGGCAATAATGTCGATCTCGTTTCGATGGTACCGGTAATTGCGAGTAATAATGCGGTATCCATGTTCTGCGAGGTATTCGGCAGCTAATCGCTCGCCTTCTTTGCCGAGCAGATGCGGATCGTTCATGGAGGGGATTACTTTTCTCCAAGTTGTTTGAGTTTGAAGCTGTTACGGTGTATCGGGCACCGCCCATGCTGAATAAGAGCACGTATGTGGGCTCCGGTGCCATAACCGACATGTTTTTTAAAACCGTACTGTGGCCATGTTTCATGGTGTTCAGCCATAATGTCGTCCCGCATTGTTTTGGCGAGTACTGAAGCCGCTGCAATTGAAAACACTTTCGAATCTCCTTTTACAATGGTTTCATAGGGAATTGGAAGGGTTGTCTTAAACCGGTTTCCGTCAATGAGTAGCAGTTCGGGTAGTATCGAAAGTGACTCAATAGCCTTATTCATGGCAAGCATGGTAGCCTCAAGGATGTTGATTCTGTCAATGGTTTCTGCTTCCACAACGGCGACAGCCCAACTAGTAGCATTTGCTTTTATTTGAGGCAGAAGCTGCTCTCTTACTTTTGAAGAAAGAAGTTTTGAGTCATTAAGTTTTTCAAGCAAACCGCCTTCAGGCCTGAACCAGCGGGGAAAAATGACCGCTCCGGCAACCACAGGCCCTGCCAGTGGCCCACGACCTGCCTCATCAATACCGCACACCAGGCTGCTGGTTTCCCATAACTGTAATTCATAGTCAGTATTCATAAGGTGAGACAAGCTTTTTATACAGTTGTAATCTGTTGTGGTAAAATAAATTATATTGCTTCCGCCAGATACAGAATAGGCAACTTTTTTGATAGTCTTAACTTACCGCTTTTCTATCTTATAGCCGGTATGGTCTCAGGGTCTGTTTTGCTGATTCCTTATATAATTTCTTATCTTGATCGTTGGTTTGCAGGCCCGTTTTCATAAGGGACTGAAGCCTTACCTGTCGAACAGTATCGATGGACAGTCGATGCTGATTCTTTTGTTTTTTTAGAGCAGCTTTCTGAGCTGTTGCTGTGAACGATGTTTTCTGCATGGCAAGTGCAGTATTGAGTTATAAAAGGGGCTTATCCCCTGGTTCTTACCATTATAAAAAAGAGTAAGCGAATGAAGAAGAGTTCGAATAAGCAATTGCTGATGAACAAGACCGGTGACGAGATACAGGTTGCTCTGGTTGAAGAGGGTCGTCTGGTTGAGCTGATAATAGAGCGTCCTGAAAGCAAAAGAAGCATCGGCGACATTTACCTTGGCAGGGTGCATAAGGTTATCGAGGGATTGAAAGCTGCCTTTGTCGATATAGGACAGAAATCTGATGGGTTTCTCCATTTTTCTGATGTTGGAACAACGAGTGAGGACTACCGTGCGCTGATCGAAGATGATGATGACGATGAGGCTGTCATTGGGGCGGATGATGAAAATGCTCCCGAAGAGATTTCTGTTGAAGGACCTGTTGTTGAACCAACAGTTAAAGCGGCAGCTCGCAGCGGGGGGAAAAGGCAATCAGAAGATGCGGACGAAAAGTCTGAAAAACGCCAGTCCTATACACAGATTATTGCAGGTAAACTGAAACCGAATGACTCAATTCTTGTTCAGGTTATCAAGGAGCCTATAAGCAGTAAGGGCTCTCGTCTTACATCCGATATTACTATAGCAGGACGTTTCATGGTGCTTCTTCCTTTTGGTGGAGGACAGGTTGCGGTATCTCGAAGGGTTGTTGCGCGTAAAGAGCGTGCAAGGCTGAAAAAACTGGTGCGCTCCATGCTGCCGGAAGGCTTCGGAGCTATTATCCGTACCGTAGCCGAAGACCAGGAGGAGGCTCTCTTGAAGCAGGATCTTGAAAAGTTGCTTGCAAAATGGAAACAGATCGAAGAAAAACTGCAGGATGCGGCTCCGCCTCAGTTGATTTTTAAGGAAGACACCATTATATCCAGTGTTCTGCGCGACTCCCTGACGTCGGATGTTACTGAAATTGTGGCGAATTCACCAGTAATCTATAAAGAGACGCTTAACTATATTCAGTGGGCAGCCCCTGAAATGGTAAAAAATGTCAGTCTTTATCAGGGAAAGCTTCCCTTGTTTGAAGGCTATGGCATTGCTAAGGATGTTGAATCAATTTTTTCGCGTAAAGTGTGGCTCAAATCCGGTGGTTACATTATTATCGAGCATACCGAAGCAATGGTAGTGGTCGATGTAAACAGCGGCAGATATGCGGCCAAACGTGAACAAGAGGAGAACTCTCTTAAAACTAATCTCGAAGCCGCGCGTGAGGTTGTCCGGCAGCTCAGGTTACGAGATATCGGTGGCATTATTGTTGTTGATTTTATTGATATGCTCGATCAGAAAAACGCAAAAAAGGTTTATGATTCAATGAAAACCGAGCTGCGAAACGATCGTGCAAAGTCAAATATTCTCCCCATGTCCGATTTTGGAATAATGCAGATAACCCGTGAAAGAATTCGGCCGAGCCTTATGCAGCGTATGGGCGATCAATGCCCGGCATGTGGAGGCAGCGGTGTTGTTCAGGCAAGGTTTACCACAATCAACCAGATTGAGCGGTGGTTAAGAAAATATGCGCTTCGGCATCCTATGAAGTTCCAGCAGCTTGACCTCTATGTCAGTCCTACTGTTGTCGAACCGCTCCAGAACAGCGATATGAAAACAGAGCTGAAATGGTTTCTCCAGCATATGCTTTTTGTTCAGGTTAAACCTGATGAAAGTCTGAGAAGTGACGATTTCAGATTTTACAGCAGAAAAAACAACAAAGACATTACCGCAGAATACGGCGATATTTAATTATTAAGAAAGCTTTTTATGGGACAGTATGATTCGTTGAAACAGGATATTCTAGGGTTGTCAACACTTGGTGCAGCTGCTCTCTGGGAAATTCCGGAAGCACGTACCGTGTTTGATGAGTTCAAGCAGTTGCTCAATAATGGACTGATCAGGGCAGCCGAAAAATCCGGCGACAACTGGGTTGTCAATTCGTGGGTCAAGGAGGGCATTTTACTCGGTATGCGACTTGGCAGATTACAGGAAAACAAGGTTTCGCTTGATGGTAAAGGCAGCTCCTTTACGTTTATTGACAAGGATACTTATCCGCTCAAAACAATAACGCTCGACAATAATGTCCGTATCGTTCCTGGTGGTTCTGCGGTACGTGATGGCTCATACCTTGCTCCTTCGGTAGTGATGATGCCTCCGGCATATGTTAATGTAGGCGCCTATGTGGATGAGGGGACTATGATTGACTCTCATGCACTGGTCGGAAGTTGCGCTCAGGTGGGCAAAAAAGTTCATCTTTCCGCAGGTGTTCAGGTTGGCGGTGTCCTTGAACCGGTCGGAGCCATTCCTGTTGTTATCGAGGATGAGGTTATGGTTGGTGGCAACTGCGGTATTTATGAAGGCACTATTGTAAGGGAGCGGGCGGTTATCGGTACAGGGGTTATCCTCAATGGTTCAACGCCGGTTTACGATCTTGCTCTGAATGCAATTTACAGAAAAACCAGCGATTCCCCTCTTGTTATTCCTGCCGGCGCAGTTGTTGTAGCTGGCTCCCGCGCTATCAAGGGTGATTTCGCCGCTGAACATGGCTTGTCCATCTATACTCCGGTTATTATAAAATACCGTGATGAGCGTACAGATAGCGCCACGGCACTGGAAGAGGCTCTCAGGTAATCGTGAGGTACAGCTCACAAAGGAACAGGGCCCCGCAACGGAGTATTCAGCTGTTGCCGGGAATCCGTGCTTGGATGCTGGCACTGTTTTTATTCTTTTGCGGCTCATCCTCCCCTCTTTATGCTGTACCTGCTTCCTCCGACAAAGACTACTTCGACATTGTTAAAAGTATCGACCTTTTCGGTGAGGTCTATCGAGAAGTTGCAAAAAGTTATGTTGATACGCTTAATGTCAGCAAGCTCATATATGCAGGGATTGATGGTATGCTCCATACACTCGATCCTTATACGGTTTTTCTTGACGAAGAGGATGCTGGTGATCTTGATGATCTCACAAGCGGGCAGTACGCTGGCATCGGTGTGATTATTTCACCGGTTGACGGAACACTTTTTGTGACATCGGTTGTAGATGGCAGTGCTGCTGCAAAGGCAGGTATCAGGGCTGGCGATGCTATTGTTTCCATAAACAATAAAGCGATAAAGAATTTACCGTTTGCCGAAGTCAAGTCGCTGATGAAGGGTGTGGCAGGTTCTCAAATTTCGCTTATTCTGGAACGCGAAGGATCACCTCCTCTCTCTTTACAGTTGATCAGGGAAGAGGTGCGGGTTAACCCTGTAAGTTATTCCGGTATTGTTAATGGTATCGGATACTTCGAAATGAAGAACTTCAACAGTCATTCAGCTGATGAATTGCGTGAAGCTGTTAAGGGTTTGCAGCGTCAGGCAAGGGAGCAGCAGGTTCCACTGAAGGGGATTATACTTGATCTCAGAAATAATCCTGGAGGACTTCTCACTGTCGCTGTTGATGTTACGTCCCTTTTTGTCAATAAAGGCAGTTTGGCGGTGACTATTCGGGGCAGAACTCATGAAACATCCAAAGCGTATACAACGGCGACCCCTCCTCTTGACGCAGCGATTCCTCTTGCAGTACTCATCAATTCTGAAAGTGCATCTGCATCCGAAATTGTGGCTGGCGCAATCCAGGACTTTGACCGGGGGGTAATTATCGGTGAACGATCTTTCGGCAAAGGACTGGTGCAGTCCGTTATAAGGGTTTCTTACCATAACACCCTGAAACTCACAACAGCTAAGTATTACACCCCCTCCGGCCGCTTGATCCAGAAAGATAAAGAAGCTCTGCCTGACTCGCAGAAAGTGCTTCACAAGGCAAAAGTGGATACACTTGCAAAGGTATTCTATACACGTGGCAAAAGAAAAGTTTACGGGAGTGGCGGTATTACACCCGATATACAGATTGTCGATCCTTCAAACTCCCCGTATCTCTCTGCGCTTCGCAAAAAAGGAATGCTGTTTTTATTCCCCTCTTTCTATTGTGCATCTCACAAAGTAATGCCAACGTTGCCCATGGATCGCAAGGCATTGATGGTTTCCTTTGTTGACTTTTTGCGCCGTAAGAAATTTGTTTATATCTCTGACACTGAACGACGTTTCAATGAGCTGAAGGAGGGCATTAAGAAAAACTCAGGCGCTAATGCTAGCGACTGGAAAATCCTTGGAGAAATGCAGCAGGAGGTCAACAGGCTAAGGGAGCGGGAGATATCAAAAGAGTCTGAAAGAGTAGGGTTGGTGCTTGAAGAGGAGATAATTCGTAATTATAATCAGCGTCTTGCACGTAAGGTGGAACTCGATCATGATCCTTTTGTCAAAAAAGCGGTTGAGGTGCTTTCCGACCCACGTAAATATTCAGGGATTCTTCATCCTTGACTATTTACCAGCTGTTTCGCCCTGAAATTTACGGATTTGACGATGTGCGCCTATCGCAATCATAAGGTTGCTCACGGTCAGAAGGCTTTCGGCAAGCCCGTGAAGCAGGTCATCGTGTGAAAGTGTCGGATAACCCCGAACCATTGTAGCAAGGTACATACAGAAGACGGTCACCGAAATAAAGACAAGAACAAACCAGAATCCTGCTACAGTAAGCCCTGAAAAAACAGTCCGGTCCCGCCGGAAAAGCACCAGAAGCAATACCAGAAAGGTCAGGTATACAACACTCGAAAGCTGCAGAATGGTATCAAAGATATCAGCCCCCATGTAGGATTGAGGCTTTCCTGTAATCATTATAGCTGCAAGGGCAACAGTATATCCCGTTGCTGAAATTTTTTGCGTTGTTTTGAGAATGTTCAGCGTTGCCAATAACAGTGAAATGCTGCCGAAAAAATTAATGACCTCTGACATGTCCAGAAGAAGAGGTATTGAGTCAGTGGAGATGTGATAGCCTAGAATAAAAAAACTGCCAATCCAGTGCGGCAGCATGGCAAGTCCAAAGAGGCGAATGTTTCGTCTCTGGGTCAATTTGCCATAACGGAATATCAAGGCGGCGCCTATACCCCATTCAAGGGCTGAAGAAATATGGATAATCCAGTTCGGAAAAGAGAGGAGCATTTAACGGCCCTTGATCAGATGGTAAATGTTTTTAGAAAAAATTTTCATCTGGGTTGACCAGGGAGCCGGTACCATTTTTTTATAGAGGTAGGAGTCAAAGGTAATCCTTTGTACATCGTCGTCTGCACATATTGCCACAAAACTCTCCCTCAACCGGTCATTGCGGTAGTACATTGCCTGCAAAACTTCAAGACCGAAAAATATCGGAGCATAAAGCTTTCGAAACTCAGTTTCATAGTTTCTGAGAGGAGTATTTTTTTTAAGATGTTCAATCATGGCTTGTGCTCCTAGCTTTCCGGAACGCATGGCAAAAAAAATACCCTCCCCGTTTGCCGGAGTTACCAGTCCTGCAGCATCACCCACGAGAATAGATTTCTCTGCAGTAAACGATTTACGAGGTTTCATCGGGATTTTAGCTGCCTCATCGAGATAAGGCGTATCGGTAATACCTATTTTTTCAACAAAGCGTTTCTGGAGCGCCTTGATATTGTGCCTATGATCCTCAGTGCCGGTGCCTATGGCAAGGTGATCCGCCTTGGGAAAAATCCAGCCGTAAAAGTCGGGAGAAACCTCGCCATCAAACCAGATCTCAACAATATCACTGAATTTCTGGATGGCAGGAGTGTATTTGAACCGTTGCTGCATTGCGATAACTTTCAGCTCATTGGGCGGAAAGTGCAGTTCATCAGCGGTTTTCGAGTTTGCTCCGTCAGCTCCAATAATTCTGTCAGCCTCAATTGGCGGCACTTTATTATTAAGAGTGGTAAGAACGTACCCCCCCCTGCCGGATGGCTGGATGGAAGTCACCAGTCCTTCAATAACGGCAGCTCCAGCTTTTTCAGCTTCAGAACGAAGATACTGGTCAAATTTTTCTCGTCGCACCATTCCGACATAGCCGTTCGGCATCCGCATGTCAATAATTCGTCCTTTCGGGGAGCGTGCTTTCATCCTTGAGAGCTTCTTTTCCACCAAGTAGGATGGAATAGTAAACTCTTCAATGAGTCCCAGGGGAATGGCACCTCCGCATGGTTTGACATTATCCAGGTTTCGCTCAATAAGAATTGTTGAGACACCTGCTTTTGACAGTTCTGCAGCAGCAACAGCTCCTGATGGGCCTCCCCCTATGACAGCAACATCGTAACGCATTGTTATAAATAGTAATTAACCCGCATTCACTCTCTATTGCACAAGTTTTGAGCCGAGAAACTCACGAACTCTTGATATGTCAATCCTTTCCTGAACAGCAGTATCCCGATAACGCACCGTTACCGTATTTTCTTCAAGCGTCTGGTGGTCAACAGTGACGCAGAAAGGGGTACCTATCTCATCCTGTCTCCGGTAGCGCTTGCCGATAGAACCGGCATCATCATACTGGACGAGCAAATCAGTGGAAAGCTCTTCACGCAGGGTTGCGGCAACTTCACCCATACCACCCTTTTTCATGAGCGGCAGTATTGCGGCTTTTACCGGTGCAACTTTTGGCGACAGTCTCAGAACCACTCGCTCTTCACCGTCAACAGTATCCTCAGTGTAAGCATCAGCAATAAGCGCAAGAAAAAGACGGTCGCACCCGGCAGATGTTTCTACAACGTAGGGGATGTAACGCTCATTCGTGAGCTGGTCGATATATTCCATATTCTTGCCCGAAAACTCCTGATGCTGTTTCAAGTCAAAATCAGTTCTCGAGTGAATGCCTTCAATTTCTTCGATCCCGAAAGGGAATTCAAACTTAATGTCGTAGGCAAGGTCAGCATAATGCGCCAGCTTGTCGTGCTTGTACCAGTGCAGTTTTTCTTTGCTGATACCGAGAGAACTCGTGTACCAGTTAAAGCGCTCTTCTCGCCATGCTTCAAAGGCTTCAATCTGCGTACCCGGTTTCACAAAGTACTGCATTTCCATCTGCTCAAACTCAACCATACGGAATATGAAATTGCCTTTCACAATCTCGTTACGAAACGCCTTGCCGATCTGTGCAATACCGAAAGGCACTTTCATGCGTGAGGATTCACGTACGTTATGAAAGTTTACAAATATACCCTGTGCTGTTTCAGGCCGAAGGTAGACTATACTCGAAGTATCAGCTACAGCACCCATATTGCACTGGAACATGAGGTTGAACTGACGTACTTCTGTCCAGTCTCCGGATCCGGTATCCTGCGCCTTTATTCCCTCAGCAATGATCAAGTCATAAAGTGCCCGGTTAGAATCCTTTGATCCTGCGACACCCTCATACGTTGCCTGTACTCTGAGAGCATCATCATCCTTTCCGTCCCGACGAAGTTTTTCGATATGGTTTTCAATCAGATGGTCAGCACGGTAACGCCTCTTCGTCGTACGATCGTCAATCATAGGATCGTTAAAGCTCGATACATGCCCGGAAGCCTCCCAAACCCTTGGGTTCATCATAATCGAAGCATCAAGCCCGACAATGTTCTGATGACGGCGCGTCATCGCATTCCACCACAAGTCCTTGATGTTTTTTTTCAGCTCACTTCCAAGAGGGCCATAATCAAAGCAGGATGACAACCCTTCATATATCTCTGAAGAGGGATAAATAAATCCTCGTCTTTTAGAGAGTGAGACCAATTTATGCATAACTTTATCAGGCGGCAGATTTACATTCTGCACCCGTTTCTGCTCAGAATTACTCATTATACAATCAAAATGTTATAAAAAAATCCACAGGGATTCCTGTTCATTTGGAGAAATGGAATATAAGAAACATAGGGGATAATCAGTGGAGAAGGCTGTCAGGAGATGGTTTTAAGGGTTTAAGCGATGTATTTTAGAAGTTGAATAGAGTTATTCATGTGATGAAATCATCTCAGCCGGTCTGAATTTCTGTTTTCAGAGAAATTTCTTCAAGAATAGAACTGACCCGTAAACATGAACTCATTTGGCCGAAATAGACAATGCTTCTGCCTCGGGTATGGACCTCCCAGGTACAGTGCTCTGCTTTCTGACGGCTGCATTGTGTGGCTTTGATGATTTGATCAATAACCTCGTCAAATGAATGTTCTTCATCATTGAAAAGCACAACGCGGTAAGCATCAAGCGTGTCGGTACCTGAACTTTGTTCTGTCTTTTGTGCTTCAGGTGATGATGCGGAGGCGTCCCATCTGGATATAAGTGAGATGTTCATGATTATACCGTGCTGGTGTTAAAAAACATAAAATAGGCATTGCATCACCATAGATGCAATAGTCTTGGCTACTCTTCAATAACCGGTTCAAGTGCTCCTAACGAAAATGTACCGGCCTGAGATATTTGAACCTTGAATCGCCCTCCTACAGGTATAGTCATAAGATCAGGGATATGACCATAGGAAAGTCCCGCTAATGCAATTGCCTGATTGTTCAGTGTGCTGTAATAATCGAATACTCTCTTCATGCGTTCACTTTCTCCAATTTTTTCAGGCTCAGCTGTGAACTGCCCGAACAGTATTGCATTGCAGTTTGAAAGAAGGTTAGCATTGGAAAGGTGGGAAAGCATACGGTCAATGCGGTATGCCGGCTCGTTAATGTCCTCAAGAAAAAGAAGGGTGTCTTTGAATGAAGGCAGAAATGGGGTTCCAATCATGGAGGAGAGCACAGAAAGGTTGCCTCCGATGAGCTGCCCCTCAGCCGATCCTTCTCTCATGCACGTTACGGTATGGTTTGTGTGGTTCTTAATCGACAAGGCATAGTTTCGGGAAGTGAGTATCCCCCAGAAATGTTCTTCAGTATAAGGTGTTGGAGCAAAGAGTTCCGTTGCCGCCATTGGGCCGGAAAAACTTATCAGTCCGGTTTTTGCGTAGAGGGCGAGCGAGAGAGCGGTAATATCAGAATAGCCTGCAAGGATTTTCGGGTTGGCTGCAATCAGGTTATAATCAATATTGTTAAGAAGTCGAGCAGCTCCTGCCCCGCCCCTTAGGCAGAATATGGCCTGAACATTCCGGTCGCAGAACATTTCATGAATATCGTGAAGCTTTTCTCTGTCGGCTATTGCGGGGTCTGGATCGATACGGTTAAGATGGCACGAAAGCTTTACCTTGTAACCGTTTTTTTCGAGATAGCTGACAGCCTGCCCGATTTTTTCAGGAAAAGCGCAATGTGAAGAAGGGGAGATGAGCCCAATGGTATCTCCTTTGCGCAGGGCTTTTGGTGTGAGATTTTTCATAAAGCCAAAAAACATCAGCACCCGGTAAGGCGATGATGTTTTTTAATCATTGGCATGAAATCAGGAAATATTTTCAGTCAACAGAATAGCTTTGTTGCTGCTGACTTCAAAAAAACCGTCTGAGATGGAGAACGATTGTTCGGTGCGATCCGGCAAGGCAATTTTAACCTTGCCTGTATTCAGGGAGGAAAGAAAAGGGGCATGGTTTTTCAGAATCTGAAATTGCCCATTTTCACCCGGTGCTGTTACGCTTACAACCTCCCCTGAAAAATAAAGCTTCTGGGGAGTGACGATCTCTATATTGAATCCTTTATCGGAATTCGCCATGGTTTTTGCTTGGTTTAGAGAGTTTTTGCTTTCTCAACAGCTTCTTCAATGGTTCCGACAAGGTAAAATGCGTTTTCAGGCAGATTGTCATGACGGCCTGCAATGATTTCCTTGAATCCTTTGATGGTTTCCTCAAGCTTGACATACTTTCCTGCAAGACCTGTAAAGGCCTCAGCGACAAAGAACGGCTGAGAAAGGAAGCGCTGGACTTTTCTGGCTCTGGATACAACAAGCTTATCTTCATCACTGAGCTCATCCATACCGAGAATAGCGATAATATCCTGAAGATCCTTATAACGCTGCAAAAGCTGTTTTACTGCTTGTGCGGTATCGTAATGATCATCTCCAACAATGTTAGGGTCAAGAATTCGTGATGTTGAGTCAAGCGGGTCAACAGCAGGGTAAATTCCAAGCTCTGCAATTGAACGGGAAAGCACCGTGGTTGCATCAAGGTGAGCAAATGCGGTAGCAGGAGCCGGATCGGTAAGATCATCTGCAGGTACATAGATAGCCTGTACAGATGTAACCGAACCTTTTTTAGTTGAAACGATTCTGTCCTGGAGTTCACCCATTTCAGTGGCAAGAGTTGGCTGGTAACCTACAGCGCTCGGCATGCGGCCGAGAAGTGCGGATACTTCCGAACCTGCCTGGGTAAAGCGGAAGATATTGTCAATAAAAAGCAATACATCACGGTTTTCTTCGTCGCGGAAATATTCGGCAATGCTTAAACCTGTTAAGGCGACCCTCTGACGGGCTCCGGGAGGCTCATTCATCTGTCCGAATACAAGAGCAGTTTTATCGATAACACCTGATTCCATCATTTCGTGCCAAAGGTCGTTTCCTTCACGGGTACGCTCACCAACACCGGCAAAAACGCTGAAGCCCGACTGCTGTTTGGCAATGTTGTTAATCAGTTCCATGATTAAAACGGTTTTGCCAACACCGGCTCCACCGAAAAGGCCTGTTTTTCCACCACGGGAGTAAGGCTCCAAAAGGTCAATAACCTTGATTCCTGTTTCAAACATCTCTGCTTTCGTAGAGATTTCGTCAAATTTAGGAGCAAGGCGATGGATTGAATAGGTTTTTTGTGTATGAACTGGTCCACGTCCGTCAATCGGCTCTCCAACAACGTTCAGCATTCTTCCGAGAACTTCAGGGCCGACAGGTACCTGTATTGGTCTACCTGTGTTGGTAACGGTGACACCTCTGACAAGGCCATCAGTACTCTCCATTGAAACAGTACGTACGCGCTCTTCTCCGAGATGCTGCTGAGTCTCAAGTACAAGCTTCGTGCCGTCAGCTCTTGTAATGGTTAACGCATCCAGAATTGACGGCAGTTGTCCTTCAGGAAAATCTACATCAACAACTGGGCCGATGATCTGGGAAATCTTACCTTCTTGCATAGTGACAGTGTGGATAGGATTTTATTGAGTAATCAAACGTTGAGGCTTCCATTCATTTCATGCGAAATTGCATGGCTGCCTTTTTTTAACCGGGTAACATGAATCAGATCGTCCCTTCGGTAATGGTAGTTCAGGATACGAGCCACCTGCGGGAGTCGAACCCACGACCTACTATTTACGAAACAGTTGCTCTACCAACTGAGCTAAGGTGGCCTCAGCGTATAAAAAAATCAAGCCCAAATATAATTTTTTTGATAGAGAAACACAAAGATAAATACATTCCTTTTATTAGCGGTCCAAAATAAAGAAGAATTGTATATTATGGAGATAAATTCGTTGATACAATTAATTTTTTCACAGAACTGTAGTTAATAGTTGATGAATATGGTTAGATATTCCATACGGGTATTTGCAGTGAGTTGCTTTTTATTAGCGGCTTTAGCGACAAAGCTTGTCGCCGCTCCTCTTGCTGAGGCTGCTCCGCCGGCACCGGCTTTTTCCGTTGTTTCTCTTGATGGAAAAACAATCGGTTCAGTCAACCTTACTGGCACAACCTATATCATTAATTTCTTCGCTTCATGGTGCCCGCCCTGCAGATCTGAGATCCCCGATATGGTTGCCCTTCAGAATCGCTATGGGCGCAAAGGGTTTACCTTTATAGGGGTTGCTGTAAATGAAACTGAACCGACTATCCGTGAGTTCATCAAAAAAAATAAAATTACCTATCCCGTTGTAATGGCTAACGAGCAGGTAGTCAATGCGTTCAGTAGATTTATTGATGGAGGTATCAGGGCAATACCAACCTCTTTTGTTGTTAACTCTTCAGGACGGATTACCCAGGTTATTACCGGGGCAAGAAGTTTAGAGGTATTTGAAAAAATTATTCTTGATACGAGCAAGAAGCATAGACCCTTGAAATAATACCCTCATTTCATGATTGATGGTTTTCAGGTCAGGATGATCTGTAACATCCCGACATATATTTCTCCTTTTAACGTCTGTAGCCAGTGGTGGGTGCGGACGTTTTTTTGTATAACCCTATAGATAACGAAAGAAAAGATTATGAGCTTACTTCAAATTAATCCTCCGGATTATGTGAAAAACAAAAAACTGATCCAGTGGGTTCAAGAAACCGCTGATCGGTGCCGTCCGAGTTCTATACACTGGTGTGATGGCTCCCAGGAAGAGTATGACCTTCTGTGTCAGCAGATGGTAGATAATGGCACGTTCATTAAGCTTTCTGAAGAAAAACGCCCTAACAGCTATCTTTGCCGCTCTGACCCGAGCGACGTGGCAAGAGTTGAGGATAGGACTTATATCTGCAGTCTTCGCAGACAGGACGCTGGCCCGACAAACAATTGGGTCGCACCAAAAGAGATGAAAGAGACTCTCAATCAGCTGTTCGACGGTTGTATGGCTGGTAGAACCATGTATGTCATACCTTTCAGCATGGGACCTCTCGGATCACCTATTGCTCATATTGGTGTCGAAATATCTGATTCACCTTACGTTGTCACCAACATGCGTATCATGACGCGAATGGGATATAAAGTCATGGAACTGCTCGGTGAAACCAAAGACTTTGTTCCTTGTCTCCACTCAGTGGGCGCTCCGCTTGAGCCAGGTGCAATAGATGTTTCATGGCCTTGCAATGACAAGAAGTATATCGTTCATTTCCCTGAAGAGCGGTTGATTGTATCTTATGGTAGCGGCTACGGCGGAAATGCCCTTCTTGGCAAAAAATGCTTTGCGTTACGCATTGCCTCGTCAATGGCCCGTGATGAAGGATGGCTTGCAGAGCACATGCTGATTCTTGGTGTTGAATCTCCAAAAGGTGAAAAAACTTATGTTGGAGCAGCATTCCCGAGTGCTTGCGGTAAAACGAATTTTGCAATGCTTATACCACCCCAGACATTTGAGGGCTGGAAAGTAACAACTATTGGAGACGATATTGCGTGGATCAAACCTGGCGAAGATGGTCGTCTTCATGCTATCAATCCTGAATATGGCTTTTTTGGTGTTGCACCTGGCACGTCGGACAAATCCAATCCGAATGCTATGGCTACACTTGCGAAGAACTGTATCTTCACCAATGTCGCCATGACTCCGGACGGAGATGTATGGTGGGAAGGCATGACTGACGAAGCTCCTGAGGAACTTATTGATTGGCAGGGTAATAGATGGACCCCCGATTGTGGACGTGTTTCATCTCATCCTAATGCCCGCTTTACTTCACCTGCAAGCCAGTGTCCATCGCTTGACCCTGATTGGGAAAATCCTAAGGGCGTGCCGATCAGTGCGTTTATTTTTGGTGGTCGACGCGGAGATACTGTTCCTCTTGTGTATCAGTCTGCAAACTGGAATTTCGGTGTATATCTTGCAGCAACTATGGGTTCAGAAAAGACCGCTGCAGCAGCAGGCAAGATAGGTGAAGTCCGTCGCGATCCTTTTGCCATGATTCCTTTCTGCGGCTACCATATGGGTGATTATTTCAATCACTGGCTCCATGTTGGTCGTACACTGCAGGAGCCACCGAGAATATTCGGTGTTAACTGGTTCCGCAAAGATGAAAACGGAAAGTTCCTATGGCCAGGTTTCGGCGATAATATGCGTGTTCTGAAATGGATTGTTGATCGTGTCCGTGGAAATGCAGCAGCTGTTGAAAGTCCGCTTGGCTGGATGCCTAAGTATGATTCAATAGACTGGACAGGTCTTGATGAAATGACTTCAGAGAAGTTTTCGAAACTGATGTCTGTTGACCGTGAAGCCTGGAAAAAGGAACTTCTTTCGCATGAAGAGCTTTTTGCTATGATTTACGACAGGTTGCCTAAAGAGTTCACTCACATCCGTGAACTGATGCTCTCTACGCTCTGGATGTCCCCCGAGCATTGGTCGATGGCTCCGGAAGATTATACACTCGATACCTGATTACGGTTACAAGAATAACAAAAAAGGCACCTTTAGAGGTGCCTTTTTTGTTATTAACTCAATATATAACCGTCAATTATCGTCAAGGGTAAAGCCGATTTTTACTGTAACCTGCCAGTATGCAATTTTCTGGTTTTCAACGTGACAGCGAGTCTCTAATACCTCAACCCACTTGATATTTCTTATCGATTCTGCTGCTTTCGTAACAGCATTATTGACAGCTTCTTCAATGCTTGTAGGTGAGGAGCCTACAATTTCAAGTTTCTTATAAATATGAGCGCCCATGTCGTATCGCAGTTTTAGTGTTTTAATAAAATAAGTTACGTAATAGAATATGTATGTGTCAGATCGACTTCTATATTAGCAATTCAGGCGAAATCTTCAAAAAACCTTTCTTTGCAAAAAAATGCCGGCTGAAAATGATAGGACAAAGATAGAGGTGAAAAACGTGGGTGGGTGCGGCCCGAAACAATCGTTAAACTCATGATTGTTTCGGGCAATAAGAAGTTGATATTACAGTCCCAGAGAGTGGAGAAGCAGCGGAACTGCGCAGATTGCAATAGCGATGTTAGTTGCACCGCAGATTTTCGTGATAAGTGCGTTATGTTTGTACCAGGAAAACGGAAGAAGAATCGTCAGCACGTTGATGAGCAGCAGAACTGTTCCTAATGGCCATATTTTTCCAATCATGATAGCTTTGTAACTGAAGACAGCAGTCATGAAAAAGATGCCGAGAAAAAGATGGGCATAAATCTTCTTGTCACCGGGATTGTAAAAATGCATGGCCACAACAACCCAGAACAGTCCGTATGTGGCAAAAATGGTCCCAATATAAATTCTTGCTTCCGGGGGCATGCCAACATCAAACAGGTAAAGACAGGCTGCGGTGAAAAGCTGCGCAACGCCACCAAAATAAAGGGCGATATGTGCAAGATTTCTGCCTAACTTTGCATGATCAGTATCTTTGTCAAGCCCAAATCCCAACTGTTCAAGGCCGAACACCCAGACAGTTACGATAAGTCCAAATAACCCGATAGCTTCCGGATTAACAACACTCATTGATAGATCTCCTTTTTTGGTTAGGTAAATTATTTCAAAATACCAATGCAATTATAACGGTGACGGCATTGGTGGCGTTAATGTACTGCTATTTTTATATATAGAATAGCAGTATTGTTGTATGCATTATTATTACGTCGTTTTTTTTGCTGGCGCATTATTTTTGAATCAACAGTGTATATATGTTCTCTATCTCAAACTTCAATATCCTCAGCCGGCAGGAATTCACGCTTTCTTTTGATACCTTTAAACTGAAATCAAGCGATAAATGAAGATGCTTAAACACGATGACCTTACCTGTTGAGGAGACCTCAATAAACACATCAGATTCTCATAAACATCAAAGCCTCCAAGGTTTTTCAGGACACCTGCTTTCTGCTTTTCCTGCTTTCCAGAGTGCAAATTTCCGACGTTATTTCCCTGGACAGGTAATTTCAATGATAGGCACATGGATTCAGATGGTGGCGCAGGGGTGGCTGGTGCTTGAAATCACCGGCTCAGCTTTTGACGTGGGCCTCGTTGCGGCAGCATCGACACTGCCGACTCTTTTTCTCTCTCTTTTTGGGGGAGTTGTTGTTGACCGCTATCCAAAGCGAACAATTCTGTTCTGGACCCAGTCAGCAGCAATGACACTTGCGTTTGTTCTGGGTATTTTTGCTGTTACGGGTACCGTAACTATCGGAATAATTATTACACTTGCCTTTCTTCTCGGGTGTGTCAATGCGCTTAATGTTCCCGCGCTCCAGGCTTTTCTCAGCGAAATAGTAGAGAAGGATCAGCTTTCTTCAGCTATTGCCCTGAATTCCGCAATCTATAATGGTTCAAGAGTTATTGGACCTGCTATTGCAGGATTTCTTATTTCAGCAACAGGTACAGGCGAAGCATTTCTCGTCAACGGCATCAGTTTTTTTGCCGTTATTCTCTCCTTGCTTTCAATGAAAGATCTGCCAAAACACGTCAAAGCTAAAACTGCGTTACATCCTTTACTGGCGATCAGGGAGGGACTTCACTATGCATGGAAGCATCCTTTGATCAGGACAATTGTCTTGTTTATCGCAGTTATTTCCATATTCGCCTGGTCCTATGTCACGATGCTTCCTGTAATAGCCAAACATACTTTCGGTATGGGTGCAACGGGTCTAGGTTACCTCTACGGAGTTTCAGGACTTGGTTCAGTGGTAGGTACGTTGTTTGTCTCTATATATTCAAAAAAAATCGACAGACTGGTTTTTATTGCTGGCGGCAATATTCTTTTCGCACTTGCCTTGATAGGGTTCACTTTTACAAATGCCCTTCATGTTGCGTTTTTCTTTCTTTTTCTCGCAGGTTTCGGGCTTGTTTCTGCTGTTTCAACTATGAGTGCCACAATTCAGAGCACTGTTGATGATCGCTTTCGCGGCAGGGTTATGAGTCTTTATATGATGGTATTTATGGGCTTTATGCCGATAGGGAACCTTGAAATAGGGTATCTTTCTGAGCATTTCGGGACAGGGTTTGCAATACGTATAGGGTGTATTGTCACAATTCTTGCTTCGCTGGTTCTTGTATACTCCAGCAAAAGTGTGCGAACTGCTTACCATCGCTACAAATCCCAGTGATGGATTGAAAAGGGGAGGGTTTTCTTAAAGAATGGCATGCAGAGGAACCCTTATGCATGGTGTTGCGTTAAAGCCTCCAGAAAGATGATATTTGTAAAGTGACGATTATTTCACATGAAACAGCTTCGTTTAATCCTGCTGGTTTTTGGGGCGCTGATCTTATGTTCAACGGCATCAGCAGAACAAATCAAAACCGTTAAAAAAATGGACAGGCATCGTCCCGACAATCCCTATTATTCTCGTGTCGATACAATGAAACTCAACCTTCCTGACGGGGTATGGAAGAAAGTGCTTTCACCTGAAGTATATGCTGTAGCACGTAAAAAACAGACTGAGCAGGCTTTTTCCGGCAAGTTATGGGACTATAACGAAAAGGGTACCTATTACTGTGCCGCATGCGGAAATGCCCTATTTCGCTCTGATGCGAAATTTGCTTCTACCTGCGGCTGGCCGAGTTTTTTTGAAACTGTCCGTAAAGGCAGTGTTACCTATCTTCCTGACCGTTCTTATGGAATGGTTCGTACTGAGGCCCTCTGCGGTAGGTGCGGTGCTCATCTGGGACATCTGTTTGATGACGGACCGCCACCAACAGGGAAACGGTTTTGCATGAATTCAGTTGTTCTCGAATTTGAACCTGATAAGCCTGGCGCAAAAAAAGGACATTAGAGAACTGTCAGTGTGTCGATGAGAGATCAACTTTTTCTGATTTGTTGATCCTGATCAAGAGAAGGAGTGGCAACGCAAGTGTAAAAAGAATGGCTATAAGCATAAACGCATCCATATAGGCAAGATGGTGGCTTTGTACCATTACGGTTCCCTCAAGAGCTTTTATTCCGGCAACCTCAGCCTCAGAGGGTGAAAGGCCGGCCTTCATGGTGGCAACTTGTTTTACTGCCTCAAGTCTCATGACGGCGGCAGGGTCAAAAGCTGAAAGGTGGCTGAGCAGTTCAACCCTGTGAGCAGCTACCCGCCTTGCTATATACGTATTGGTAAGCGCAATCCCGAACGAGCCACCTAGCTGCCGTACCATATTATTGAGCCCTGTAGCCTGGCCTATATCCTTTCCATGCAGGCCCGCAACAGCAAGCATGGTAACAGGGATAAAAATGAATCCGAGCGCGAAGCCCCGCAACAGGAGTATCCAAAAGAAATTCTCGGCACCGGACTGCATGGTTTGCTGGCTTAGTTCAAAGCAGAATATCGCAAAGGATGCCATTCCGACCGCCATAAGTTTTTTCGGTGAAATACCTCGTTGCATGGCGATGCCGAGAGGCATGGAGATCATACCTGTTATCAATGAACTTGGAAAGAGTACCAGCCCAGTCAGAAGAGCTGTAAAGCCCAGTAGCCGCTGTACAAATACCGGAAATACAAAAAGGGAGCCGTAAAGCCCGTATCCGACCAGAAAGGTCAGTACTGCTCCAATCGCCAGATTTTTACTTCGAATCAGCACACGCAAATCAACTGCTGGTTCTTCGGTATGCAGTTCCCACCAGACAAATGCAATCAGCGCAACAAAAGCGATGATTGTAAACCAGGTAATATAGGGGGTTTCAAACCAGTCTTTCGACTCTCCTCGTTCAAGAATGAACTGTAAGGAGCCTATGCCGACCGCAAGCAGACCGATTCCTGTCCAGTCAATTTTAGATACTGAATGCTTAACTTTTGGTTCCCGGAGAAAGGTAAAGGCTGACCATGCGGCAAGCAATCCGACAGGAATATTGACGAAAAAGCACCAATCCCAGGAAAAATAGTCCACAAGAAAGCCCCCGAGCAATGGGCCCAGTGTAGGGCCGAGTACAAGTCCCATTGAAAAGATACCCGTTGCTTTTCCACGCTCTTCAGGACGGTAGGTTTCATAGAGTATGGCCTGAGATGTCGGAAGCAATGCACCACCGCCGAGACCCTGCAGAAATCGGAAAAAGACCAGGGCCCAGATGTTGGGAGCCATTCCACAAAACAGGGAGGCAAGTGTAAAAAGCAGAATAGAGCCTATATAATAGTTTCGACGACCTAGCAGATTGCCCAAAAAACCCGAAAGAGGAATCACAATGACGTTCGCTATGGCATAACTGGTTACTACCCATGCGACATCATCAATACTGGCACCAAGGTTTCCGCTGATCTGTGTAAGGGCGACATTCACAATTGTGGTGTCGATCAATTCAAGCATAGCCGAAACGATGACCGTCAGAGTAATAATGATTTTTCTGAACCCGGTGTCATACGTGTGTGCCGGATTCGGCAGCATTGCGGCTACCGATATACCGTTATTTTCTTCTATTCGTGCCATCCTGTGAACGTGGATTTACTTTTTGCAATCTTCCTGCAGGCCATGATATTATTTTACCTTAACGTCAACAACGACGTTCATGCCCGCGGCAAGCGGGTGTTCCTTATCGGTCTTTTCAGTAAAGACGATTTTAACCGGTACACGTTGTGTAACCTTTATAAAGTTGCCGCTGGCATTATCAGGCGGAAGCAGCGCGAATTTTGCACCGGTACCCGATGACAGTGACTCAACCTTTCCCTTGAATTCTTTTCCGGGGTAAGCATCAACATGAATAGTCACTGGCAGTCCTGGCTGAATTTTTTCCAGCTGGGTTTCTTTGAAATTCGCTACTACCCACAATTCCTTGCTGCCGACTATAGCTATGAGTTGCTGACCAGGAGCAACGTATTGTCCGGGTTGTACGTTTTTTTTAGAAATCTGACCATCAGCTGGAGCAGTAATTGTTGTATACGACAACTGCAGTTCGGCCTGTCGGAGCTCTGCCTCGCGCTTTTTCAACTCTGCTTTTTGCAGCGGAACCTGAGCGAGAAAAGCCTTATACTGATTACCGGCCGCAGAGTATTGGGCTGAAGCAGCCTGAGCCCCGGCCTTGACTCCATCGAACTCTGCCTGGGAAACCACATCCTGATGTCTGAGATTTTGACTGCGAAGAAGGTCAGCCTGCTGTTTTCTGCTTATTGCAGCCGCGGCCTTTGACGATGCACCTGAAGCATTTGCCTGATCACCGGATGCATTTACTGCGGCTTTGGCGCTTTCAACAGTTGCGGCGGCTATGTCGCGGTGCACTTCATAATCTGCGGCTTCGAGTCGGATCAGGGTATCCCCTCTCTTGACCTGCTGGTTATCAAGTGCCATGACATCCTGCACTTTGCCCGGGATGCGTGAAATTACAGGATAGACATCACCCTCAATCTGAGCGTTATCAGTATCAACGTAAAGGAATGAGTGATAAAGGCTCTTGCCTCCCCAGAAAAGAGCTGCGGTAATAAATGCACCGGCAATAATGATGCGCATTGGATTCGTTGCCTTTTTCGGATCTTTGCCTGAGGCCTGGTTTCCAGCTACTGTTTGTGATTCAGGGTGTTCCATGGTTTTTGTTTTTGTTGTCGGGTGATTTTAATATCACAACGGGACACGGTGCCTGCCGCATAACAGTTTCAGCAGTACTTCCAACCAGAAGTCTTCCTATTGCGGTGGTTCCGTGTGAACCCAGAAGAATCATATCTGCGTTATGTTCTTTTGCATATTCGAGAATTTCAGCAGCAGGATCGCCATACTCAACAGTAAATATGCTGTCAGCATTCCGTTGAGAAAGCATGTCGCTGTATCTCGAAAAGTCATGTAAGTGTTTTTTCAGAAGGAGGCCATGACTATTTTCTGCTGGTGCTACATAGAGAAGAGTGAGCTCTACATCTCCGTTATATATCGCGGCAGCATAGCGCACTACAGAATCCGCAACGACTGAAAAATCTACTGCGCAGATTATTTTTTTTAAAGAAGTCGTCATGTTACCAGAAAATCTCCCCGGTTGCACGTTTCAGCATATAGCTGTTTATCACACAGGCATAGTCCGCCTGTAGTCTCGCAAGTTCTGCCTGTGAGAGGGATGCTTCGGTGTTAAGCAGGTCAAGTACTGTCGCCATGCCGTTTTCATACCGTGCTCTCGCATGTTCTGCTGCAAGTTTTGCCTGTTGCACCTGTACTTCAGTTGTTGTTATTTTTTCCGATGCAGTCTGCAGTGCATGGGCTGTTTCTTCTACATCTGATTTGACCTGCTGTTCGGTATCAAACTTTCGGTTCCGAGCGGCATGCATGAGGGCTGTCGCTTCCTGACGTTCAGCACTGGTTTTAAAACCGCTGAATAGAGGCACCTCCAGATGCAGGCTGCCTGCAAAACTTTCCCGGATTTCATAAATATCGGGCATGAGACCATTGGTTACACCGTAGGATGTGCTGCCGGATATTACTGGAAGCCCGTCTTTCATAGTAATGGAGCGTCGCTGTTGAGCAGCCTTTTCATGTTCGTTGGCAAGTTGCATTTCAAGGCGCTGCTCTAGTGCCTGTTTGACAAGTCCAGTATTTTCATGAATAGCAGGAGCGACAGCAAACGATCCTTGAATATTGAGCGGCAGGTTGTCAGCGATTCCTGTCAGGCGACGCAAGGTCAGCTCCTGTCTGAGGAGATCATGGTTCAAATCGAGCATTTTGCTCTTTGCGCCGGCAATTCGTACTTCAGTGGAAAGAACATCAAATCTGGTAGCTGCTCCTGTTTTGTAACGTTTTGTTGTGAAGTCGAGAGCCTTGCTGAGAGCCGCTATCTCTTTCTCTTCCACCTTTATACTTTCCCGTATAAACAGAATGCCGTAAAAGAGTTGAACAGCTTGAAAAGAGAGCTCTCTCTGTGATATCTCAAGGGAATGTTCAGCTGTTTTTTTCCCTGTCTTCGCAAGATCGACAGTCGCCCCTCTTTTACCGAAATCAAACAGGGTTGCTTTGGCGGTTATTTTAGCTTCATAGTTGTCGTTAGGCATGAACTTCAGCATGGGGCTTCCAAAAAAACTCATTTCAGAAACAGGGTCAAGATAGGTGTACCCTGCACTGGCTGAAATCTGTGGAAGATATGCGCTTCTGCTCTGGGTAATTCGGGCATCGGCCGCACTTACATCATCCGCCGCCGCCTTCAGCGCTGGATGGTTTTCACGGACAAGACGTATCGTTTTTTCAATGGTAAGCGGTTCTTCTGCACCGATTGCAAGTAAAGGCCAGGAAAGCATCAGTGCAGTTGCAGCGATTCTAACAGTTTCTGTCAAAATTCTATTCATAAGAGCTCGATGATTTGTTCCGTTATTTTACTGGTACATCCGAAAAACGTATGCTTGAACATGTCAAGTACCCTATAAATTGCAATTTGCATGCCAGGCTACTAAAATAGATCAATTACAGAGATAACCTTTGCTGCATAAGGGGGTTAATTCTTCTCGCGCGACTATAGATTCCGAAAAAGTCAGAAAATTCTGTATACTGTATTCCTAATATTTCAGAACAACCTGACTCGGCTATGTCGTTATGAGTATTTCTTCTGTTCATGAGGCGCATCTTCTGATGCAGTACATCAGTGATGCGGTTGGTTCGATTCGCGATCCTGACGAACTTTTTCGCACAGTAACAGACAAGCTTCGCCTGGTGTTTGAGTTTGATTCTGTCGTGATTATCACCTTCGACAAAGAGCGGCGGTATAGCAATATTATTTTTGAGATGCTTAGATTTCATGTTCCTGAAGGCATCGCTCGTAAAAAAAGACCGATAGCCGGATCATGGATTGAGCCGCATATGGCTGATTTGTCGGTTTCAGTTTTCAACGTTAAGGAAGTTCTTGACCGTTACCCGGCAGATTACCCCGTGCCGCATGTTCTTTACGAAGCCGGTATGCAACAGGTTGTGTTTTCGCCACTTCGTACTGGCGGAAAGGTTATAGGGTTTCTGAATTTTGTGACAAAAGAAGAAAAAAACTGGTCGGAAAGCGATAAGGAACTTCTGGCCACTCTTTCATCGCCAATTGCAGTTGCTGTAAGCAATACTCTAGCATACGAGGAGCTCCGTCTCCGTGAAGCTCAGACCGTTATGCAGCTTGCTGTCAATAATGCCCTGCTGACCATAAAGGATCGGAACAGAATGCTCCTTGCTGTCTGTGAGCAGATCGATAAACTGGTGCCTTGTACGTTTCTTGGAATTCGTGTTATGGGTGATGATGGCAGGTTTAGAATGTACGACAATTTCATGCGTGAAGACGGGAGTGGTTTTTTTCCTGTCTCCTCCGCTGAAAAGCTTGATATTGCAAATTTTGAAGAGATAGCAAAAGAGAGCTTTTCATTGATAACAAATCCTGGATGCTATGGAGGAGAAGCTTTCCTTCAACTTTGCTCAAAGTATCGCATACTGGCACTTGCACGGGAGAAATTTGGCGTATGCTCTCTGATAACCGTGAAGTTATGGGATACCCCGGGAAGCCGTGCCGGTCTGATTATTTCCGATACTTCCCGCTCTTTTGAGGAGCACGACCAGGCAACTGTTAACCTGATTGTGCCCCAACTCTCTCTTACGTTACAGAACTATCTCGCATTTGAGGAAATTGATGAACTCCGCCATAAGCTTGAAGGGGAACGAACCTGCCTTATAGAAGAAATAAAGGCCGATCATAATTTTGAAGAAATAATTGGTAACAGCGCTTCTCTTGCAACAGTATTGCGAAGGGTAAGTCAGGTCGGTTCTACCGATGCCACGGTATTGATTCAGGGCGAAACAGGTACAGGAAAAGAGCTTTTTGCCCGTGCTCTTCACAATCTTTCCAGCCGCAGAAAACGCACATTGATTAAGATAAATTGTGCAACACTGCCGGGGACGCTTATTGAATCAGAGCTTTTCGGGCATGAAAAAGGGAGTTTTACCGGTGCAACAGAACGGCGGATAGGTAAGTTTGAGCTGGCTGAAGGAGGAACGATATTTCTTGATGAAATCGGCGAGTTACCGCTGGAACTGCAGGCAAAACTGCTTCGTGTGCTTCAGGAGCGTGAGCTGGAAAGGCTAGGAGGAAAAATGGTTATCAAGGTTGATGTGCGTGTTATTGCAGCTACTAACCGCGATCTTGCAAAGGAAGTTGCTGAAGGGAGGTTTAGGGAAGATCTATATTTCCGTCTCAATGTTTTCCCTCTTTCTATCCCCTCACTTTCTGAACGGCGTGAAGATATACCAATGCTTGCAGCACACTTCGCCGCAAAATTTTCAAGAGAATTCGGCAAGCCTCTCCGAATGTTCAAAGAGAGTGATATGCAGCATCTGATTGTACGTGAGTGGAAAGGCAATATCCGTGAACTTGCTCATCTTGTTGAACAGGCAGTCATAGTGTCTGAGAGTTCTTCGCTTGATTTTTCAACGATTTTTTCTTTCCGGGACTCAGTTGTTGAGCCCTCAATTCAGGCAGAGATAAAGACAATGAGTTCTTTTGAATTTGATGTTTCAATGATGGAAAAAAAGCTGATTGTATCTGCTCTCGATCGATCAAATGGTCGAGTGAGTGGAGTTGGCGGAGCTGCAGAGCTGCTTGAAATGCATCCAAAAACCCTTTATTCGCGTATAGAAAAACATCATATCCATAAACGATACTTATAGATACACGAGCTACCCGCAAATGGTGCGAATGGCATTTGCTACAATCGGTATTCCCTCAGCAATCTGTTCCGGGGTGTTGTTGCAGTATGATAATCGAAGAGAGTTGTTTTGGCGACCTTCAGGATCAAAAGTTTTACCAACAACAAACACTGCGCCACCTTCAATTGCAAGTGTCACAATTCGTGTTGCATCAGTTCCTTCGGGCAGGGTAAGCCATAAGTAAAATCCCCCGCGCGGTTCACTCCACTGCACATAGTCAGGTAAATATTCTCTTAGAGCTGCCACCATAGCGGACGCTCTTTTTTTGTACTCCTGACGTACCCCGTCGATATAACTGTATATCTGCCCGGAACGGATAAATGCATCCGCCAGCACCTGGGTAAAGCTTGGTGAACAAGCATCAGCAGACTGTTTAATGAGTTCACATTTCCCATAAATCTTTTCAGGAACCAGCATCCATCCAAGCCGGAGTCCGGGACCAAGAATTTTTGAGAACGACCCGGTATAACAGATATTGATACCCTCAGGATTGATAGCCTTGATAGGTTTTAGACGGTCAGCATCCTCTTTATAAAAATAGAGATCACCGTAAGCGTCGTCCTCAATCAGCGGAATGTTCGTTCCCTGAAGTGCTGCTATAAGCTGCTGTTTGCGTTCAGTAGTGTAAAGCACTCCTGCCGGGTTATGAAAATACGGGGTGATATAAAGAAATTTTGCCTTCTCTTTTCTGTCAATTTCCTGACGGAGAACGTCTATTGAAATTCCCTCAACATCAACAGGAACGCCTCTCAATTCGGCGTCATATGACCGGAAGGCCGAAAGTGCCCCTATAAAACAAGGGTTTTCAACAAGTACCGGTTCCCGTGGATCAATAAAGGCTTTTCCGAGAATATTAAGTGCCTGTTGGGAACCCGTAGTGATGAGAAGTCTGTTCTCATGGACAGGCAAACCCTTTTTTTCTAGAAAACCTTGCAACGATTCAAGAAGCGATGGCAGCCCCGGTGTAGGTCCGTACTGAAAAGCTGCCTGTTTTATTTTGATATCCAGTTCTCGATAAAGCTCCTCAACCTCCTTAACAGGAAAAAGGTCATTGCCGGGCATACCTCCTGCAAAAGAGATAATGTCAGGTCTCGAAGCCAGGGTCATGAGATCCCTGATTTCAGAAGAACGAAGAGATGATACTGCTTTAGAAAACCTTGGCATGGCACTGTAACTTATTAAACCTGATAGACATCCCCTTCCATAAGAAGCTCCATTTTGTGCTCCTGAAGGACGTTGATTATTTTTTGCAGAGATTCTCCCCTGATAACTACGGTAGCTTTGCACTCCCCTGAAGCAAAAGCGTACATATAATCAATCGCAACATTGTTGTCTGAAATTATCTGAAGCGCTTTATGCAGTCCTCCGGGTCTGTGGGGAATAATCATACCCACTACATCAGTAATTTTGACCGTGAAACCGTGCTTTTTAAGAACCTCTGCAGCAAGTTCCGGTCTTCCGACAATCATGCGCAGAATTCCGTAATCGGCCGCATCAGCAATACTGAATGCGGAAATATTGATGTCGTTTTCGGCAAGGATTCCTGTCAGTTCAGTCAGCCTGCCTGTCTTGTTTTCAAGAAATACCGACAATTGCTTGATAATCATGGTTTAGCTTCATTTTAGTGATGCAAGAACAGGTCCAGATAAAAAGCGAATCAAAGAACATATATAAACCCGGCTACAATCAGGACGGGGAATAACCCCGGTGGATCTTATGCTACTGTTTTGCGAAGTGTTGGTTCTGATCTACTCTATTTCTCTCCGGATATCAATCAACTGATTTCGTTGTTCTGCAAAGTACTGATTATAAAATTTCCTTATCTCTCTCATTTCTCTCCACCCTCCGCCTTTATCTGCATTGCGCGCTACTTTGGCTTTTCCCGCATCCGTTCTGGGTCCAGTCGATTGATCCCATGGCTGCCACTTATGGATCATCTCAGATTGCTTAGCCCTGCGCTCTGCAGTCCATGCGTCTGCTCTTTGTTTTGTCATGGTTCAATAGTTTGTTTTGCACGATCGATAATTTTTTTCTGAGTTTTATCATCGGAGCCACTACTCTGGTGTAGTGTATTGTTTACCTGTTGCGGACCATTACTGATATTTGCCTGCTTCGTTATCACGGTCTGCCGTGGATTCTTGATGTTGGCAAGAGTGTCCAGCGTAGCGCGGCTCTGGTTCTGAGCTTTCAAGGCGAGGCTCACAAATAACTTAAGCTGATCATAACCGACAGGGCCAATAGAGAGCTTTGCAAAATGTGCAAACATAGTATCCAAGGTTATAGCTTGAGACATAAGGATCGACTCAATTCCTTTAGTCTCACCGCTATGAAATTCTTCAGTTTTTCTATTGATTTCATCAACAATATTGTAAATGGACATCTGTCCCTTGTATTGCGAAAACTGGTCAATAACTTTGGCAGCAATACCCGGTCCGCTCAAACAGTGCTGGGCAATAATTGCCTCATGTGATCGTTGATCATCAAGCTTTACTTTAACACTGTAATTATCGCGACTTTTTTCAGGGGGTTTCGTCACTAGCTTTTTCATGGGGACTTCTTTTCTTATTGTATGTTACGGTTGTCGACCACCCGTTTTGCTTTACCCATACTGCGTTCGATGGTGCCGGGTTCAACCAGCCTGATTATGGCGCTGATGCCGAGGGTGCTGGAGATATTGGATTTGATTCGCTGTCGAAGTCCTTCAAGCTCTTTCACTTCATCGGAAAAGAATTCCTCCTCAACTTCAACCTGAATTTCCAGAGTGTCGAGGTTGTTTTCACGATTAACAACAATAAGGTAGTGAGGTTTTGTTTCACTCATTTCCAGAAGAACCGACTCCACCTGTGAGGGGAAGACGTTGACACCCCTTATAATGAGCATATCGTCCGAACGCCCGACGCACTTTTCCATCCGCACCAGTGTACGCCCGCATTCGCATGTTTCAGCATGAAGACGAGTCAGGTCACGAGTCCGGTATCGGATCAGCGGCATCGCTTCTTTTGTTACAGTTGTAAAGACCAGTTCCCCAAGTTCTCCGTATGGGAGCACTTCCTCGGTTTCAGGATTGATAATTTCAGGTATAAAATGATCTTCAAAAATATGCATGCCGCGCTGAAAATGACACTCCATAGAAACACCCGGTCCGATGATTTCCGTAAGGCCATAGATATCAAAAGCTTTGATGCCGAGTAACTGCTCAATTTGTGACCGCATTTCCGTAGTCCATGGTTCTGCACCGAAAATGCCTGCTCTGAGTTTGATTTTACCGGGGTCGATTTTTTCTTCTTCCAGAGACTCTCCAAGGTATGCTGCATAGGATGGCGTACAGGCAATTACTGTTGAACCAAAATCTTCAAGCAGCTGCAATTGCTTTTTTGTATTGCCGCCTGAGATTGGAATAACCGAAGCCCCAACTTTTTCAGCTCCATAGTGCAATCCAAGTCCGCCGGTAAAAAGGCCGTATCCATAAGCAACCTGGATGATGTCAGATTTAGTTACGTCTGCCATGGTAAGCGAACGGGCGACCACTTCGCTCCACATTTGAATATCGTTATGGGTGTAACCTACAACTGTCGGTTTCCCGGTTGTTCCGCTTGATGCATGAAATCGAACAATATCCGATTGTGGTAAAGCAAAAAGGCCAAAAGGGTAATTGTCGCGCAGGTCCTGTTTTGTCGTAAAAGGGAGTTTTTTAAGGTCTTCTATATCCTTGATGTCACCGGGTTCAATTCCCTTTTTCTGCAGCTGCATTTTGTAAAACGGAACTGCGTCATAGACCCGTTTTACCAGTTCCTGCAGTCGTTCGCCCTGAACTTTCCGGAGCTCTTCCCGCTCCATACATTCGTAATGTTTGTTCCAGATCATGTCTCAGTCGCTTGAGTTTGAGATAATTCCTGTCCTTTTCTGAATGCCCTTATGTTGACATCTACAATCTCAGGGCCTTTTGCGTAAAAGAGCTCTCCGATAGCGGATTCAAGATGTTCAGCATCAATTCCGATAAACGGCGATGCTGCGCCCAGCATAACCATATTGGATGTTCTTGTATGCCCCGCTTCCCGGGCCAGTTCAGCTGCGTTAACCAGTAATGGAGAGTTCGTGAGGTGAAGTTCAGTGAGGATATCATCCATATCCGGATAATTCTCCATATTGATAAAGGGATCAATCGCGGTTATCACACGACCCTCTGGAGCTAAAAATGGCAGGTAACGAAGTGCTTCATGGGGTTCTACTGAAAGAATCAGATGAGCGGTCCCTTCAGCAATAAGATCTGAATATATTTCAGAGTTGGATATCCGCAAATGTGACTGTACCGCCCCTCCCCTCTGGCTCATGCCATGTACTTCGGTCTGGCGAATAGTAAGGCCGCTCCTCAGGGCAGCGTGATCAATTACTGCCGCTATACTTAGAATTCCTTGTCCGCCAACCCCTGCAAGAATAATATTGATGTGCATAGTCTTTTGTTACGCGCTGGCCAGTTTGTTACGTTTTTTTCGTGAAGCAGTTTCGATACATTCGCGCTGCGCAATTACAACAGATACACCTTCATAGGTGATCTCCTCTTTAAGTACCGATATATTTTTTTCTAGGTTTGATTTTAGTGGAACGATTGTTCTGATGTGCTCTTCTTCAACACCGAGTCCTTTGCAAATAGCCAGAAGTCTCGCCCCAGTTGCTGATGATGCCTGACCACCGGTCATAGCCGTTGTGTCGTTATCGGCAATAATAACAGTAAGTGCAGATCGGTCATTGATAGCATCAAGCAGACCGGTCATCCCTGAATGAGTAAAAGTCGAATCACCTATCACCGAAACAGCCGGACGAAGACCGGCGTCAGCAGCACCTTTAGCCATTGAGATTGATGCTCCCATGTCGACACAGGTATGAATAGCGTTGAATGGTTCAAGTGCACCGAGTGTATAGCAGCCAATGTCTGAAAAGACATGGTGTTCTGCAAATGAGCTCATGACTAAGTTAAGCGCATCGTATAGGTCACGATGACCACATCCTTTGCAGAGTGATGGGGGACGATGTACAACAATATCTGGAACTTGAGTTACAGGACTTGTCGTAATACCGAGGCCCTTGACTATAATGTCGGTACTAAGCTCGCCTGCTCTAGGCAGCGTGCCGTCAAGTCGTCCCAGTATGTTTGTGTTGCCGAAATAACCTCTCAGCAGCTCTTCGTAGACAGGGTAACCCTCTTCAGCGACGAGAATGGTTTCACATTCAAAAAAAAGCTGTTCGACCAGTGTTCTTGGTAGGGGATATTGTCCAATTTGAAGCACTGGAAAGTCAAGAGCAAACGTCTGTCGAACCTCCATGACATAGTTAAAAGCAAGACCGAATGCAATGACCCCTTTGGATCCCGAACCCGGGATCAGGCGGTTAAGCCATGAATGCTCAGATAGGGTTTCTAGTTTTTCCTGTAAACTGAGTAAAAGATTGTACTGCTTGCGGGCATTTTGCGGGATCAGGACAAATCTTTCCGGTGAATAAACGGATTGCAAAGGGTTCTGTATACGCTTGTCAGCCTGAGTCACACCTGCACGGGAATGTGCAAGTCTTGTTGTAAGTCGCAGCATTACAGGAAGCTTTACCGATTCCGACAGATCAAAAGCATCACGAGCAGCGGTGTACAAATCCTGTTGAGAAGAAGGCTCAAGGACCGGTATCATGGCAAACTTACCGTAGACCCTGCTATCCTGTTCGTTTTGAGATGAGTGCATAGAAGGGTCATCAGCAACAGCAATCACCAGCCCTCCGTTTACACCTGTAATCGCGGAATTAATAAAAGCGTCAGCAGCAACGTTAAGGCCGACATGTTTCATGCATACCAGACTCCGTTTGCCGGCATAGGACATACCAAGAGCTTCTTCATAAGCTGTTTTTTCATTGACAGACCATGAAGATCTAATAAGTTGGCTACTGCGGTTACTATTTTTTTGAATGTATTCGGTGATTTCAGTCGAAGGGGTTCCCGGATAGGCATAGACACCGGATATCCCGGCATCAAGAGCACCAAGAGCAATTGCTTCCGCTCCCAGTAAAAGTTTTTTTTCCATGCACAGGCAATATTTTACTCAATCTTATACGGTCAAGAAAAATAACAATATGACAATTATTCCAACTATCGAACATACAAAAAAGCCTGCTTCCAGATATGAAAAATGAGCGGATGTCTGATAACTGGCATTGCTATATTGAAATCGCTAACGCCTGATTCAGGGCTAAAGACTCAATTCATTTTGTTTCGGGAGCTTGTACCGGGGGCGCTGGTTCCGGTACTGGCGGGACTGTAATAGTCAAGTTTAAGTCCAGGAGATAGTTGTCTTTTATGATAAAAGCACGTTTAGGGGCTTCAGGTACAGGTCGACCTTCCAATGATTGGGCCATAATTTGGTAGGAGCCGTTTCGAAGGGCATCAGCCCGGTAGTAACCAAATTCGTTTGTGAGTGTTTGGGATACAGGTTTATTGTCTTTGCCTGTAATGATCATCATGACATTTCCTATACCGTTGCCCGTGGAATCTGATACCAGTCCAGCAATACCAAACTCGGCATAAACGGGGATATTGATACCTGTAACCGCACCATTTTTAACTTCGACTTTTCTTTCTTTTTGGTCGATCACAAGCTCAATAGGTAATTTTTCAGGGTCAACAGTTACTCGGTATACGCCTGGTTGAAGGCTGCCTATAAAGAATGACCCATCCATCTGGCGCTGTTGCATATTTCTGCCGTTCAGCAGTATGCTGATATTGTTAATGTCGGAAGATGAAAGCTTTGTGTCATTTGCGATATCAAGAGAGCCGGCAATAGCTCCCCTTGTAAGTGTGACTGCATTTCTGTTAATGGGGAAGAGTCCCTTATTCGACCACCCAAGGTCCCATGACAGAGATATGGCAAGGCTTTTCTGTGCTTCAGGGGTGATAACTCCGGTCACTATGTTGCCCATATTAAGACTGGTCGCATTGTTCATATTATAACTGTATTGCATTGCCAGTCTTAATCCGTTATTGACTTGCCTCGTCAACGAACCGCCAATACCGACAGCATTGCCCGAACGGGACATGGTTGTTTGAATCAGGTCTTTTTTGGAGTGCCCTGGTGACCAGTCTATGATAAGATTAGAAAGATTAGTCCGGCTTGATATTGAGTAATCATTTAAAACTCTGACAGTTAGATGTTCGTTGAAATCGCGCTGGATATCGGCAGTGGCAATTTTATTTTGATAAATAGCGTGGATAGTATTATGATCGCCAACCCGAAGCCCTGCATCATAGCGATAGCTTGCATTATCGTCCGGGGTGGCAGATAAAGTAACGCGTGACACTGGAGAGAGACTGGCAGCCGGCATTGCATAATCATGAATTACAATCCCCCCCTGCTTTTCATAATGAGCAATCATTTGTAAACCCATCCCTGTGAAAGGATTTAGAGACCATCGGAACAAATGATTGATATCCTTCTGTTGCCCTGTACTTGCAAAATTTGCTTTGCGCAAGGTGCCCCAATATGAGGTATTCCAGAGTTTGTAGTGCCCTTCAAGCCTAGCATCTGCACCATAATTCTGGTTTGACCTTGCGCCGTATAGTGCTGTAGTCCAGTTAGCTCCTGGAGTGTATATTAATCCGGTCAGCAAGTCAGCACTTCCAAGGGCTGGGTTATCCTGTGTGGCAGCTTCAAGAGTCAGGCGGTCGTTCAGTCCATAAAGAAGATTTCCAAATGCTGTTGTTGTATGAATCTCACCAGCAAGGCTGCTGAGTAACGTACCCGACTTACCAACGCCCCCTCTAATAAGAAGTTCGCCCTTTGACTGGGCTCTGCTTGATATTGACTGACTGTAGTCAATAACCTTTATAGGCTTTTCATTAATGGAACTTTCGTAGATATAAACTTCAGTCTTTCGCAGGTCCGTCGACATTCTTACGTTCTCAAAAACAAACTTTCCATCAAGACTGATTCTTTGCCTTGCAACAACGACACCGTCAAAGCGAAGTTCGGCTATACTGGCAGGTGGCCCAGCGCCTTCTATGGTCCGTAGTTGATTTGAGTCGAGATTTAAAAAGACATCGCTTGCGTTACTCTGTTCGGTATCGAGTTGTTTAAGAATTGAATGATTATTCCATCCGACCTGCATGCCGGTAAGATTCGTAGAACCAATGAGCGAGTAACTTCCAGAGTTTCCGGTGCCGAGTCGAAGAGCAAGATTGTTATTGAAGGTCGTCCAATTGTATCGGGTCGGCGTAAATCCTTCTCCAGGATTTCCTTGAGCTGTTATATCCCATACCCCTCCGATCACCCTTCCACTTGTTTCGAGAAGTAGGTTTTTATAGATATTTTTGTTGAAATCATAAGCACTTTGAGCTTCTATACCTATGAAAGAAATTGAGCTTTTTGGTGCTTTAATATCTGCAATGTCTTCAATTTTTTTCCCTGGAAGACCGGGATTCCAAGGAATATTCATCATTACAGCAAAGAGCGACTGGTTAAATTCCGGCGCTGTAAGAAAAACATTTTTGAGGTCTGTGAATGAAATATAGGGAAGCGAATTAAGGACTTTAAGCGCACCAGTATTGAAGTTGATAACACCGAGAGTTGTCTGGTAATGAGCGATTGGTCCGGACCGACTTGATTCTTTTAAATGAGTTGTTTCCAGAAAGAGTGAAAACGGAATCCAGAACTCATTTTTTTGACGATAAATAGTGTCTTCTTTTTGAAGACGGTTGTTCACGTATAATCCGACGAAAAGCGATTCAGCATCAGAAAAAACAACCGCATCAGCATTTTGTAGTTGCTGTTTTGCGTTCTCTTTCGTTCCCTGATCAACAAGTGCTGTTTTTTCTGATACGTTCGCGGTTGCAGCGGTTGGGAAGATGACAGGAGTGAAGGCAGAAAGTGCCCAAACAATAGAGACGAAAATTTTATAGAAAGAGGGGCAACTCAATAATTTATTTTTTTAGGGGAATAATTTTTCAATTCTCTTGTCATCAATAGTTCCCTGCACTGCAACAGTGTAGTCACCGGATTTTGAATCAGGAACAGGAATTGTTGTGGTGATAGTTCGCCGATTACCTGCGAGAACAGGAGTATTGTTCATTGCACCGACAGCAATAAAACCTTCAGGCAATTTTTTATCCTTAGGCCAGTTGAGGTAGTTGCTCATGGATTTAAACCCGGGGAACGTACCTTTTTTCCAGATGGCATAATCACCTTTTAATCGGGTGTGCACATTGCCGTTATTCTGCAGATCAACATGCAGTGCGCCTGATGTTCTGTCGAGCATTAAATTGTTTAATACCGCAGCGTGTTTTACCGGGTCAGTATAGCCATAGATTCCCACCCCAAGCTTGAATAAAACTTCCACGCCTCCAGATGCTGATGAGGGTTGTTCTAAAAAATAGACAACAGCTCTATGTTCACCTGGAGTTGGAACTACTCGAGGACGAACTGAAAAACGGATAACCTGTTCCTTACCGGGTTCTACAGTAAAGGATAGGGGATTTATCACCATCCATTGGTCAATTGATTGCGGGTTGGGGGGGAGAATTTTTACCTCATTCTTTTCATCGAGAGCCCAGTTATAAACTTCAACTTTAAGGGTAATCGGGTTTTTTTTCAGGTTTTTTATTCTAAGAGACTCATTGACTGGCTGTGAGCCAATCTTTAGCTCGAACATTGCAGGAGATACGGCAATTTGACCGGGTGGATCATCAGCACGCAGGCTATTTGTCGAAAAAACAGAAAGCCACAGAATACCGAAGATTACAATAAAGCGCCTCATTATTACTGAAAATTTACACCAGTGACATTGACTTTTATAGTACCAGTATAAGTGCCAGTTCGACTGGCCTTACTAAAGTCAAAGTAGAGTGTTAGCTGTTCTTTCAATGTCCAATTATTGCTACTTTTTGTTGGTGTTATAAAGGTTTTTGCATAAGTAACAGGAACAGTTGACGTACCATTTGTAAAGTCAGAAACTGTGTATGATGTTGTATAGGTTGGTGGATTGCTTGTGGTAAATGAGCTTGTTCTAAATGTCCAAGTCCATATCGGGTTGATCGTGCGTGATACTGTCAATGGATTCGGATCAGTCTGTGTGAGATCGAGACTTGTTGGCGCGTCAAAATTTATGTTGTATGAATTACTACCAGTATAGATTATTGTCGCCTGTGGCAAAATTTCTGTTCCTGATATATTTGAGAGACTGGGATTACTAGAAATAGTAAAAATTGAATTAGTGACTGTTGGTAGTGCCGCATGCAGAGTGCAGGCGAATAGCAAATTAACTGACACAACTATCAGAAACAGTCTGAGATGTTGTAGTGCATTTTCAGCTATGCGTTCAATTATTCCTTGATTAACGGTATTATCTGCGCTTAGGTTTGTTATGAATCGTTTCAGCATGATGTAGTGGTGGTTATGCTTTTCTTAAAGTCAACCAGACGTGGAAATATTGAATTATGTTTATGGCGAGCATGTATAGGTATATCAAATGTCTTCTGTCTATAGGCAAGCCAACTGGAATTCATCAACAATAAATTAAAAGGAACAGATGTACTTATAGTTATTACACTTTAGGGGTGTTTTTTAAAGGTAATTTTTTTTCTTCTTTTATTTACTAGTT
>SZXZ01000131.1 GCA_005843835.1 Chlorobium sp.
GTTTATAATTTTGATTTTTTTACTTTAATTTAATAAGATTAAGGCAATAAAGCATTTCTCGCCGGAGTAGTATTTGTATCTCGCAGGAAGAAAAGTTCTGAAATTTTCAACCTATCACTATTACTCTCATGGCTGGTTCAATAACCACCACTCCCCCTTCAGCACCTAACCATTACATCGTTGTTGTGCATGGTATAGGTGAGCAGAAACTGAACACTACCATTCCACCTGTTATTCATCGATTTGCCGAAGTCAGGCAAAATAGGGATGAGCGATATTATGAAATTGTGCTTCCTGCCACACAGTCGTCACAGTCTGTACGATCTGAAAATGAAGAACATGGATGGGCCGAGTATAGGGGTATACCTGTTCAGGACAAAGAAAGTCAGGAGGAATTTGACGGGACGCCTCCGACGAATACTGCCGGAGAAAATTTTCGGTTTGTAGAGCTTTACTGGCAGAATATTCTGCAGCGCCATCAGGAAAAATTTGCATCTGAAACCGAAGATTGGGTGAAAGCGATGTTGAACCGCCTTACGGATTCAGCTATTACCCCGAAAGAATGGGTGCCTTCGTGGGGTATACCCATGCTGGAGTCGATTGCCAATATGGCAGTTCCGTTGAAGAAAATGCTCGCTTTCAAGTATGCATCTGCGACAGAACTGATTTTTAATGGCTACTTGGGAGATGTGCATTTATATGGTGATTATGCAAGGACCCGTGGTGAAAGTGTTCGGCATTTTCATACCGAACTCGACAGAATTATCTTTTTTGATTTTCTTGACTGGCGTAAAAGGGAGCTTGATGCCGGACTGCTAGTACCAGGACGTTACCAAAAACCGGAAATAACAATTATTGCCCACAGCTTGGGTAGTGTTATGAGTTTTGATGCGCTGGTGTATGCTTTTGCAAAAAAAGAAATCAGAGAGTCTAGTGCGGAAAGCGTCAAATATTCTTCTAGTTTTCCTTTTTTTGGCTACACCTCGCCTTATAAGGAAGGGGAAAGTATTTATGATAAATATAAAACCAGGCTCGAGAAGTTTATTCAGTACATAAAAGAGCCATTTACAAAAAAAGTAATCTATGATGTTTTAGCGATAGAATATAAAAAATTATTTAACCGGCTTTATGATGCTTTGACTTATCAAAATAAGTCGATTGATGATAAAAAAGAACTGCTTGAGGAGCTTAACTGTCAGATGGGTGGATTGTTTCCGATAAGCGAATGGCTTGCCCTGTTTGCAGAAAACAATAATCAAAAGCTCACTGAAGAGAAAAAGCCGTTATTTGAACGCATAAAAGATATAATCAAACAAAATGATGCTGATGATCTTGATTTACACAAGAGAATAGAGATTATTTTACACGAGGATGATAAAAAAATAAAGAAATTTATCAATGAGCATTTAATCATTGATGATTTAGATAAGGAAAAAGTTCTTCATGAATTTAATGACCTTATCAAGGTTGATGCAATTAACTCTCATTTGAAAGAAATTTTGGTGAAAGTAGACGAAATGCTGAAGGTCTACTGGAGCACGTTTTATGAGGGATGTTGTGGCGAGGAAAATTTAGATATAATTTTTCAGAAGACAGTTGAAAATAATGATCAAACTCCCGATCTTAACGAAAATGCATTAAAAGGAGTTCCTCTTCTTTTATGGAGACAACAGGTAAAGAATTTTATTACTATCGGTGCCCCAATCGATAAATATTTAGCGTTATGGCAGCATAATTATCTGCATCTGGGGCTTAAGCTTCCAGGATATACTACTCCGGCAAGGTTGCGTTTTCCCTGTGAATGTCAGTATGAATTTCCCGAATCGTTAACCAGCAGAAAAATAAGACATTACAATTTCTGTGATGAACAGGATCCTGTTGGTCACCATCTTGATATAACGAGGCGCACTGAAGTCTATCCCCAGATTTTTGATAATACGGATACTAAAAGGCGTGATGTTGTGTATCGCCGATATAGTGTACCTGGACTGGCGCATAATATGTATTGGCAGGATGGTGAATTGTTTAAAGGCATATTACGTGAAATTCTTGATCGAAAACCTCACGAGGCGGGTAAGATTGGTACTTCGTCTTTTTTTATAAGGGATGAATTTAGAAACAGGAAAAATGCTGAAAAAGAGGGCTTATTGTGGGCATACTATCGTATACCGTTTATTGCTTCTCTTATAACTGGTTTGATCATTGCCTTTGGCATCAAAGGAGTTGAGGATACGAAGCCAGTCACTAAATTTATCTATTTTGCGTTTGCTGCAATACTTTGGGTAATGCCAAATATTTTAACGTTTTATAAGACAAAATCAAGTTTTGAGGGTATCCACAGGTCAAGATTCAGATTATTTTTTGGAAATATTCTTTCCCGAGGAATTTTTCTGAGATTGATTAGCCTGGCTGTTGAATGGAGAAGAATAGCTGTATCACAAAGTGAGGGAAATGCTGAAGATGATTCTGAAAACGGCCGTTTGGTATTTCAGCAAAAAGGAGAATGGTGGACATGGTGGCCTTTTGTCTGGCGATGGGGATGGAGAATGCTTGTTACGGTATTGTTGGGTGTTGTAGTGTATGTTTTTCTGAATGAAGAGAATTATTTGCTCTTGATACACTACATGGTTCCGGATACCCTTTATGTTTATGTTAAGTATATATTTAGTTTTGCCTTTGTTAAAAATGTCGCAGATATATTGCTTCCGGTATTTATTGTTTATGTGTTAGCCATGATTATTGTTTTCTGGGAATATTTCAGGTTTAGAATTAACTATTCTAAAATCAACAAGATTTCGGAATGATTTCATGCTGGAAATAACACTGGTGGGTTAGTTTGTCTATTTTATTACATTTAGGGATAATTTACTTCGTCCATTTTCGATAATTTTACTTTGCAAATCAATGGCAAACGAGACAATTGATGATATAACCGGCGGTATTAATGCTATTTCTGGGTCTGCTGGAAGAATTATAACACAGCAGATTGAATTGGTGACTCTTGCGATACAGTCTGTTGCGGGTATGTTTGAGCCTCTAGGCAAAAATGCGTCTAATCTTGTAACAGGCTCACTCGGTGCTGTGACCGCAGTGCTTGATAATGTGTCGTCAGCACTTGATTCTAAAAAATGATACTGCTTTGTTGGCTTTTGAGCGGTGATTATGAGGGGTGATTACAATGGTGACTAAGGACTTTACAGTGAGTGGTACTTTGGTTCACTCCTTAAATCGTCGCTCAACTGCTTTGCTTGGCTTTGCGTAGCCGGCGGTTTGAGGGGAAGACCCTCTCAGTTCGGGTGATGATGCTATGTTGCAACAGTTGTTATTGAATTCCTCTCTTTCTTCTATGCTTTCATCTATATCATTACACTCATCAGCCTGGTTATCGTCCAGCGCATAACATATAATTGCAGATAAAATAAGCTCTATGCGTTCAGCAACTTCCTCTTTCGCCATCAATTCTGCTCGAAATAGAGGATCGGAACTCATTCTTTCAATGTATGCTTCCAAGAGATCGCGGGGCATTACACAGTAGGTTATTTTTCAGATTTCTTAAGATTATAATGCAATTTTAACCCTTTAGTGGGTCTGTTGCTGTCGCTATGGTATCAATTTGCGCTTTCCCTATAACAGGTTTTTCGGGGGAACTGAGGAGTTTTCTTGCAAGCGGAACGGCAATCGCTGCTGTTGCTGCGGCCCCCAGGCCCAACCCGCCTATTACCATGCTTGCAATAGCACCAAGGGCTAAAGGTGCTCCTAAAAAAGGCAACAGCATGGCACTGTTTTTTACGCCTTTTGAAATATCCGGATCGACATTTAGGTTTTCACTAAACATGGTAGTGCAAACAGGGTTATCTCATTTATTTTGTGTTCCTAAAATAGCTTTTTGAGCGGCAGGCAACATCTTGTTGACAATGTCACCTGAGGACCTGATCATTTCTTTGCCTTTGGGACCAAGAGCTAATGTGGCGGCTAAAACACCGATACCTCCAACAGCGATGCCATGGATAGCATGTAAAACCAGAGGAAGGGCTAAGGGTATAGCGAGAACGGGAACAAGTTTTACAATTCCAGATAGCTCTGGTTGTGTAACAGGACTTACTGGATTCACTAATGCATTTTCTTCAGACATGGATATAATGGCAACATTGAAATAGTTTTGTTCACCAATTTATACTTTTTTTGCGGATTGTTCTAAAACTGAAAAAGGTACTGAAAAACGAGAATATGACCATCCTCTATACCCAAAACGGACAACAGGCTTTTGATATCGTTGAGGAGCACCCTGGAATTAATCTGGTATTGATGGACATAAATATGCCACGTTTAAACAGGTTTAAGGCAACTCGACAAAATATAAAGCTCCGCCCAGACTTGCCGATAAGAGCTTAGACATCCCTCACAACCCCTCAAGACAAGGACTAAGCAATGCAGGCCGGATTGCGCGACCA
>SZXZ01000022.1 GCA_005843835.1 Chlorobium sp.
GGCCACTATCTGTTATGAGACCTTTGTCGAGTACAAGAATGTTGTCATATTGCTCCATCGCTTTCAGACGATGAGTTATTGTAATAAGAGTTTTACCGCATGTAATGGTATTGAGTGTTTCAGTAACCTCTTTTTCTGTCAGACCGTCGAGGTTTGCTGTAGCTTCATCAAGTATTACTATCGGAGCGTTTTGAAGCAGTATACGGGCAATAGCTATCCGCTGTCTTTCTCCTCCGCTAAGTTTCATGCCATGCTGGCCAGTCCATTCATCAAGTTTTGAGGTGAACGCGTTGAGACCGGCAGCTGTGAGTGCATTTTTAAGTTCATCATCCGAAGCGTCCGGCTTTGCAAGCAGCAGATTTTCCCGGATTGACTCTGCGAAAAGGTAGGTTTTCTGAGATACCAGAGCAATATTTCTCCGAACTTCTTCAGGATCAAGCAAGTTGATGGTAATGCCGCCGAGTGATATATGCCCTTCCGAACAATTCCAGAAACGCATAAATAGCGATGTTATTGTAGATTTTCCAGCCCCGCTCGGACCGACAATAGCTACATGCTGACCATCCAAGATGGAAAAAGAGACACGGTCAAGTGTTTTCGCAACACTGTCAGGGTAGGTGAAACTGAGGTTTTCAACAAGGATATCGTGATTTGACGGAAAGCGGATTGGCTCAGATGGCGTTGCGGTTTCCGGCTTAGCATCAAGTATTTCAAAAAGGCGGTCCCCGGCATGTTTGTCTGCTTCGAGGTGTTTCAGGGTGGCAGGCAACGGAAGAAATGGTTCAAACGATGCAATCACTGCCAGTGTTATGACTGCAAGTGAAATTCCGTTCACACCTCCGGTTGAGACGGTTGGAATCAGTGTCCATAAAATAGTGATGACAGCTGCATTCATGAGAAGCCCGGTGAGAGAATCGTGCAAGCCTTCTATAAGGGCGTTTTGTCTCTGGAGTGCAAGTTTGCTTTTTTCGGTGGAGCGCATCTGTTCAAGGTGTTCAGGAAGTTTTCCATACACCTGAAGTTCGCCGATGCCCTGAAAAAGATCAAGAGCAAGAATCTGTTGAACGGTTTTATGCTTCATGATTCCAACCTGTACGCCACGGCTTAACCGAGCGCTGAAGAGAGGTACTCCGATACCGGCAAGGAGATGGAAAATCAGGATAAGCATTGCGGCCTGTATCGAGTATATTCCAAGAAGAAACCACATCAGTGAAGCCACGAGTATTGCTGTCAATGGCGGACCAAACACTCTTGTGTAGATGTTTTCAAGGCTCTGGATGTCATCGACAATGCGCTGCAGCAGATCTCCGCTTTTGAAATGCATGAGACGAGCAGGCGCAAGTGGTTCAATAGCGTCGTAAAACCATAACCGAAGTTTTGAAAGGATCTTGAACGTGATATTATGTGATATCAGACGTTCAGCATAACGCAATACTCCCCGGGCCAATCCGAAAACTCTTACCCCTGCAATGCTGAGTTGCAGCGCAACCATCGGTGGTTGTGAGGCTGCTTTCGCGATGATATAGGCCGAAGTCATAAGAAGTCCAATACCGCTTCCCGTGGTGGCAAATCCGATAAGAGCTGCAAGTGCCATCCATCCGAAATATGGCTTTACGAGGGATGCCAGGCGTACAAATGTTTTCATACTATCCTCTCCTGCTGCAGCAGTAAGGCATCATGGTAGAAGCCTCCGTTGCTGAAGAGTTCATGATGAGTTCCGCATTGTGTTATTTTTCCCTGACTGATGACTATGATCTGGTCAGCCGATTGAATTGTTTCAAGGCGGTGAGCAATGATCACCGTCGTTCTTCCTTTCATAAGTTCTTTTATGGAGCTGCGCAGTACTGCTTCAAGCTCAGGGTCTGTGTGTGATGTTGGTTCATCGAGAATGAGTAGAGGAGCATTTTTTAGAAATGCTCTTGCAAGTGCAACCCGCTGAGCTTCACCTCCGCTTAGTCTTGATCCCTGTTCGCCAATCATAGTTTCCAGTCCGTTTGGAAGTGCGCTTACAAAAGAAGCAAGGCCTGTTTTTGTAAGTGCAGCACTCATTTCATGTTCAGATGCATCCGGTTTTGCCAGTAGAATATTGTCTTTCAGGCTGGCATTAAAAAGGTACGGATGCTGTGGAACCCAGGATATTTGCCTGTGCCACTGCATGAGAGGAATGTCATGTATGGACCTGCCGTTAATGCATATACTTCCTTCACCTGGCTTCTGAAAGCATAGAAGCAGGTTGATTATCGTACTTTTTCCTGAACCGCTAGGCCCGATTATAGCCGTTGTTTTACCTTCTGTGATGGTAATGTTTATGCCATCAAGTGCCGGACGGCTGGAACCCGGGTACGTATATGATAGATTGGTAAAAAGAATAGGGCATGTTCCTGCAGTATCCTTCAGTATCTCACCTGTTTTGTGCTTTGAAGCCGGAGTTATCTGGTCGAGGACGGCAAAGATTTCTTTTGAAGCGCTGACACCTTCCATACCGGCATGAAATTTTGTGCCGAGCTGTCTAAGTGGAAGATAAAAGTCCGGAATGAGCAGTAAAACGAAGAGCGCATTTTGAAAGGCAAGCTTGCCGTCCATGATGCGTAGTCCTATTCCGACTGCAATTATTGCAATACCGATGGTTCCCACAAGCTCAAGGGTAAGAGAAGAAAGAAAGGCGATTTTCAGTACTTGCATGGTTGCGTGGCGGAATGTCTCCCCTGTTTTTTCAATCGATGCACGCTGCGATCTGCTTTGTGCAAAAAGTTTGAGTGTCGGGAGTCCCTGTAGAACATCCAAGAAGTACCCGCTCATTCTGCTCATTGTTTTCCACTGCTTTTCAGTCATGGCACTCGCAGATTTTCCTATCACTATCATGAAGAGCGGAATAAGTGGCGCTGAAGCAAGCAGAATCCCGCCTGAAATCGGATCACCGGGAAAAATTGTACATACAATCAGGAGTGGTGTAAAAAGCGCAAAAAAAATCTGGGGAATATACTGGCTGAAATATGCATCGAGGGCTTCAACTCCCTTCATCAAGGTCGTGCTTAGACGTCCGCTTTGCACTGAACGGGTATATATTGGTCCGAGTACCCCTACAGAGTCAATAAGTCTGCTGAATATTTTTTCACGAATTGCAAGCGTTCCCCGGTTGGCTTCTGTATGGGAAATCCAGTTGAAAACCATTCGAAGTATGCTGAAAAGCGCAAAAAAGCAGAGAAGCGGTACAAGCTTTTCGATGCCGATTTTTTGTATGAAAGCGCTGTCGATAACTTTACTGAGATAAAAGGCCTGGGCGATCAGTAAGCCCGATGCAACGCACCCTGAAATCACAGAAAGAATAAATGGCGCTTGTTCTTCTTTAAGGAGTTGAAAAAGGCGCCTGTCGAAGTTCATGGTTCATGGATGGTTACTTCTGATTCAATCTGCTTCCCCCGGAATGATGAAAAAAACGCAAACCGGAAGAGGTAGAAAACGTAAAATCTGATACTATTCTTTACAGTATAGGTAGTTATAACACTCTCGTTCTAAATAGGTTCAAAATAGTCCGTTTATTGACCAAACCAAAATAGTAAAGGTTCTTAATGGATTGATCTAAAAAGCAAGAGCGTGGGTCAATGTAAAAAAAAGACCGGACTTTGTGGAACCGGTCGGTTTTAATAGTATCCATTCACCACAAACCACGCCCCCGTCATAATCATAATTATACTTGCTATCCGGTAATAGCGCTTTCGCATTCTGTTGCTTATTGTGTTTACCGCCTTTCCCACAATGATCATCGCAGGTGCGGTGCCCATACCGAAGAGCAACATCATTATCGCACCTTGCAACATTCCTGCAAAGGGGGTTTCAGTCTCCATAGCGGCTCTTGCAGCAGCAAGCAGGGCGGTATATGTGAGACCACAGGGGAGAAAACCAAGGACAACTCCCATTGGGTAGTTTGTCCCGATGGAGCGAGGGGCTTTGAAAAACACTAACATTTTTTGAAAAAATGAATCGCCGCGGCTGCATCTCATTTTTTGATGAAGTGGCAACCACTCTGCGGTAGAGAGTCCCATGATGATGATGGAGAGTCCAGCTGCGATCATGATGGCTCGCTGGAGCTGTTCGATCGATGCGGTAAGGACAAGAAAAGAGCCTGAAAGGCCGACAATGGCTCCAAGGATGCTGTAGGTGGTGACTCGTCCAAGGTTGTACAGCAGGTGGTGGAGAAATCCTTGCCGGGGTTCACCTACAGAGAGCGCTGCAACCAGCGGGCCGCACATGCTGATACAGTGTCCGAAACCCCCGGCTAATCCGGCAAGGAGCATGGCGAAAAGGGGTGCACTGCTCATGGTTTTTTTTTCACTGAGGACGTTGCAGTTTTTGAAGGTACGTCTTCGTCGTCAAGCATACGGTATTTAGGTGCTTCAGGGTCATCGAACTGGCCGCTTTTTACAGCCCAGATAAAGAGAAACCATGCGGCGACGCCGATAAAGAGACCTATACCTATCAGGTAAAAGGTGGAACTCATAATTGCATTGTCAGATATTTTTCAGTCGCAAAGAATTGCTTACTACAACAAGCGAGCTGGACACCATGAGCAAAGCTGAAATAATGGGGTGCAGAACTCCCGACACAGCAAGTGGCAACGCTATCAGATTATACGAAAAGGCCCAGACAAGGTTCTGCCTGATAATGTTAAAACATTGTGATGAGCTTGTGATCAAGGTATTGATCAGTTCTAGGTCATCGTTCAGGATGGCCACGCTGGCGCTCTCAAGGGCAATGCCTGAAGCGTTTCCGAGGGTGACGCCGATGTCGGCTTCAGTTAGAGCAGGGGCGTCGTTGATACCGTCACCCACCATCATGACGCATTCTCCCTTTTCTTTCAGAGAGCGGATCACCGCTGCTTTTTCCAGCGGTCCAAGGCCGGCCTGCACATCGGTAATACCGCATCTTGCGGCGATGTAGGTTGCCACTCCATGGTTGTCGCCAGTCAGCATTTTCAGCGCAAACCCTTTTTTCCTCAGCCCTGCAATAAAGGGAAGAGTGTCGCTTCGCAGGTCGTCAATCATACCGACCACTCCCGCAAGCTTGTTACCGCAGGCAATCATCACCACTGTTTTGCCTTCCGCTTCGAGCGCTGCGGTGTGAGCACACGGTTCACTTTCAATTATAACATTCTCCTCATCCATGAAGGCCTTCGAGCCTGCCCGCCAGAGTGTTCCTTCAATCCATCCGGAAACACCTTTGCCAGGCGTTGTCTTGAACCGTTCTGTCTTGAGAAGTTTTCCCTGCCATGCATCCCTAATGGTGCGGCCGGTGGAGTGCTCTGATGCGGCTTCAAGCGAAGCGATATATTGCATGAATGATGGGGAGACCCGGTAGTCGTAGAGGTCGGTCATAGATGGTTTGCCGGTAGTGATGGTGCCGGTTTTGTCGAGAACAACGGTGGTGGTTTTTGACACAGTCTCAAAAATATCTCCCCCTTTAACGAGAATCCCTCTTTTTCCTGCAGTCGTTGTAGCGACAAGAATGGCCAGTGGGGTAGCGAGGCCAAGGGCACATGGGCAGGCAATAACGAGTACCGAGACTGCGTTCATCAGGGCGATTACGGTGCTGGCGGAGGTAAGTTTCCAGTAAAGAAAGGTAGCAAGGGCGAGAATAATGGTCGCCGGTACAAAATAGCCGGCAGTCTTGTCGGCAATGCCCTGAATTGGAGCTTTGCGTGCCTGAGCATCCTCCACCGTACGGATGATACGCGCAAGCAGGGTGTTCCCCGCATTGCCACTGACTTGGATTCGGAGTCGTCCATTCATGGAAAAGCTTCCGGCAAAAACGTCGCTTCCAGTTTTTTTTTGTACAGGATTTGACTCTCCGGTAAGCATCGCTTCGTTCACTTCGGCTTCGCCATCCACAACCCTGCCATCAAGCGGAATCCTGTCGCCCGGTATGATCTCAATCATCTGCCCGATTTGAACTGTTGCTACAGGCACCATAGCGGCTGCTCCGACCTCGGATATCAGCAGCGCGTCATGAGGCTGGAGCTCCATAAGTTCAGCAATGGAGTTGCCCGCCTTGAGTCTTGAGCCTGCCTCAAGATATCTACCAAGCAGAATGAAAGTGATGATCATTGATGCGGTATCGAAAAATATTTCACCGCCATAGAAAATCATGGCAATACTGTAACAATAGGCTGACAGTGAGCCAAGAGCCACCAGAACATCCATGTTAAGCGTTGACCGCCTTAGTGAGCAGAGGGCGCTTGCGAAAAAGGGAAAACCCGAGTAGAAGAGCACCGGTGTGGCCAGCACCCATGAAATAAGTTGGAAGGTAAGCCGGTACCGCGCCTCTATTCCCTCAAAAAAGCCTGCATAAAGTGCTATGGTAAAAAGCATCAGCTGCATGGAGAAAAATCCTGCAGTTCCAGCTCGAAGCAGCAGATCCCGTTTTTCCCTGGTAAAAAGTTCGGTTGTTTCGTTTCCATGGCAGGGGTGAGGCAGGTAACCTATTGAGCGGATAGCATGCAGAAGAGTGTCGAGGCTCACTTTTTCACCACACCAGGTAATGCTTGCTTTGTGTGTGGCATAGTTGACCCTTATTGAAACAACACCATCAATCTTCATCAGAAACTTTTCGATGAGCCAGATGCATGAGGCGCAGCGAATGCCTGAGAGTAACAGCTCAATGCGCTGTTCTTTGCCGGTGATGGTGACGGTATCGCTGAAGGATGAGGTCTGCAGTTTAACCTCAATTTCCGGTGGGCCTGGTTGCCAGTCGCATCGCTGGTTGTAGAAGGCATCAAGTGAGTTGCTATGGATAAGCTCGTAGACGCCAAGACAGCCTTGACAGCAGAAGCTTTTTTTTATGCCGTCGATCAGCGCAGTAATGGCTGACGTTTGGTTGCATTCCTGGAGGCAATGGTCGCAGCGCACCTTCTCTGGGCTGGATTTTTCAATCCCTGACATTAATGGTAAATGCCGGATTTTTAAGTTCATCGGAAAGAATCTTTACCTGCCAAAGTGTCCGCTTGCTCATGCACCTGACAATAATTCCTTTACCTTCGTAGAGACAAGCGTTTTTTTTGAAAAGCGTTACCTGGTTTTTACCCATCTGCATGCCCGGCATCGAAAGATCGAGCAACAGCTTGTCGGGCAGTTTGTCGCATGGAGTTACCTTCAAGATAAAAGTGAGATCTTTCATTGCCTTGACCGGTTTTGGTTCAATGTTGAGCGTGATGCTGTGATCGCCTGCCATGACCCTGCTGCCCAAAAAGAGTAAAAATGCGGTAAGCAATAAAACAGGTAACCAGTTTATTTGACGTCGAAAAACCATTTCTTACTGGTGATAAGTTGTTGTTGCTGCTTGAGATCAACTCTTGTAAACCACACCCCCCTGAAGGGGATGGTAGCGGATGTCTGGTAAATGCCAGGAGAAATTTTTTGCATGAACTTCGTCGAGTCGTAACGGGTGCTTGAGAGGTTACCTATAAAGAGTGAGAGAGCACCATCTTCTAGCGGTTGACCGTGCG
>SZXZ01000123.1 GCA_005843835.1 Chlorobium sp.
ATACATCTGAACATCGAACGAATGCTAACACCCGCTCCATGGCACGTAACAGGTCGAGGATTTATACTGGTGTACCGATTCACGCAAAATTTTATTCGCGAATCTTGTTTTTTATCGGAAAAATTCAAAACCCTGAAATGGTCAGGATTGGGTTACGTAATGATTGTGGATTATAAAGATTCACCAGTAGGGCCATACCATGAACTCCTCATCATGCCAGGTAAAGCACGTTTCAACCAAACCAGGCGTAACACAATTTCTAAAATATATGTGGATTCAAAAGAAAGCATGCTTAACGGAAGAAACAACTGGGGTATCCCAAAAGAGCTGACCGAATTTATCTGGACTGAAAATAATGGGTGTCATTTTATTGAAATTGGCAGCAATCCAAAGTGGTTTAAGATTACGGTTGAAACAGGAAGCATTCCATTTCCAATCGATACTCGCTTATTATCAATTCATCTTCATCAGGAACTTGAAAAAATCATATTTAAGGTATCTCCCATAGGCAACGGTCAAGGGCATTTCGCATGGTTAAAACAAATAAAGGTTGATCCACACTATTTTCCCGAAATATCTTTACAGAAACCCTTACTTGCTCTCTATGCCAACCCGTTCAAGTTGACTCTCTCCAAACCACTTTACAAATATCTGAATGGAGATTAATCACACAAACATCATCGTAACAGGAGCTGCATCAGGTATAGGGCACTGTCTCGTAAATGAACTCTTGAACTTCGATTGCAAAATCATCGCAGCCGACATAAATGCCGAATTATTAAACAAAGTTACCTCATCATACACCGACAAAGTCAAACCCTATGTCTGTAATCTGGCAAACCCCGACCATATAGATCAGTTATTTGAAACATCAATTAATTTGTATGGTTCAGTCGATATATTTATTGCTAACGCAGGTTTTGGATATTACGAGCAGCTCAAAGAAGGGTGTGGTCACGTCTTGAGCAAATATTCAGGGTTAATACCATATCGCCGATTTATTCACTCCTGAAGATGAACAAAATTAACTCCGGCAAACCCTGGAAAACAGTAATACTCTGTTCAGCAATGGCCGAATGGAATATTCCAGGCTATACCCTGTACAGCACAACAAAAACAGCTATACACCGCTTTGCAGACAGTTATAAGTTCGATAATTCAAATAATAACCTCATGACAGTCTATCCGATTGCCACACGAACTAAGTTTTTCGAAAAAGCAGGAGGAAATTCTATGCCAATACCTTTCCCCGTTCAATCCCCGGAAACAGTGGCAAAAAAGATAATCAAAGGAGTCCTGGAAGATAAAAGAAAACTATACCCCGCAAGGCTTTTCAGATCAATAGTAATGATCAATCGGATACTCCCGATTATCAAACCTCTTTACCAACTCCATGAACAACAAAAACAGAAAGAGTGGCTTAAAACTAACCACTCTTCCCGAACCCCTTGATCAGAGATGATCAATATACTTTCCGGAACTGAACGGAACCAATTGCACAACCCCGTCAGGACTCTTCTTATTCAACCATGTAAGAAAATCACTCGTAATCCAGTCATTGAAATTCCCATTAAATCCAGCCTGATCAGGATACATAGCAATAAATCGCTTTACCATCTCGGTCGTTAACGTCGTCTCATCACCATTTGGTTTATACTTTGTTTCTCCCGGACAGCGATTGCATTGAGATTGCGCATCAGCTAAACTGCAAAGCTCACTAATTTCAGTTAGGTAGCCACAATGGCTTCCCCTTGCAACACGAGCTACAACAGCCCACGACTTGCTTGCAGGCGGGGTGAGTTGTGTAAACTGCGTAATATCTGATGAATTATCCGACCATGCAGGCGGATTCGAAGTATCAAGGCAAGCGCAGTCGCACTCACCAACAATCATCAATATAGGTATTAAAGCATTTGACAACGCATCCCGGTAATGTTGCATGCCTGGAGCTAAAAGAGGTATTTTCTGATCAACAGGCGACAGCTGTATCAATCCAACAGGGTTAGCCCTTTCATCAGGATTCCATTCAGAAAGTGGATCTGAATACGCAGGAATAAGCTCTCGATCATACATCACCGGATCAAAGAACCGGCAACTTTCTTTGCCAAGTTTCTGCAGCGTTTCAAAACCGCAAGCCGCCGCTTGAGCATGAGCCCCACCAACAGAATGTCCGGCAAAAATAACATTATTCGAAATCATAAATTTTGATCTATCTGATACGCTACTGTCAAAGAATTTCTGGTTCCTGATGTTATTCTTATCCACTTTATAAAAATAATCAGTAGCCCCGTACTTGATAAGATAAGAAGCCGCAGCATAGGCCTCCTGTCCCACCCTTGGATTCCCGCCAATATCAATCCCCGGAACACCAATGTTCTGCGAATGAGCAGCACTCACAAATGCCATAGCCCAATTCTTTTCAGCAATAGCCTCACTATAGTTGTAAAAAGAAGAAGGATTAATTGCAAAAAGCGGATTATCGTTCAGGAAGGCCCCAATAATTTTTTTAGGTAAAAACAGCAGATCATTACCAATCAGAAACCCGTGATTAAACATCACAAGCCCATTGGCAATGCGGTTCTTCGGGAAAAAAACCTCAATAACAACCTCAATAAACTGCGGAACCATTTTGTCGTATTGTATCCATAAATGAATACGATCAAAACAGTAATTGTTAATACAAATCGGCTTCATAATGATGATAAAGTTTTGTGGGTTAGCAAGACTTTGAAACAAATTCCTGAGAAATCAGCAATCATGATTCACGAAAAACTTCATGTCCAAACCAAAGTATAGAACAGCGTATTAAGGAGGGTAATTAAGAGGCTCTTTCAACAGGTCTCTCAATCATAATGCAATATAATGCAAACAGGGAAGTACCAAAAACACACAATCAACCAGTTATCTTTTTTTAAAAGAGCATTAAATTTTTAGCCCATCTCACACCATAGCACTTCTTCTTTTCCTTGTTCATAGTCCATGGGTACATAATAGTATTTTGTCGTAGCCGACTCCGAAAGCCATTAGGTTAGTAATACTGAAGACTTTTTAGCCGACGGGAAAGTC
>SZXZ01000106.1 GCA_005843835.1 Chlorobium sp.
AGGTTAATGTAACGTCGAAAACCAGTGTGTCCGTGCTTTTTGCCGGTGATTCTGGTGACGGTATGCAGTTGACAGGTACACAGTTCGCCAATACTGTTGCAGTTCACGGCTCCGAACTGAATACTTTTCCCAATTTTCCTTCTGAAATAAGAGCCCCTGCAGGGACCATTGCAGGTGTATCCGGGTTTCAGCTTCAGTTCAGTAGCAAACCGGTCTATACACCTGGCGCACGGTTTGATGTTATGGTAGCTATGAACTCTGCAGCGTTGAAAGCAAATTTAAAAGATCTGCACAGAGGCGGTATAATTATAGCTGGTACTGAGGGTTTCGATCAGAAAAATTTGAAGCTTGCAGGATATCCGGATGGCGCGAATCCTTTAGAGGACGGTTCTCTTGCTAACTATATTGTTTTTCCTGTCCCTGTGCTCCAGCTTACCCGTGAAGCACTTAAGGATAGCGGCCTTACCGGCAAAGAGATTGACCGTTGCAAGAACATGTTTGTTTTAGGTCTTCTTTACTGGCTCTATACCCTTCCTCTCGAGGGAACGATTGAAACGTTGAAAACCAAGTTTCAAAAGAATATCCAGATGGCGGAAGCAAATATCAGAGCAATGAAAGCCGGCCATAACTTTGGTGATGAAACTGAGCTTTTTGCGAATCTAGGACGCTTCGATATTGCTCCTCAAAAACAGCACGGAACATACCGCAGGGTTACAGGTAATGAGGCATGTGCCATTGCGTTGACCGCTGCTTCCAAAAAAGCCGGACTTGAACTGTTTCTCGGATCATATCCGATCACACCGGCCACAGAGATTTTGCAGACTCTTGCGAAAAAGAAAAAATATGGAGTCAAGACCTTTCAGGCTGAAGATGAAATTGCCGGTATCGTCAGCAGTATCGGTGCAGCATACGGTGGCGCACTTGCCGCTACAAACACATCCGGTCCTGGACTTGCTCTGAAAACTGAAGCACTTGGCCTTGCTGTGATCCTTGAGATTCCGCTTGTCGTTATCAATGTTCAGCGTGGCGGTCCTTCAACGGGACTTCCAACCAAACCGGAACAGTCTGATCTGTTCATGGCTATGTATGGCCGGCATGGAGAAGCTCCGCTGCCTGTTGTTGCCGCTTGTTCTCCTGTGGACTGCTTCTATACCACGTATGAAGCCGCAAGGATTGCTATTGAGCATATGACACCGGTAATTTGTCTTTCTGACGGCTACCTCGCTCTGAGCTCAGAACCATGGAAGGTCGAAAGTCCTGATAATCTTGTTGATATCAAAACCCATTTCCATCCAGCCAGAAAGCCTGAAGACCCTCCGTATCTTCCCTACAAACGTGATGACAGACTGGTTCGCTCATGGGCTATCCCTGGAACAAAAGGTCTCGAACACCGTATCGGTGGACTTGAAAAACAGAATGAGACCGGCAATGTATCACATGACCCGGAAAATCACGAGCTGATGACCAGGCTTCGTGCTGAAAAAATTGCACTGATTGCTGAAAGTATCCCGCTTCAGTCAATTGACAACGGGCCTCAAAAAGGTGATTTGCTGGTACTTGGGTGGGGTTCATCTTACGGTGCCATTAAGACTGCTGTCGAACAGGCTCTTGAAGAGGGACACAGTGTTGCTCATGCGCATATCCGTTATATAAATCCATTCCCTAAAAACCTTGGTGAAATAATTGGCAACTTTAAGCAGGTGCTGATCCCCGAGAACAACAGTGGTCAGCTGATTCACATTATCCGGAATACCTTCCTGATAACTCCTGTTGGATACAGCAAGGTGCAGGGAGTACCGTTCAATGAAATGGAAATTCTAGCTAAAATCACTGATCTTATCAAGGAGATTTAATTATGTCTGATAACGATATAACAACAATAGATAGACCTGTTCTTACTGCTAAGGATTTTGCTTCGGACCAGGAACCGAAATGGTGTCCCGGTTGTGGTGATCATGCAGTGCTGCAGCAGCTTAAAAACGTTATGCCTGAACTGGGCGTTACACCGGAAAACGTGGTTATACTTTCTGGTATAGGCTGTTCGTCACGACTACCTTATTATATGGCAACGTATGGTGTGCATGGAATTCATGGGAGAGCGTTGCCAATGGCCACCGGACTCAAAGTTTCACGACCTGAATTGAGTGTATGGGTCGCTACCGGTGATGGTGATGCATTATCAATTGGCGGAAATCATTTCATTCATACACTGAGAAGAAATCCGGACCTGAATGTTATCCTTTTCAACAACGAAATTTACGGGCTCACAAAAGGTCAGTATTCACCTACGTCAAAAATCGGCTTAAGAACCGTTACTTCGCCATCCGGCGTCATTGATCATCCTTTCAATACCGCAGCACTGACCATTGGTTCTGGAGGTTCTTTCTTTGCAAGAGCATTTGATAGGGATGGGAAATACCTGCGATCAATACTGAAACGCGCAGCCTTGCATAAAGGAACTTCACTGGTTGAGATTTACCAGAACTGTCCCATTTTCAATAATGCTGCTTTTGAAGCATACGCTACACCTGAGAATAAGACTGAGCATACCATCTATCTTGAACAGGATAAGCCGCTTGTTTTCGGAAAAGATAAAAGTAAAGGAATAAGGCTGGACGGATTTAAACCCGTGGTTGTCGATCTTAATCAAGAGGGCCTTTCGCTTGATGACCTCTGGGTTCACAATGAGTCGGATATCAACAAAGCTTCAATTCTTGCCCGCTTTGCTGATGCACCAGATAACTTGGACGAGTTGCTTCCACGACCTTTCGGTGTTTTTTATGCGGATACACGGGTAACGTATGAAGACGCTCTTACAGCGCAGATCAATGAGGCTCAGAAAAACGGACCTGGAACTCTTGAAGAGCTTCTCAAGGGAGACAGCTCATACGAAATTAAATAACCAGCTATACCAGACATTTCATTACCAGAAGCCGGCGTTCAAGCCGGCTTTTGGTTTTATTTACTTTCGTTTACTCTGTCCAGACTCCCATTGAAGAAAACTTTTCTATCCGGTCATGAACAAGTTCAGCGGGATCTCTTGGCATTAGTGCCTTCAGTTCTTCAATCAGTATAGTCTTCAACGTTGCTGCCATTTTTTCAGGGTCAGTATGTGCCCCGCCAAGTGGTTCAGGAATAATCCTGTCAATAATCCCCTGTGCGAGAAGATCCTCTGCTGTAAGCTGCAGTGCTTCGGCTGCCTGCTCTTTATAATTCCAGCTTCTCCATAGAATTGAAGAACAGCTTTCAGGGGAAATCACTGAATACCAACTGTTTTCTGCCATGATAATCCTGTCGCCGACACCTATTCCAATGGCTCCTCCACTTGCACCTTCACCGATAATAACACAGATAACCGGTACACTCAACTTTGCCATTTCAAATAAGTTCCGTGCAATTGCCTCTGCCTGTCCGCGTTCTTCTGCCTCAATACCGGGAAATGCTCCTGGAGTATCAATGAGAGTAATGACTGGTTTACGAAATTTTTCGGCAAGCTTCATTAATCGCAGAGCCTTTCGATATCCTTCAGGCTGAGCCATACCAAAATTTCGGTAAAGATTGGACTTAGTGTCACGTCCTTTTTGGTGTCCAATTATCATAACTGGTTGCGAAAACCGAGACGAAGAGTCTTCAATACGAGCAAACCCGCCGACTATTGCCTTGTCATCGCTAAAATGACGATCACCCGCGAGTTCGGCAAAGTCTTTGGTCATCATATATATGTAATCAAGCGTAAAGGGTCTTTCGGGATGACGGGCAAGCTGTACTTTCTGCCAGCGAGTAAGGTTTTTATAAATCGAACGACGAAGGGCATCAACTTTCAGTTCGAGAGTTTCAATGTCATGATTAAGTACTTCAATTTCTGACGGTAACTGCTCTCTTGTGCTGCTCCTGAGGCACTCACGCATTTCATTGAGTTTGGCTTCAAGCTCAAAGAGCGGCTTTTCAAAATCAAGGACAACTTTCGTGGTCATGGTTCACAATATAGGTGATAAAAAAAGTCCATCAAGCATTGGCTTTTGATGGACTTAATAAGAAAAAGGCAATCAAAAAGTCAGCATCATCCGCCGACTTCTTCCTTCAATGCCTTGCCTGGCTTGAACTTAACAACTTTTTTTGCTGAAATGGTAATAGCTTCACCAGTCTGAGGGTTCCGCCCTTGTCTTTCTGCTCTGTCACCGGTAGTAAACGTCCCGAAGCCAACAAGAGTTACGTCATCCCCTGCCTTTAATGATGCTGTTACCACATTGATAAAGGCATTGACTGCTCGTTCGGCATCTACTTTTGTCAGTTTTGCCTTTTCGGCGATTTTCTCTACTAATTCAGCTTTTGACATATGGTAAGTTTATTATTGTTGAAGTAAAACCAACTTTTTGCACGGTTACTAATATCAATGAATTTAAACAGTACTTTATAAACATGCAATGGCTTTTTAGCATTATCCTGCTTAGGTCTTGCTGGCAATTGGTATTCGTCATCCACTATGTTATATTTCAATTCATTTTTGACGGTAAAAAAAACTAAACGCGCAAGACACTTCTTTTCTGCTTATGATTTCAATCAGTAACGTTTCAAAAGGTTCAATTATCCGTTTCAAGGGAGAACCGCATAGTATAGAAAGTATCATTCATCGTACTCCCGGGAACCTGCGGGCGTTTTATCAGGCCAACATGAGAAACCTGAAATCCGGCAGAAATGTAGAATACCGCTTCAGTGCAACAGAATCTGTTGATGTGATCGTCACGGAAAGAAAACAGTATCAGTATCTCTATCGAGATGCCAGTGACTTTGTCATGATGGACAACGACACCTTTGATCAAATTAATGTTCCGGAAGTCGCGATCGGTGCTTCTTCTCGGTTTGTCAAAGATGGCATCAATGTTACTATTGTATTTTCAGATGACGGATCTATTCTTGGTGTTGAACTACCGACGTTTGTTGAGGTTGAGGTAACTGAGACCAGTCCCGCATTAAAGGATGACAGGGCAACAAGCGGAACAAAACCCGCTGTCGTAGAAACCGGTGCTGAAGTTAACGTTCCTATGTTTATCCAGACTGGAAGCATAATCCGTGTTGACACCAGGACAGGAGAATATATTGAAAGAGTTAAAAAGTAATTATCTTCTTTTGGCGATCGATAAATCAGGACGAGTGTACTAAATCTTAAGTAACATTATCATGAACTTTAACGAAATCAAAGAGCTTATCGACATTGTCGATGGTTCAGATCTTCAGGAAACAATCATTGAGCAGGGTGACTTTAAAATTATCATGCGGCGTGCATGTACACCTGTAATTTCCCAGCCCAATGTCTTACAGGTAACTGAGCCGGCATTTCAACCCAGCCCGCAGGTTTTAAATGTTGAACCTACAGTTCTAAAAGAAGAGCCTACTTGGGGTCTTATCGAATCAAGATCACCTATTGTCGGCACATTCTACCAGTCGTCTTCTCCGGATTCACCGCCTTTTGTATCGATCAATGACACCATTAAGAAAGGCGATGTCCTCTGTATCATTGAAGCCATGAAACTGATGAATGAAATTGAAGCAGAGGTTTCCGGTACTATTGTTGAAATTCTTGTCGAAAACGGACAGGCTGTAGAGTATGATCAACCACTGTTCCGGATTAAACCATAAACATTCATCTGAGAAAACCTTGTTCAATAAAATTCTAGTTGCAAATCGCGGCGAAATTGCTTTGCGTATTATGCAGACCTGCCGCGAGATGGGGATCAGTACTGTTGCAGTATATTCTACAGTTGATGCTGAATCAATGCATGTCAAATACGCCGATGAAGCTGTCTGTATAGGACCTGCTTTATCTCGAGAAAGTTATCTAAATATTCCTCGTATCATCGCTGCCGCAGAGGTAACGAATGCTGACGCTATTCATCCGGGCTACGGTTTTTTGGCTGAAAACGCCAATTTTGCTGAAGTCTGCGATTCGGTAAACATTAAGTTTATCGGGCCTACAGCGGCAATGATCAATCAGATGGGGGATAAAAACACTGCAAAGGCAACCATGATTGCAGCAGGTGTACCTGTTGTGCCCGGAAGCCCTGGCCTTGTAACCGATCTTCAGGAAGCCTTGGAGATAACAAAGAGAACTGGTTACCCGGTTATTATCAAACCTACCGCCGGTGGTGGAGGAAAGGGTATGCGGGTAGTCACTGAAGACAGCCAGATGGAAAAAGCGCTGAATACTGCGCGCAATGAGGCTGAACAATCTTTCGGAAACAGTGGCGTCTACATCGAAAAGTATGTAGAAAATCCTCGCCATGTTGAGATACAGATTCTTTCTGACCAGCACGGAAATACTATCCATCTTGGAGAGCGTGACTGTACCGTTCAGAGACGCCATCAGAAACTTATTGAGGAAACACCTTCCCCTTTAGTTGATGAAGCGCTAAGGAAAAAAATGGGTGATGCTGCTGTAGCTGCAGCACGGGCTGTCAATTATGAAGGCGCAGGAACAATCGAGTTTTTGCTCGACAAGCACAAGGATTTTTATTTTATGGAGATGAATACGCGTATTCAGGTTGAGCATCCTGTTACTGAAGAGCGTTATGATGTTGATCTCGTTAAAGAACAGATTCTTATTGCAGCTGGAGATTCTATTAAAGATAGAAACTTTGTTCCAAAAGGTCACTCAATCGAGTGCCGGATTAATGCCGAAGACCCGGAGCAGTTGTTCCGTCCTTCACCAGGTCAGCTTCAGGTTTTTCATACTCCTGGCGGCCACGGAGTAAGAGTTGATTCCCATGCCTATGCAAGTTATGTCGTACCATCAAACTACGACTCCATGATTGCAAAGCTTATCGTTACTGCCCACACAAGAGATGAAGCGATTGCAAGAATGTCGCGCGCCCTTGATGAATTTATTGTTGTAGGCATTAAAACTACCATTCCTTTCCACAAACAGGTAATGCATTCTCCCGCCTTTCAAAGCGGCGAATACGATACAAGTTTTCTGGAATCTTTCAGGTACGAAAAGAAGTAAGCTCAGAAATGGACAAAAAAAAAGGGAGATTTTCATCTCCCTTTTTTTTTGTCCATTTCTGACGAGTATCAAAGAACTACCTCTCGTTAGCAAAGCCTTCTCTCGTTGGAGCTTCTTCAACCTTTTGCTCTTCTTCAGCGGTTGATTCCTGTCCCTCTCCAGTCAGCTTGATTGTTTTATATCTCTTTAATCCTGTTCCTGCAGGTATCAGTTTACCCACAATAACATTTTCTTTTAGACCCGCAAGAAAATCAACCTTGCCAGCTACTGCAGCATCAGTAAGCACTTTAGTGGTTTCCTGGAATGATGCCGCTGAAATGACACTTTCAGTCTGAAGAGCTGCACTTGTAATACCAAGCAACACTGGATGAGAGGTTGCCTGCAGTGCAGGTTCGAAAGCTATCATTATTTTGTTGTTCTTGCGCAGTTCACGATTCAGCTTTGTGATATCACGCATTTTGTGAAGCTGGCTATCCTGAATCCTTGCAGGAGCATCGCCTTTTTCAGTAATACGTACCTTTTCTGAAATAGCATTGTTAGACTCAACAAAGGCACTTCGGTCAATCAAATCACCGGGTAACAGATTAGTATCACCTGATTCTTCAACCCTGACTTTCTGCAGCATCTGCCGTACAATAACCTCAAGATGTTTGTCATTGATCTCAACACCTGCGTTGATCTGGTAAACTTTCTGGATTTCGTTCACAAGATACTGCTGCACTGCATTAGGTCCCTGAATACGCAGAATGTCCTGAGGTGAAACAGCACCGTCTGTCAAAGGATCGCCGGCCTTTACTTCATCGCCCTCATTAGCGAGCACATGCTTTCCAACCTGGACGTAATAGACCTTTTCCTCACCGAAATCATTTTTAACCTTGATCTCTTTACTGCTCCTGCGCTGTGAACCAAAACTCACATAGCCATCTATTTCTGTGACAATTGCAGGATCTGAAGGTATGCGTGCTTCGAACAGTTCAGTAACTTTTGGTAGACCGGCGGTAATATCACCACCTACACGGTCAAGATTTCTTGGAACCTTCGCCATAATATCACCTGGTGTGATCCTCTGACCATCTTCAACATACAGATTTGTCTTGATCGGAACCGGATAGGTTTTTTTCACTTCACCATTAGCATCAATAATCATCAACCTTGGTTCTCGTGTTTCAGTAGCTCTTAACTTTGAACGCCAGTTAATAATAGTGTGCTGCGAAAATCCTGTCTGAGGATCAACTTCTTCCTTATAGGTAACACCTTTTTCTATATCTGCAAATTTGATGAAGCCGGGTTGCTCCGCAATAATCTGCGTGCTGTTCGGTTCACTGCTGAACAGCATCTGATCCTTTTTAATCAGTGTACCATTTTTGCAATTGAGATGTGCACCATGCGGAACTATATACCGCTTCAGGATTTTACCGGAATCAGGATCTGCAATGTTGATTTTTCCGTTTTTCTGGATGACAATTGTCCTGAGATCTTCTACTCCATCTTCATTAATGGCTGTGTGCTCAACTGTTTTGATATCCTCAAATTGAATCTGGCCGTCATAGAATGCTTTAGTCTCTGTTTCAGTAATGCCTCCCTGTGCTGTACCGCCCTGGTGAAAGGTACGAAGTGTAAGCTGCGTTCCAGGTTCTCCAATCGACTGTGCCGCAATAACACCTACTGCTTCGCCGATTTCAACGAGTTCATGAACAGAAAGGTTTGTTCCGTAGCATTTAGAACAGATACCGATTTTGGATTCACAAGTCAAAACAGAACGAATCTCAGCTTCTTCGACACCGGCAGTATCCTGAATAAGTTCAGCAAGTTCTTCGGTAATAATTTCACCTGAACCAACAATAGACTTATTGTTGATGGTATCGTAAATATCGCGGGCAGCAACGCGTCCCTTGATTTTTTCGCGGAACTTGATCTGACCGCTTGTCTCTTCTTCAATATTACGATGAACATAGAGACCGCGTGTGGTTCCACAGTCATCAATTGTCACAATAACATCCTGAGCAACATCATGGAGTCGTCTTGTAAGATATCCTGCATCTGCTGTTTTTAGCGATGTATCGGAAAGACCCTTACGTGCACCGTGTGTTGAAATAAAATATTCAAGTACAGTAAGCCCTTCTTTAAGATTCGAGATAATTGGGTTTTCAATAATTTCACCCGGTTGCCCCGACATGGACTTTTGTGGACGCGCAATAAGACCTCTCATACCCGTCAACTGACGAACCTGCTCTCTGGAACCGCGGGCTCCTGAATCAAGCATCATGTAAAGAGGATTAAAGCCGTCACGATCTTTTTTAAGTTTCTGATAGGACTCTTCAGCGACAATGTTCGATGTTTTCTGCCAGACATCAACAATCTGATTGTAACGTTCATTGTCAGTCAGGGTACCTCGATTGTACTCTTTAACAACCTTAGTACTCTCCTTTTGGGCATTTTTGATATGCTTGACCTTTGTTTCCGGAACAATTGCATCAGAAAGACCTACCGATAAACCGCCTTTCATGGCATAATGGAAACCGACTTCCTTAATGTTATCAAGGAATTTGGCAGTTTCGACATTTCCTACATCGCTGCTAAGACGTCCGATAAGTTCCTTAGCGACTTTTTTGTCAATAACACGGTTGATAAAGCCGATTTCGTGAGGTACATGCTGGTTAAAAATAACCCTGCCAACAGTAGTAAGCAGTATTGCCTTCTTTTCTATCTGAGACTTAAGCCAGATAGACTTTTCTGAATTTGCCTCTACAATCGTATCGAGGACACGAATAGGATCGAATTTTTGATCGATTTCGCCGGAATACTGTACAAATATCTGTGCATGAAGACCTACTCGCTGTTCATTGAATGCGATAAGTACATCTTCAGGACTGTAGAATATCAGCCCTTCTCCAACGTCACCTACTCGTGATTTTGTAAGGAAGTACATACCGAGTACCATATCCTGTGAAGGAACAGTGACTGGTTTACCTGACTGTGGCAAAATAAGATTATGAGAAGAGAGCATGAGTAAGGATGCCTCAAGCTGCGCTTCCTGCGACAGAGGAATATGGACCGCCATCTGATCGCCGTCAAAGTCAGCATTGAACGCCGTACAGACCAGAGGATGAATCTGAATAGCCTTGCCCTCTATCAGCACAGGCTGAAAAGCCTGAATACCAAGACGGTGAAGAGTCGGTGCCCTATTGAGCATAACCGGTCTTCCATCAATGACTTTTTCAAGTACATCCCAGACAATAGGATCCTTTTTATCAATAAGTTTCTTCGCAGATTTCACCGATTTGGCAATACCGCGATCAACTAGACGACGTATCACAAATGGCTGAAACAACTCAATAGCCATACTTTTCGGAAGTCCGCACTCATGGAGCTTCAACTCTGGGCCAACCACAATAACCGAACGTCCTGAATAGTCAACCCTCTTACCAAGAAGGTTCTGACGGAACCTGCCCTGCTTGCCTTTTAAAGAATCAGAAAGTGATTTCAACGGTCTGTTTGACTCACCTGTTTTAACCGCATTGGCTTTACGGGAATTATCAAACAAAGCATCGACGGCCTCCTGTAGCATTCTCTTTTCGTTACGCAGAATAACCTCAGGGGCACGGATATCTATAAGTTTTTTTAAGCGGTTATTACGGATAATAACCCTGCGATAAAGATCGTTAAGATCTGAAGTCGCAAACCTGCCACCTTCAAGTGGAACAAGGGGACGAAGTTCTGGAGGAATAACCGGAACTACTTCCATAACCATATACTCAGGTTTGTTGCCTTCGTAGACATACGGCTCGGGAAGTTCGTCCTCAGGAAACAACCCAAGAGGCTTTTTCCTTGTTTTTTTATGAGGTTCATAACTTTTTCTGAACGCCTCAACAACCTTAAGCCGTTTCAGAGCATCAGCTCTTTTCTGTTCAGAATTGCTCTCCTTAAGAACCTTACGAAGATGTATTGCCGATGAATCAAGATCAATGTTCTTGAGAAGCATATGAATCGCTTCGCCACCCATTTTAGCAACGAACTTGTCTGAATCTGAATCTTCGAGATCCTGATTATCTTCATACTCTGTGATAATCTGGAAGTACTGCTCCTCTGTCAAGCGGTCGAGTTTCTTTATGCCCTGTTTCTCGCCAGGTTCGCCTGGATTGATAACAACATAGACCTCATAATAGATAATCCTCTCAAGCTCCTTGGTGGAGAGGTCGAGCAAGGCCCCAATCTTACTTGGAACCGATCGGAAAAACCAGGTATGAACAACAGGAACAGCAAGGGATATATGTCCCATACGTTCCCGGCGCACACTTTTGGTTGTAACTTCAACTCCGCATCTATCGCAGATAATCCCTTTGTAGCGCACACGCTTGTATTTGCCACAGTAACACTCCCAGTCCTTTGTAGGACCAAAGATTTTTTCGCACATCAAACCATCACGCTCAGGTTTGAACGTACGGTAATTTATTGTTTCAGGTTTCAGTACCTCCCCCCTTGAATGAGCAAGAATGCTTTCAGGTGATGCAATACTGAACTTTATCCTCGAAAAATCGCCTTTCAAAGGCGAAGCTCCCTGTGAAAAAATCATAGTCAATATCCTCTTGTTAAACGACTCTGTTTAATGTCCGTTAATGTTGTAAGCGCCAATTAACACATTACTAAGGAACTCTGTCGTCAATACGAATCTCAAGTCCAAGTCCCTGCAGTTCCCTGATAAGGACGTTGAAGGATTCGGGAATACCTGGCTCCGGCAGGTTCTGGCCTTTAACAATAGCTTCATAAGTTTTGTTTCGGCCAATCACATCATCGGATTTAACTGTAAGCATTTCCCGAAGAATATTAGCTGCACCATAGGCTTCAAGAGCCCAGACTTCCATTTCTCCAAATCTCTGTCCACCGAACTGAGCTTTTCCTCCAAGAGGCTGCTGAGTAATAAGCGAGTATGGACCTGTAGAACGGGCATGAATCTTGTCATCAACAAGATGGCTCAGTTTAAGCATGTAAATAAAGCCGATGGTAACTTCATCATCAAAGCGCTCTCCGGTACGTCCATCATAAAGACTGACCTTGCCGTGAGCAGGAAGGCCTGCCCTTTCAAGTTCGCGCTGTACTTCCTGATAGGTTGCACCATTAAAAATGGGTGTTTTAAACTTGACACCCAATTTTTTAGCTGCCCAACCGAGTGATGTTTCATAAAGCTGGCCGATATTCATACGACTTGGTACACCAAGCGGATTAAGCACAATGTCGACCGGAGTACCATCTTCCATAAACGGCATATCCTCAATCGGCAGAATCTTTCCAACTACGCCCTTGTTACCATGGCGTCCAGCCATTTTATCACCAACCTGAATTTTCCGCTTCTGGGCAATATATACCTTGGCAAGTTCCTCAATCCCTGGAGGAAGCTCATCTCCTACGTTAATTTTATATTTCTCGTTATCCCTTTCATCAGAAAGATCTTTCAGCTTGAATCGGAACTCCTTTACAAGACGAACGACATTGTCGTTCACCTTCGATGAGTCCGTAACACCTTTTGAAAAATCAATAGACTCGAGAAATGGCATGACGCTGAACTTAGCAAGCAGAGTAGCATCATAAAGAGTGCCTTCAGGAATAAGCAACTTGCCTTTGTCATTAAACAGGCCAGTTGAAGTTTTTCCTTCAAGAAGCTGTTTCATCCATTCAGCAAACCGCTTGCGAAGATCAAACTCTTTATTGTCGTACTTCCTGTCTACTACTTCAATCTTCTCCTTGGAGTCCATGCCGACCTTTTTCTTGCGACTGAAAAGTTTTGTCTTGATGACAATACCTTTCATGCCGGCCGGAACATGCATTGAAGCATCCTTTACATCACTTGATTTGTCACCGAAAATTGCTCTTAACAGCTTTTCTTCCGGTGTAGGATCGCTTTCGCCTTTAGGAGTTATTTTACCTACAAGTATATCCCGTTCCTTGACTTCTGCGCCGTTTCGGACAATACCGTTCTCATCAAGGTTTCTTAGAGCTTCATCACTTACATTGTAAATGTCACGGGTAAACTGCTCTTCACCACGTTTTGTGTCGCGAACGTTAGCCTCAAATTCGTGAATATGAATCGAGGTAAAGACATCATCATACACAAGCCTTTCGCTGAGAATGATAGCATCCTCAAAGTTGTAACCGCGCCAAGGCATGAACGCTACAAGAACATTTTTTCCAAGCGCCAGTTCTCCGTTATCAGTCGATGAACTGTCTGAAAGGATTACACCTTTTTCGACTCTCTGACCAATATGAACAAGAGGCTTCTGTGAAATGCAGGTATCCTGGTTTGAGCGCTTGAACTTGATCAGCTTATAGGTCTTGAGACCTTCGTCTGGGTCAAGCATCGACAAGACATTATTATCAGGATCAAGATCGTAACGAACTTGTATATATTCAGCTGTTACATCCTCTATTACTCCTGGTCCTTCGGCGATTATCACCGACCGTGAATCTCTGGCTACCTTAGCCTCCATGCCTGTACCGACTACAGGAGCTTCTGAGGTTAAGAGTGGAACCGCCTGACGTTGCATGTTAGCACCCATAAGTGCACGGTTACCATCATCGTGCTCAAGAAAAGGAATCAATGCAGCTGCAGCGCTGACAATTTGAACCGGAGAAACGTCCATAAAATTAACGTCCTCTGCCGCTACAACCGGATAGTCACCCTTGGTTCTTGCCTGGACTGTCTCTACAGCTATTCTATTGTTCTCATCAAGTGGAACACTTACCGGTACAGTAATCTTGTTTTCTTCGTCCTCGGCCGAAAGCATCAGAACTGTATCTGTCACCTGACCTTTGTCAACAACTCTGTAAGGAGTCTGTATAAACCCTTTATCGTTGATTTCAGCATAGACTGACAACGAGGATATCAAGCCGATGTTAGGACCTTCAGGAGTTTCAATAGGGCAGAGCCTGCCATAATGAGTATAGTGAACATCGCGAACCTCAAAGCCTGCACGCTCTCGGGTAAGACCACCGGGTCCAAGGGCAGATACCCTTCTTTTGTTCGTCATTTCCGCAAGAGGGTTGGTCTGATCCATGAACTGTGAGAGCTGGCTTGTAGCAAAGAAACTTGATACAACGCTCGATACAGTACGTGCATTAATAAGGTCGGCAGGTGCAATTTTGTCTGAATCTCTTGAATTGAGCTTTTCACGGACATTTTTGCCCATCCTTGCAAGCCCGATAACAAACTGAGCTGCAAGCTGTTCGCCTACCGAGCGAACACGACGGTTCGCCAAATGATCGACATCATCTACCTCAGCAAGGCCGTTAACGAGCTTGATGAGATAATATATGACTGAAATAATATCGTAATGCGTAAGAACCAAAATATCCTCACCGGTGGGTTCATCGGAGAAGGATTGAATGGTCTGAAGAATTTTTTCGTAAATAGTATCCGAAAGCTGCTTAAGCTCAGGCTTTTCGTCAAGGTAGGATTTCAGATCGTCGAACTCTTTGCCAAGCTTTTTCTGAATTCTGTAACGGCCAACCTCTCCGAGATCATATTTTTTCTGGTTGAAAAAAGTTCTTTCAAGAAAACTCCTGGCTGCGTCAATATCGGGAGCTTCATTAGCTCTCAATTCTTCATAGACAATCTCAAGCGCCTCTTCTTCAGTTGCTGAGTTATCATTGAGAATAGTATTGATAATAATTGATTTATCCGGGCCCTTGTCACTGCCGGAATAGGTTTTCATTACCTTTATACTCTTATATCCAGCAGCAAGAATCTGTTCAAATATATCCTCAGTTATAGCAGTTCTAGCACTTACTACTTCACCAGTCTGCATATCAACAATATCTGAAGCCAGATACTGTCCGATAAGCTGCTCCTTCTTTGTTGATTTAAGTGTTACCTCTTCAACAAGATCAAATAAACCAAGAATATCCTCGTCTCGGGCAAACCCGATGGCACGCAAGAGAGCGCTAACCAGAAAGTTCTTTTTCTGATCTATATAAACGAATATCTGATTATTGATATCGGTCTGAAACTCGATCCATGACCCTCTGGTTGGAACGATTTTAGCCGAATACATTTTTTTGCCGTTCGGATGTATAGCCTCACTGAACACAACACCAGGAGAGCGGTGAAGCTGGGCCACAACGACCCTTTCAGCACCATTAACAATAAAGGTGCCACGCTCAGTCATGTACGGTATCCTGCCCAGGTAAACTTCCTGCTGTATTGTCTCCTTCCAGTCTGTCTCATCAGCTTCATCCTTATATGAAAGCTTAAGCTTGACTTTCAGAGAAACGTCATAGGTAAGACCCCGCTCAATACAGTCTTCAACCGTGTACTTCGGTTTATCAAAGCTATAAGTAATATACTCAAGCAGATAAAGTCCTCTTGTATCGGTGATAGGAAACGCTCCGCGTAGAACCCTCTCGAGGCCCTGGTCTTTTCTCTTGGCAAGAGGTACGCTATCCTGTATGAAATTATGAAACGAATCTAACTGAACTTTTAATAAGTCGGGAGGTTCTATAATACTTCGGATTTTTGAAAAGTCAATACACGGTGTTGTTGCATCAGCCACTTTCACATGCACCTCGCTTTTATCAATTGCATGAATTACTTACAGATTAAGTCCTCACAAAGATCCACAGAAACTTTGCCGGTTTACTAAACAGTCCGACTGAACCTTAATCGTATCATCACAGAAACTTTCATCAATACTGTACTTACACAAACAGACAAAGCTCCGCTTCAGATGGAAACGGAGCTTGCTATAGTAATGACTCTTATCAAAGATCACTTCAACTCTACTGATGCCCCTGCGTCTTTCAGCTCTTTGGCAATTTTTTCTGCCTCATCCTTAGATACTGCTTCTTTAACAGTCTTCGGTGCACCGTCAACTAGATCCTTGGCTTCTTTCAATCCAAGACCTGTAATTGCGCGAACTGCCTTGATCACATTGATCTTGCTTTCGCCGGCTGCTGTCAATACAACGTCAAATTCAGTCTGCTCTTCCTGAACAGCTACTTCACCTGCAGGTGCAGCAGCAACTCCGGCAACTGCAACAGGAGCTGCACTTACACCAAACTTCTCTTCAAGAGCTTTCACTAATTCAGATGCCTCTGTAAGAGTCAACTTACCAATCTGCTCTACAAGTGTTTCGATAGACATTATTCCCCTCTCTTGTTTAATAATTTACAATTAATATAATTTTTTTGAGTGCGTAATAGTTTTGTATTGCTTACTGCTTTTGCTTTGCTACCTGGTCAAGGGCATAAACAAGGTTTCTCATAACAGCATTGACCACAACAGGTACAGAGGTAACAACGCTATTGATCAATCCGGCAGTACGACCGATATTTTCGGTCTTAGTGAGCATTTCTGAAAGCAATGGAAGCGAATCGGAGCCAAATACAATACCGTCGATTGCCGCCATCTTAAACTTAAGCGCATCATTGTTTTTGCTGAACTTTTTGATAACCTTTGCCGGAGCAATAGGATCATCAAATCCGAACGCTACTGCAGTTGTTCCTGTAAGGCCTGGAGCAAGCTTATCTGCAATCCCAAGCTCTTTAAGAGCTTTTTTTATCAGCGTGTTTTTTACAACACGATACTCTACACCGACATTTCTGAACTCTCGACGAAGCTCAGCCATTTTAGCTACACTCAGTCCCTGAAATTCAGTCAGATATATGCCCTGTGATTTATTGATCGTTACTGCAACTTCCTTGACGATCCTTTCTTTTGTATCTCGCTTCATCGTATAAACCGTTTTTATTAGGCGACAAATTTTTCCATTTTAACCTTCACGCTCGGAGACATAGTGCTTGATAGCGCAATACCCTGCACATACTGACCCTTTGCTGCCGATGGCTTTAACCGAACGACTTCCTTCAGGAAGCTTCCAATATTGGCAACCAGCTGTTCAGGCTGAAACGAAACCTTGCCGACAGGAGCATGAACATTTCCGGCCTTATCCACTCTGAACTCAATTTTACCAGCCTTAACTTCCTTGACTGCTTTGGCCACATCCATCGTCACTGTGCCAGACTTCGGATTAGGCATTAAACCGCGAGGTCCAAGAATTTTGGCTACTTTACCCAGCTGCCCCATGACATCCGGAGTTGCGATAATAACATCAACACCCGTCCATCCTTCCTGAATCTTTTCGATATATTCTTCGAAGCCAACAAGATCTGCGCCGGCCTCCCTGGCTTCATCAGCCTTGCCCTCTTTGCAGACAACAAGCACTGAAACAGTTTTACCTGTACCGTGCGGAAGCATAACTGTGCCGCGAACCACCTGATCAGCATGTCGGGGATCTACCCCAAGCTTCACGGCAATATCAATCGTTGCATCAAATTTTACCTCAGTGATTTCCTTAATTTTGTCCACCGCATCAACAAGATCGTATTCATGAAAACGATCAATCTTCAACGCGGCATTTCTGTATTTTTTACCAGCCATTAGTTTTTTTGTAAAGTGGTTAATAAAGCGGCCTTTCGGCCTCCCACAGCCTTAACTACTAAATCCAGACCTTCAATCCTGTACTGTGATCCCCATGCTTCTTGCCGTACCCATTACCATTTCCTCGGCACCTTTGATATCGACAGCATTAAGATCAGGCATTTTCAGTTCAGCTATTCTGCGAACCTGCTCACGACTGACTGAACCGACCTTATTACGGTTAGGCTCGCCTGACCCTTTCTTCAGGTTGGCTTCTTTAAGAAGAAGAACAGCCGCAGGAGGGGTTTTAGTAATAAACGTGAAAGATTTGTCAGAGAATACGGTAATAACTACCGGAATAATCATCCCTGATTCAGACTGAGTTTTAGCGTTGAACTGCTTGCAAAACTCCATGATATTGACACCCTTCTGACCAAGAGCAGGACCGACAGGAGGAGCAGGATTTGCTGCACCAGCTGGGATCTGTAGCTTGATAAAACCGATTACCTTTTTTGCCATAAACTATTTCTATTTAGAAGCTTAATATTACTCAAGCCCTAATTATTGGGAAACTGACTTAACCTGTGAAAAATCAAGCTCTGTCGGCGTACTGCGACCAAAAAAGCTTATCATAACCTTAACCTTCATTCTTTCAGTAGAAACTTCATGAACGACACCGGTCAACGAACTGAAAGGTCCATCTATAACTTTAACCGAGTCACCTATATTGAACGGCGACTCTACAACAGAGCGATGTTCAATGGAGTTATCCGGTTCCAAAATCTTTTCAACCTCATCAGGTCGCAAGGGAGTAGGAACATCATCAACACCCAGAAATCCCATTACAGAGGGGATATCAAGAATAAGATTTCTTGTCTGCTTGTCAAGCACGGCCTCTATAAGGACATAACCAGGAAATGCATTTTTGGTTAAGCTTCTTTTCTTGCCGTTTTTAACCTCCACAAAACGTTCATAAGGAACATAGATCTGCAAGATCTTGTCCCCAAGACCACTACGGGCAACATCAGCCTCAATCGACTCTTTAACTTTGCGCTCGTGGCCCGAATAAATCCTGAGTGCATACCAGCGCGCAACCGGAACACCCTGAACCTCAACCTCTTTTTTCTTTGCGCTCATTCAAATCACCTTAACACGTTTTCTTACAATAACTTTCCCATAACGAAATTTATGACCCAGTCGACAAGAAACGTAAACAAGGCAAGAATACCCGAAACAGTCAACACAACAATCGTCAAATCCTTGATCTCTTCCCTGCTCGGCCAGACTACTTTTCTCATCTCACCGATAACATCGCGGTAATACTGATTTGCTTTGCCGATATATTTATTCATGTATAAAAGTCTCGAATAAACTACAGAAAAATTATTTGTTTGCGTGCACGTCAGGAGGGAATCGAACCCCCAACCTGCGGTTTTGGAGACCGCTGCTCTACCAATTAAGCTACTGACGTATCAATCAATACCTCCAAAAACCGAGCTGATGATCGGACTCGAACCGATGACCTCTTCCTTACCAAGGAAGTGCTCTACCAACTGAGCTACATCAGCCTGACACGCAAAAAAAACTGTGGGTAGGGGAGGATTCGAACCTCCGAAGACATAGTCGACAGATTTACAGTCTGTTGCGTTTAACCACTTCGCTACCTACCCTTGACATCCTGAGCTGGTGATGGGACTCGAACCCGCAACCTGCTGATTACAAATCAGCTGCTCTACCAATTGAGCTACACCAGCAACAATAAAAACTCAAAAAACACGGCTGGTAATATAATGACAGGAATTAATAATACAAAGAAAAAAGGATTATAATATTAATAATCCTTTACTGCCGCAAAAAAACCTGCGAGACGTATTACCAACCTTCTCGTCACAAATCTCTGTGAAAACGCAAGGATGTTATCAATCAGAGTAGGAAATATTCGAATGCGTTTTTTTCTTAATCCCCTCATTACTGCTTTTACAACGACATCAGCACCGTAAATAGGTAATCGAATATTTGCAGCATCGTGCCCTGCATGTTTAAAAAAACCGGTATTGATAAATCCCGGACAAACAGATATAACTTTTATCCCGGTACCTTTCAGTTCTCCATACAGAGCTTCTGTAAGCGTCATGATAAATGACTTTGTAGCCGAGTATAGCCCAAGGCCCGGAACCCCTTGAAGGCCGCCAATAGATGCAACATTGATAATGGTTCCATATTTTCTTTCAACCATATCGGAGATAAAATAACGGGTAAGCCTGGCGGTCGACATAACATTGACCATTATGATCTCTTCGAGTTTTTGTAATGGCATATCTGCAAAATCGCCGGCACAGGACAATCCTGCACAATTGACCAGAGTATCAACGTCGAAATTATTATTATGACAGAACAGGTAAATGTGTCTTGAGCTGTCAGCAACGCTCAAGTCTTGAACGCAAACCTCAACTTCAACCCCCATTTCTTTACGAAGTTCTTCAGCAAGCGCAAGCAACCTTTCTGAGGATCGGGCAACAAGTATGAGATTACAGCCTTGACTGGCAAATTTTCTAGCAAGGGCTTCACCGATACCCATAGACGCCCCGGTGATCAACGTAAATGTCATAACAATATCAAAAGAAACAAGTTATAAAGCCGTAAACGCCACTATAATTACAGCTTATACCTGTTCTACCCATTTTCCGCGCTCTTTAATAAGGTCTATCAGGCGGTTGACCGCATCCTGTTCTGAAATATTTTCTTCCACACACTCCCTGCCAACGTAAAGACTGATTCTATTTTTTCCGGCACCGACATATCCGAAATCTGCATCCGCCATCTCCCCGGGGCCATTGACTACACATCCCATGATTCCAATCTTTAACCCTTTAAGGTGAGATGTTTGCTGTTTTACCGCGGCAGTTGCTTTTTCGAGATCGAAATATGTTCTTCCGCAACCTGGACACGAAATAAATTCCGTTTTTGACATTCTGGTCCTGGCGCCTTGAAGAATATTAAATCCCAAATTTACCTCATCGTCCTCTGCAAGCTTTGTATGAAGGGCAATCATATCTCCGATACCATCACAAAAAAGTGTCCCCGTCTGAACAGAACAGCTGATCAAACATCCAAGTCTGTCTGAAGTATCCCCTCGAAAGCGAATAATAAATGGATAGTCGAGAGATTGGCTGTTAAAGGTTTGCGCAAGCTTGCGATAGGCAAACACTGTATCGGTTGTGTCAATTGAAAACATAACTCTTTGAACACCCTGCTTCCGAAGTTTATCTCCAAGATATGCAAGAACTTCAGCAGGAACTGACAGCCCTGAATTTTCATGCATAAAGCAGAACTCCAGAACTCCAGGACGATCATTATCGAGATTCTTTAGAAAATCATTACCGAGCTGTTCTCCCTCAATAATATCAAGCCTGACTTTAGAAACTTTATCGAGTAACGCCACCACAAGTGAAACATCTCTTGTGGAAGCAACAATGTGGCGACCGGCATCTCCAAGTTTCAATAAAAATTTGTCAAGCAGAACAAGATCCTCCGAGGTGTTGATTCGAACTGATGTAAACTCAGAACGAATGGCATCAAGAGGTTTTTCAGGGGCCAGCCTATGGAGGGCCTCTCGTAACGCAGTATCAAATTCATTGAGCGGGGTATGTACCTCTGTTTCAACTTTAGGAGTACTATCTCCCCCAACTTCAAAACCTGCAATTGAAAATTGACGGGAAACCCTGCGCTGATAACTGAAAGGATTGAATGGGGGTGAACCATCCCGCGAAATATTCCGGGTCTCCAACTGATTACGGCTTTCAATAACATGCTTCAGAGGGAGATGCCCTTTATCACCTTTAACAAGGTGAAAATCGTTATACTTTTTAACAATAGCGAACCCAACAGGAACTTCATGGACAGGATCCTCAGTCAATGATACTCTAATGGTATCGCCAAGACCATCTTCAAGAAGTGCACCAATTCCCATGGCCGATTTTACACGACCCTCATCACCATCTCCTGCCTCGGTTACTCCAAGATGAAGAGGATAGGCGTAATGAAGCTCAGCATCCGCCTTCTCAACAAGAAGCCTGTATGCCTGAATCATCACCCGGACATTCGACGATTTCATTGAAAAAAGAATATCGTTATATCCAGCGTCCTCACAAATCCTGGCGAACTCAAGTGCCGCCTCTACCATACCTTCGGGAGAATTGCCATAACGACTGACAGTTCTGTCTGACAAAGAGCCATGGTTAGTGCCGATTCTCATTGATACACCATTCTGGCGGGCTTTTTCAATCAGTGGCAGAAATTCAAGCTGTACATGCTCAAGCTCTTGAAAATACTCTTCATCTGTATATTCAGTATTGGAAAACTTTTGTCGAGCAGCATAATTTCCCGGATTGATGCGAATATTTTCAACAAATTCAACAGCCTTCAGTGCTGCACGAGCAGAAAAATGAATATCAGCAACAAGCGGGATATCAATACCATCGCTACGGAGCTGATTCCGGATATTCCTGAGATTTTCAGCATCCTTCTCGGTTGGAACGGTCAAGCGGATAATTTCGCAGCCTGCTTCATAAAGCCTCCGGCACTGCACCACAGTTGCCGTGGTGTCCATGGTATGAGTATTGGTCATGGACTCTACCCTAATCGGCTGATACCCTCCCAGTTTAATGGTTCCAAAGGTAACTTCACGTGTTAAACGGCGGCGGTACTGATACATTTGATGGGATGACTGTTGAATAAAAAACTAACGCGTCTTAATGATAAACAGGGTTTCACCCGGTTTCCGGAAATTATATTTTTCCCTTGCCGCCTTTTCAATACTGTCAGGCTCATGAGCATGCTGAATGCGCAACTCATTTTCAAGAATTTTCTTTTGCTCGTATTTCTGTCGATCAAGAAGGACGCGGTGTTCCGATTCCATTCGGATTCTTTTAACAATACCGTAATCGTCAAAAAATATCCAAACCACAAAAAGAGCAAATGCAACCTGAAAAAAAAATTTTTTCGGGTTTGAACGAATATACTCCCAGATTTTATCAATAATTTTTTTCACGCATCCGAAACCTTATTGTTGCCATATGCCTTTGCAATAACAAAAATACCCTGCTAAGAGAGAAACCCTTTGTTAAAAGGGTTCTCTGTAGATCTGATTATACACGAAAAGCATTCTTGCCGGGGTACCTGGCCTGATCACCAAGTTCCTGCTCAATACGAAGCAGTTCATTGTATTTAGCCATACGGTCTGAACGCGAGAGACTGCCAGTCTTGATTTGACCTGCATTTGTAGCTACGGCAATTTGTGCAATGGTGCTATCCTCTGTTTCACCGCTCCGATGACTGATAACGGAGGTATAACCGTTGGAATTTGCCAGATTAATTGCCTGAAGGGTTTCGGTAAGCGTGCCAATCTGATTTACTTTGATAAGAATGGAATTTGCAACTTTACGCTCAATACCCTCAGCAAGTCTTTTGCTATTGGTAACAAACAAGTCATCACCAACAAGCTGAACCCTTGAACCAATTTTGTCTGTCAACAATTTCCAACCTTCCCAATCATCTTCAGCCATACCATCTTCGATTGAAATAATTGGATAGTCACTCGCCCATTTTTCCCAGTATTCTGCCATTTGAAGAGATGAGAGCTCCTGTTTTGATGACTTTTTGAAGACATACATTTTCTTTTGTGCATCATAAAACTCCGAACTTGCAGGATCAAGGGCGATCATGACTTGGGCATCACCCAGGCCACCTTTATCTGTCGGTGAACCGACTTTATAACCGGCCTTGCCAATTGCTTCAATCACAAGTTCAATTGCTTCTTCGTTTGAGCGAAGGTTAGGAGCAAACCCGCCCTCATCACCGACCGCAGTGCTCAAACCTTTGCTTTTCAGCAAAGCCTTAAGTGCATGAAAAATTTCAGCGCCTGAACGAAGTGCATCAGAAAAAGAACCGAACCCGGCAGGCATTATCATGAATTCCTGAAAGTCAACAGTATTATCGGCATGAGCACCACCGTTGAGTACGTTCATCATCGGCACGGGAAGAGTGTTCGCCATTGTGCCGCCAATATAGCGGAAAAGGGAAAGTCCAGTATATTCAGCACCAGCCTTCGCACAAGCCAGTGACACACCTAAAAGGGCATTTGCTCCAAGGCGGGATTTGTTCGGCGTACCATCAAGTGCAATCAAGGCTTCGTCAATTTCCTGCTGTTCTGTTACCAGCATCCCGTTCATTGCATCGTTGATAACAGTATTAACATTCTCTACCGCCTTAAGTACACCCTTTCCAAGATAGACACTTGCATCGCCGTCTCTGAGTTCAGATGCCTCATGGATCCCTGTCGATGCACCGCTAGGCACAGCAGCCCGTCCAAAAGAGCTTTCAGTGTATACATCCACTTCTACTGTTGGATTTCCTCTTGAATCAAGGATCTGTCGGGCAAGAATCTTAGTGATAATAGGCATAACGAAATATATTTATGTTTGTTACATGCTTTTATCGCGCAAAAGGAAGTAAAATATAGTTGCTGTTCTGCGATAACTTGAAAATATATCTTTTTTTCCCATCCATTTCATTGTTGATACCACAGCAAATAATTCTTTTTTTTGTTAATTACATTTTGTGTCGTTTACGTTAAAAAAAGACCCATAGCCCTTTTTTGTAATCATGGGCCAGCAAGACAATTATTTAATTCAACAAAGGAGTCCTGCTATGCAAGCCGTCCTACCGGATCAATTGCGAAACATTGTCATTACAGGTCATGCCGGCAGTGGCAAGACCATGCTTACAGAATCTCTTGCCTTGACTATGGGCATCATTAACCGACTCGGCAGTATTGACGAAGGAAACACCATTTCCGATTATTCTGCTGATGAGATTCAAAGAAAACACAGCCTCAACACCAGCCTTATCAATGGGTTCTGGAACGACACGAAGCTTAATATTATTGACACTCCGGGCCTGCTTGACTTTCACGGAGATGTCAAGTCAGCTATGAGGGTTGCCGATACTGTATTGATAACGGTAAATTCAGCATCCGGAGTTGAGGTAGGCACCGATACTATCTGGGAGTATACCAGGGAGTACTATAAACCCACCATGTTTATTTTAACGAAACTTGATGCCGACCGAACAAATTTTAACGCTACGGTACAGGGTCTCAGAGATCATTTTGGCAATCTTGTTACACCTATACAGTTTCCCGCCGAAGAGGGCCTTGGACACCATACCCTGATTGATGTTCTTCTGATGAAGCAACTTACCTTCAGCCCTGATAAAACAGGAGGTATGACAATTTCTGATATTCCCGATCTTCATCTAAAACAGGCGGAGGAATTGCATCAGCAACTCGTCGAAACAATTGCAGAGACTGATGAGGAACTGATGAGCAGGTTTTTTGAAGTCGGAACTCTTACAGAAGATGAACTAAGGACTGGAATTAAATCTGCATTGGTAACCAGAACTTTTTTCCCTGTTTTCTGTACATCCCCCCTTCACCTCATCGGATCAGAACGGCTGTTGAATGCGATTGTCAATCTCTGTCCTTCACCTATTGAACGCGGCCCTGAACAATCAATTTCGACTCTTGATGGATCTAAAAACCTGATTCAGCCTAATCCTGACGGACCAACTGTCGCGTTTATTTTTAAAACAATGTCAGAACCGCGTGTAGGTGAAATTTCTTACCTCAGGGTTTATTCAGGCCATCTTGAAACAGGTCATGAACTGATTGATGTACAGACTGGACAACTTGAAAAACCCGGGCAGGTTTATACCATAATCGGACAGAAAAAAAACCCGGTGGACAAGCTTCTTGCCGGGGATATCGGTATGGTTGTTAAGTTGAAAGATGCACATACCAATGATACCCTTGCCGACAAAGGTACAAGTTGCAAAATAAGCCCGATTATTTTTCCTGAGCCGATGCTTGCCACTGCTATTATCCCGGTAACCCAAGGTGACGAAGATAAAATATCAGCAGGACTTCATCATCTTCACGAAGAAGATCCAAGTTTTACAATCACTCATGATGTTGAATTCAATCAGACAATTCTGAAAACACTCGGCGAAACCCATCTGGATATTATTATCAACCGGTTACAGACGAAGTTCAATGTCAAGGTCGATATGGCACCGACTAAAATTCCTTACCGTGAAACCATACGATCAGCATCATCTGCTCAAGGAAAATACAAAAAGCAATCAGGAGGACGTGGACAATATGGTGATGTCTGGGTAAGACTTGAACCTACTGCTCGTGATACCGGTTTTATATTTTCTAGTGAAGTTGTCGGAGGTGTTGTTCCGACCCGCTACCTGCCCGCGGTGGAAAAAGGGCTTAGGGAAGCAATTGAAAAAGGCGTACTTGCCGGTTATCCTGTCGTTGATCTTAAAGCTGTTGCTTACGACGGTTCATTTCATCCAGTTGACAGTTCCGAATTTGCATTTAAAATTGCTGCAAGTATGGCCTTTAAAAATGCTTTCGAGAAATCAAGGCCGCTGCTCCTTGAGCCAGTATACTCCTTGATCGTTTATGCTCCTGAGCAGTATACCGGTGAAATTGTTGGTGATATATCAAGCAGACGTGGAAAAATTTTGGGTATGGATTCTGATGTACGATTGCAGATTATCCGGGCACTTATTCCACAGGCGGCGCTTACTCCATTCCACCATTCACTCACTCGATTAACGCAGAGCAGAGCTCGATACTCATACAGCTTCAGTCATTATGAGGAAGCTCCCCCTGATATTGCTCAGCAGATCATTGCAGCAAAAGAACCCTGATATACTATATTTTTGAAAAGCCCCGAAACAAACGGGGCTTTTCTTTTTCATGACCGTTGTATTCAGTCAATCAATCTTATAACAACCCGACAATCGATTTTATTTTCAGCCACCAGACTATCCAGATCGCTTCACGGATGTTCCTTTTCGTCATTTTTGATTTTCCGACAGACCGGTCAACAAATACAATTGGAATCTCTCTGAGAACAAACCCTTTTTTCCATACCCTGAAATTCATTTCAATTTGAAATGAGTACCCCTGAGAGTTAATTTTTTCAAGATCAAGAGCACGCAATACTTTGGAACTAAAGCATTTAAAACCACTTGTAGGATCATCAACAGGAAGACCTGTAATAAATTTGGTATATATACTTGCCATCTTTGACAAAATTAACCGTCCAAGAGGCCAGTTAACAACATTAACCGTATTATTCATATAACGTGAACCAATAACCAGATCAGCTTCCTTTACTGCATCAAGAAAGCGCTGCACTTCAGTTGGATCGTGAGAATAATCAGCATCCATCTCTATAACATACCCGTACCCTTTTTCCAAAGCATATCGAAAACCGGTAATATATGCCGTACCAAGCCCTAACTTTCGTTCACGCTTGATAATGCTGAGACCTTTGATTTTTTCCTGCATTGTAGCAACAATCTCAAAGGTGCCATCTGGAGAGTTGTCGTCAATAACAAGAATATCAACTGAAGAAGGATAGAGCGATGCAAGATCACTCAATAACCTCGCAATATTTTCAGCTTCATTATATGTCGGAATAATAATAAGCGTGCAATATGCCGGCTCAGTTTTTTCACAGAGTCTGGTATCTGAATTATTTGGCATTACGATGTTTTGTTCCAACATGACCGATTACAATCTTCAAAAAAAAAGCATTGCTTCTGTGAAGCAATGCTTTGTATTACTACTCTTAACGAACACAAGGATAGTGCCTGAAAGTCTTAACGCGCCTCCCTGTGAAACCTGTGAAGAAACCTGAGGTCAAAATCAAGTCTTTCAGGTGGTGTATAGGTAAAGTCCAGTACCTCACCATCTGGAAGAACTTCAAGCAATGCACCGGAAGGACATTCATCTGCAGAAAAACAGGCTGAACAGGAAATACAGGCATCCTGATCAATATAACACCTGAAGCCACCTTCCTGAACGTCACCATAAAACTTGTAACCAATAGCATTGACTTTTGGTGGACACTTGTCAAGACAAAGCCCGCATCCTACACAAAGGTTTTCAATGATAAAATAGTGAGACTTGGCCTTTGGAGCAGCCTTTTTCGCTGCAGTCTGATCAGCAGCTGCCGGTGCTGCCTTGGCGACAGGCACTCCTTTTGCTGCAGGAGCTGCTGGTGCTCCTGACGCTGCCTTTGCCGCAGGTGCAGCTGGTTTAGCCCCGGGAACTTGCTTTGCAGTGGGAGCCGGTTTTGCTCCCGGTGCAGGCTTCGCTGCTGCTTTTTTTACCGGAAGGGCTGACTCCTGACGGACACCACTTCTACCAAGATTTGTATTAAGTGGCTCAAGACGAGGTTTTCCCGCTTGTTTCGGGGGAGCCTCTTTTGGTTTTGCCTGTCCCAGTTTTGCTGCCGGAGCTACCGCTTTTGGCGGGGCAGACGGAGCCTTTGCGGCAGGTGCTGGCACTATATCTGGCTGTTTTACAGGATCGGCCATAAAAAACCCTCCTCTTTAATTACGTGATAAACTTTAATGGCAAACATTATTCACGAAAGAGCCGCGATGCTCTTTCGTGAATAATCGGGATGATTAAGCAATCAGCTTCATCAGGTAATCTACAACCTGCGTCAGCATTAACTGTCCTGATACTGATGCATCACTTACAGTAGGCGCAAGCGGGGCATCTGTCTGATAAAACCCGTTTGCGATAAAGAGAAATACCAGCATAAATGTTCCACCGAAATACAGGAAGGTACCTGCCATTTTAGAATCTGAAATGGTCAGAACCGGGAAACGGAACGTAACATCTCTGTTAAGGAACTTCTTTCCAAACCAGCGGATTGTTCTGGTCTGGATATCAGCACCTTCAAGACGTGAACCACGATCTTCAAACCATACAGCAAAGCTGATAAACCATATAAGATGTCCTAGCATCAAAATGGTAGACAGATGCGAACTTGAAAAGATTGTAACGGTTTCCGTCCAGAAATAATAGAAAATACCTGCTGAATAGTGGTGATGAAGACCTGCAACAGAATCCCATGCCTTAGCATCGGCAGCAGGAACACCATACATCATCGAAGCAATCCATGCACCATCAATGTACCAGCAGACAGCTGAAAGACCTTTGACTCCCCAAAGCATTGCAAACCAAAGCTGATCCTGAATTGATACGCCGCAAGTGCCACCATATACCGGACCAAGACAAGGGAAAGAATAAGAGTTCTTTTTGAGACCAAGATCATCCCACAGTGGTGATGTGTGCGCAAAGAAAGCAATACGAACCAAAGCAATAAGCGAGAAGAGCGAACCGGCAGTGATAACATGGGCCATTACCCAGTCATTGATGCTTGGGTCAGTGAACATCCACTGGAAAATCGGTAGAGGTTTCAACCAGTAGAAGGACATCATGATATTGGTGCCGAAAATATTCAGCTCACAGATTGTATTCCATACGATAACTGCATAAACAGAAAGCATGGTAGCAAAACAAAGAGCCATTACAGTACCTAAAATCTTGACCTGTACTTCCTGATCACGCCCTTTAGTAATCCAGATGGACTTAATCTGATTGTAGATTCCATTAAGCTGTATCTTTAGGAGATACTGGCCACCATGATAAACACCGGCAAAAACATACAGAACACCGCAGATGATATGGTTAAAAGTAATGAGGTTAATCACTACCCTTGACATACCAAAAGAGCTACCGTTCTTTGGCAGAATTGCAAAAGGAGCAAAATCAGCAAACTCTTTGGAACCTGAAATAATTTTACCGCCTTCCTGAACAAAATTATAGCTTACCCTGTTGAACGGTTCACCGTAAAGGTAAAAGACAAGGTTGTCAAGTTCTTTGTAGTAGGCGGCAAATGAAGGCTGCTGAAAGGCAACAAATGCTATGACGCCGAGCGCGATATTGATATAGCCAATTGCTGTCAGGTGAACAGAAAAGGCTGCTTTCATGTCATCGTTGAGGTGGATGGCTGCATTCGGAGGGTTGTTCCACCAGTAAATACCAAGAGCAAAAAAGATAACAAAGAACACAAAGGACATGAATGTCTCTGAGTTGATGGTCTGAAAATCAGGAATCGGTTCAAACCCGAGCACAAACCACATCAGTAAACCCCAGCCCAGAAAAAGCAGCGACATATAGATTGTATGTGGCCCAAGCGCATCTTTGTAAGTTTTAGCACTTGTACCGCTGAATACTATATCACCAAACTTTCCAAGAAACCGGAAATCACGGAAATTACCGGCACGTCCGGTAAACGGATTCGTCAGATTGTGGGTCCAGTGACGCCATCCGCCGAAAAGAAGAATTGAACCGGAAAGAAAGTGAAACAGTGCCCACCCGATGAGCTTTGATGCTGCAAACTCAAGATCCTCTGTTTTCGTACTGTACGTGTCAATTCCAAGAGAAACCATTCTTGGCTTAATGGTAAGGTAGAACCAGTTATCATGAAAACCTGGTGCACCCCAGGGAAAAACCTGAACCCCCGAGATGTAGTAGATTGCCATAAGAAAGCCTAACACACCCAGCAGCGCAAGATGCCCGCCAACGACCTGTTCGTCATCAATCTTATCGGTATCGAAAATCTGATACCACTTCGTAGAGCGTGTCTCTGTTCGCTGGAACAGAAATCTTCTCATTTTTGCTGCATCCTGCTCCTTGATAACCGATGGGGCGCCTGGGGCACCATTAGCCTTCGGAGAAGGAGCGCTCCCCTTGGGAGGTGGGACAGTGCCCTTTGGCTTGACTCCTGCCGGATTCACTTGTTCAGCCATTGTATTCTCTCCTTTGTTTGGACCTATTTCATGTTAAAGAAACCAAATAGAAAACCGCTGCGTTTTATCCGTGCATACCAACAAACTGCAGTATATGGGTGAAAACCATGCCCACTAACCTGCCAGCTCTATATACTATTCCGTAACGCAATGCCAATGATTACTCTCAAAAGCTATCGAAAAATCTATGGAAAAACTCTTTATAACCATCTTTAGAAAGGAAATTACCCAAACAAATAACCAGATATTCTTGGGGTAAAATAAGAAAATTTATTTAATAATTAATAGTTTTGCCGTCGCATTAATGTGCTATTGTTTTATTATAAAGCATGAAAGCCATTGCATAACGTCCTTATATGCAATGGAAGGCAATAAAAAAAATTTCAATGCACAAGACGTTTTAACGGTATGGAGATTATGTTCAGCAAGCTCTCAGGAGCAGGCAATGACTTTATTGTTATCGACAACAGGGGCCTTTCAGTACATCTTTCTCATGAAGACATTAATAAACTATGCACCCGTAGAACCGGAATAGGGGCTGACGGACTTATCCTGATTGAGCGGTCTGAGGAATACGATTTCTCCATGAAATACTACAATGCTGATGGCTTTATTGGGTCAATGTGTGGAAACGGTGGCCGGTGTGCCGCATATTTTGCCTCCTCTATCGGAATTCCAGCGTCTGCAGATAAATCCTATACCTTTGAAGCAAACAGGAACCGCTACAATGCCTGGATTACCAGTATCGAAACTGTAAGACTTCAGATGCTTGCGCCAAAGGATTTTATAAACAACCTGCATATCGAGGGGCTTATCTGCCACGCTGTCAACACCGGTTCTCCTCATGCCATCATTTACACTGCCGATCTGGCACACGTTGATGTAACAGGAGCCGGACGTACCATCAGGCATAGAACAGATATATTTCCAGAGGGCACAAACGTAAATTTTATCGAGGTTACCTCTCTTGAAACTCTTTCAATCCGAACATTTGAAAGGGGGGTTGAAGATGAAACACTTGCCTGTGGTACAGGAGCAGTTGCGGCGGCAGTAATGAGTCATCGGCTGGGTAAAATTTCGGGTTCAACCGTTAAAGTGACAGTAAAAAGCGGAGATACCCTTGAGGTTCAGTTTAATGACAGTATGGAGGAAGTATTCCTGACCGGTCCCGCAAAAATTGTCTACAAGGGAACCGTTACTATTAATTGAACCAAATAGACTGTTTGAAACATACCACCTCCTTTCCATATGAAGCCAAACCCCCAAACTGAAGAACTATCGTATAGCACTTCCCAGAAGCAACTGGATGAAGCAGCGGCAATAATTAAGCTTGATCCTGTGGCTTACGAGCTTCTTCGCCGACCTATGCGTGAGCTTCATGTCACCTTGGCAGTAAAAATGGATAACGGGAGTACTAAAATTTTTCAGGGATTTCGTGTCCAGCATAATAATGCGAGGGGGCCAAACAAAGGAGGAATTCGATTTCATCCCAATGAAACTATCGATACCATAAGGGCATTGGCTTCATGGATGACCTGGAAAACCTCCGTCATGGATATTCCGTTAGGCGGAGCAAAGGGTGGGGTTATCTGTGACCCTAAAACTCTTTCGCCCGGTGAACTTGAAAGGTTATCACGAGCCTATATCCGCCAGACCGCCAGTTTTCTTGGAACTGAAAAAGATATTCCAGCTCCGGATGTTTATACAACGCCTCAAATTATGGCCTGGATGGCTGATGAATACTCCATTATGCAAGGCAATAACAAGTTCGGGGTGATTACAGGAAAACCCCTTGCTCTTGGTGGCTCTGCCGGTAGAAGTGATGCCACAGCAAGAGGAGGAATATATTGTATAAGGGAAGCTGCACTTACTCTTGGTATTAACCTTACCGAATCAAGAGCTGCAATCCAAGGTTACGGTAATGCCGGCTCTTACGCCCATAAACTTGCCGTTGAACTTCTTGGATTGAAAGTGATTGCTGTGTCTGATTCGAAAGGGTGTATTTACCATCCTGAAGGGTTAAGCTATGAAAAGGTTATGGCGCATAAAAAAAAGACAGGTTCGGTAGCGGGTTTTCCATCGGCTATAGCAATTTCAGATAAAGAACTTCTTGAACTTGACGTAGCAGTGCTTTTTCCTGCGGCGCTTGATTCTGTTATAACAGATGCAAACGCCATGAATATCAAGGCTAAAATTATCGCTGAACTTGCCAACGGACCAACCACCCCTGAAGCAGACACTGTTCTTTATAATAATGGGGTATATATTATTCCCGATCTGCTCTGTAATGCCGGAGGTGTCACGGTTTCATATTTTGAAATGGTACAGAATGCTTATGGGTATTACTGGTCAGAGGATGAGGTGCAAGAGCGCCTCGAAAAGAAAATGAAAACCGCTTTTTTTGCTGTCGAGCAAAAAGCACGGTCATATAATGTCCATAACCGGTTAGCCGCATACATTGTAGCTGTCGAAAGAGTGGCAGATGCCATGAAGCTGCGGGGGTGGTATTAGGAGGTGTGATTAAATCGTCGAACACGGGCTGCCAAAAAAGGAGCAAACATCATAAACAGTAACCCCAGCCCCATCAACCCGCCCTCTCTCAAGTTGTAATCCGAAAGGATGCGCTCCAGAGAATAGCCAAGCGAAAAACCAAGACTGAACTCGAAAATAAGTGTTAGAAAAACCCAAAGAATACCTGCCTTCATCTGCTGACTGTATGATTCGGTAGCGATCCAGCGGATGCAAAACCAAGCGATAACAAAAATTATGACTGAACCTATCACCACACCAACCTGGCTTGAAGGTCTTTCCCCTATCAGTGGTACCAGAAACAGTCGTCTTAAGGTTCCATGCAGAGATTCAGCAACGGCTATCAACAACCACACCAAAAATGCATTTTTCCAGTTCATCTCACTCTCTTCAAAAATTTATTGCAAGCATATTTTTGCTGATAAACTTTTACAACATCTGACCCTCCAATAAAAATTCAGGCACAGAAAAAAAAACTCTGAAAATCGAAAGTTTGGAGGCATTACATTTTTTTTGCAGGATGGCGAACTTTTTACATGTCATACGGTTTAATTCACCATCAAGACAAATTATTATTCCTTCTTAAAGGGTATATTTTTTCTTTATAATCATTTACAATCTTAAGAGTTATTAATTAAAACAGGAGATTTTTTTATGGGGAAATGGGTCTGTGTACCATGCGGCTATGTCTACGATCCTGAAGTAGGCGATCTTGACAGTGGAATTGAACCGGGAACTCCATTCGAGGACATTCCAGATGACTGGGCTTGTCCTGTTTGTGGCGTTGACAAGACATTGTTTGAACCCTACAATGACTGATACAGCGGATTACTAGAAGATTGCTTTATCCATCCAGACGTCCTCTACAAGGGCGTTTGGGTGGCTTTAGGGATTTTTTCAAGCAGATCGAGTCATCTCTTCTGCTTTTACCTTCAAGGTGCGGAACTTGTCGCTGACTGCCTCAATTTTTGATTCCCACTCAGGATCAGGTTTTATTGATTCGGCCTCTTTCAAAAATGTCAATATGGTTGATGTGCACGCAACAGGATCGAACAGAATCCACTTTGCTGATACCCCGAGAAAAAGAGCAAGAACAAATAGAAAAAACTTAACGAGAGCCCATGTAGATGGAAGAGACCAGGCAAGAGCACCAAGGGGAATCAAAAAGGCAAAAGTCGTAAGAATTACAAACATATAACTGAAAAGCGTCAGCGCAACGGCATTTTTCAGTAACGCTTTCCATGATTGACAGTAAACAATAATACCGGACTTCGCGGCATCAAATACATTTTCGTTTTTCGTAAAATAGGTAAAGGCAATAACCGACTCATCGATATAGGTAAGACTGAAATTAACTATCCGCTGCACTATATTTGAAAGCCCCTCAAGTGCTGGTATAGGCAGTACATTCATAATATTGAACAAGGTTCTGTTCAATGAAACAAGCACTCCCTTCACCAGCTGATCAACAAGAGCAAGAACACTTACCTCCTTATAATACTTCATAACCTTTTCCTTGGCCCATGCGGTTTGCGAAATACCCGGCGGAAGACCTCCCTTTTCCGCAATCTCTGTGATCAATGCAATGTGACCTGCCTGAAGCAGATAGAGAACATATTCACGCAACAGTCTGAAGCTGAAGCCTCCTGCAAACAAAGCAATAAGAAAAAGCACAAGGGCAGCTCCACCTCCAAAGATGCTCCCTATAAGCGCGAGCACGCAGAGGAATAACGCTACAACGAAAGCGATAGCTCCATAAACCAGTGTCCGGTATAACAGATATATTTTGGTTTGAGCTACGATTTTGATGGCTTCACCAAGTTGCAGACTCATAATATCTCTCCATTTCTTGTAATCATGTCCAGCACTCCCTCAAGGTTTGTGTGTGTTTCCAGGAGTTTCAGAACCGCCCCCCTCTCCCTTTTCAGCGGGAACAGTAAGTTTCTCTTCAGAACTCTTCATCGAAGAGCTATCTGCAGAAAAAGCCTGATCAATCAGATATTCAGGAACACCAATTACAACAGAATCTACTGGTGTGATATCAGGGGTCAATGTCATAACTTCTTTATAGTCAGGTACAAATATTCCTCTCTTTCGCATAATAGCATATATAATTCTGGAACGATTGCGAACGTAGGCAGATGTGCCAACAGGAGAATATTTGATAGGATTCGGAAGTATTGAGGCAAGTTTAGAGGCCTGTAGGGCTGTTAACCCTGCTGGACTGACACCGTAGTAATGTCGTGCGGCCTGATCAATACCAAAAATTCCATCACCCCATTCAACCAGGTTAACATAAAGCTCAAGAATTCTGCGTTTGGAAAGTTTTTTTTCAATTCTCCAAGTAAGAATGGCTTCCTTGATTTTGCGAACAGGGTTTTTTGAAGAAGATAGATAGAGGTTCTTGGCAAGCTGCTGGCTGATGGTGCTACCCCCCATTTTAAATTTTTTAGCAACGATGTCTTTTTCTATCGACCGCTCAATCGCCTGGTAATCAAAGCCCTCATGTTTCCAGAATTTGTCGTCTTCAGCAATAAGCACCGCTTTAATGAGGTTAGGTGAAACATTTCGTAACGACACCCATTTCTGGTGTATTTTTTTATCGTCTAGCCCTTCCTGTTTCCATTCGGCCTCCCGGGATTCCATAAAAGCTGTTTTAAGGGGATTTTCGTCCACAAGCTTTCCAACATCGGGATAAACAAAGTATCTCGCAATATCGGCAAAGAATAGTAACAGTAGGATGCTGATTATAATTCTGACAAGCTTCATCCGTCTTAACGATTAAAGGCTCACAATAAAAATATTTATGGTAGCAAAATACCAAATACGGAGGGACATGCAACGACATGAATTTCGGAATTCTTAGCCGTGTCTGGACTTCTGGGAGCGATAAGATTTACAGGAACGATGCCGCAACGAGCTAAAATATATCGTTCTCATCGTATGAAGAGTGGAAAAAGTGCCCTCGGGCAGACTCGAACCGCCGACCTACAGTTTAGGAAACTGTTGCTCTATCCACTGAGCTACAAGGGCATGGGTTCAAATTTAGTATTTTTGAACAAACTTGCAACCCCCTATTATTTTCTCCCGAACATCCTGTCAAGCTGGTCAAGCGATAGCTTTATAATTACAGGTCTGCCGTGGGGACATGAATACGGTTCACGGGTAGCAAACAGGTTATCTATCAGTGTACGCATTTCATCAAGGGTAAGCTTTTGACCAGCCATGATTGCATTCCGGCACGAGTACGACTTTGCCAGGTTGTCACGCTTTTCGAGCTTCAGTCTGGAGGCATTATCCTGATATTCAGCAATCATATCCTGTAAGATTGTTACTTCGGTACCTGGCTTAACATCCTGGGGAACCCCCTCTATCATAACGGTCTGCTTGCCAAATGTCCTCAAATTAAAACCAAGCCTGTTAAGATCTTCACGAATTTCTTCAAAAACCTCGTATTCCCAAGGACGGAACTCAACCTTTTGGGGAAACAGCAATTGCTGCGAATTAGGAACATTGTGGTTGATAACATCAACTGCTCGTTCGTAGAGCACCCGTTCATGAGCCACATGCTGATCAATAATCATCAAGCCGGTCTTGATCTGGCAAATAAGATATTTATTGTGCAGCTGCCAGATTTTCGGCTCTGCCTCTTTTGGGTTGGGCACAGCTTCATCATCATCGAGATGTGAAAGCAGCAAGGATGAAAGTCCTTCATCACCTTCTCTCACCTCAGGTTCCTGTCGAGCATATCCAAAGGCCGGCTGAGAAGTTGTCTGGTCAACCAACTGCAAAGCAGCAACACGGGAAATGCCTGATTCATGAAACGCTCCCGCCCGATAATTTGCATAAAGATCATCGGTTGACATTGAGCGATCAGGAATACTCTGAAATGCGAGTTTTCTGAACGCAGATTCCCGGGTTGAAGGCGGATAAAATTCACTGGATTCCGGGGACTCCATGTCTGGAGAAAAATCGTGTAACTGAATAGTCCTTTTAACCACTGGATAAAACATGTTGCGCACACTGCGCTCATCATCAAAGCGGATTTCAAGCTTAGCCGGATGCACATTTACATCTATCCGTGAAGGATCTATACGTAGAAAAAGGAGAACAAAAGGAGTCTGGCGTTCAACCAGTAAATCACCGTATGCCTGCTGAACTGCTTGTGAAAGCATTCGATTTTGTACAAGCCGACGATTGATAAAAAAATATTGATCAAGTTTCCGGCGTTTCTGCATTCCTGGCTTTCCCAGATAACCCTTGATTGTCAGGTAATCATTTTCTTCGGAAAGCTCTATCATACCTGCAGCAAAATCATTGCCGTAAAACACATTAAGACGCTCCAGAATATTCGGTGCCTTCAAATGAAAGAGTTCGACATCGTCATTATACATACGCCATTCTATATCAGGATAAGCAAGCGCAAACGATTTGACGATTTCAAATATATGCTGATACTCGGTAGCGTTAGATTTTAGAAACTTCCTCCGGGCAGGCACATTGTAAAAAAGGTTTCTTACACTGATGCTCGTCCCACGCTCACCCTGAACTCCAGATTCCTCAACGAGTAGTCCGCCCTCATAACGGAACCGTAGTCCAAGCGTCTCTTTTTCAGTACGTGTTTTCAGTTCAAAATGTGACACCGAAGATATGCTGGCAAGCGCTTCTCCCCTAAAGCCGAGACTGTGAAGCGATTCAAGATCTTCAACACCGGTAATTTTACTGGTTGCAAAACGCTCAACACATAAAAGAGCATCATCCCGCATCATTCCAGCACCATTATCAACAATCCTGATCAACTCTTTTCCAGCATCCTTTATAGCAACTGTTATTTTATCTGCACCTGCATCAATGGAATTCTCAAGAAGCTCTTTAACGACTGATGCCGGGCGCTGAACGACCTCACCTGCAGAAATTTTATTTGCTACTGTATCCGGTAACCTTGCAATTATTGCCATACACAATCATGAGAACTATTTGCTTTTTGTAAACAATGCACCAAATTATATAAGTCGCTTAAGTTATCGATAAAACCACTTCTTTTCGGAGAAAATGACATTTATTTTCCAATTGATAATAAAGTTCACACGAAACAGAAGTTCTTGTTGGAGGGAAAAATTAAACCAGCTTAGTATGGCTCACCTTTAAGCCGTCCGCAAGCACTCCAAAAGTTCACAAAGGGCAGCTTCGCTGAATCGGAACTTGTTCCGCTCACGGTCTCCCTGCATAAAAAGTGTTTTTGAAAGTACTTTACCTGATGCCCTGTCAGCAACACAGAGACAAAGCATGCCGACAGGTTTTTCAGCGGAACCTCCCGAAGGGCCTGCAATCCCAGTTGTTGAAACAGTTATATCGGCTCCGCTTTTTTCCAAGCATCCGGTCGCCATAGCTCGAGCAACCTCTTCACTCACTGCACCGAATTTTTCGATGAGTTCTTTTTGAACCCCGAGGATATCATGCTTCGCCTTATTGCTGTATACAACAAACCCTTCAAGAAAATACAACGACGAACCTGGCACATCAGTCAATCTGCTGGCTACAAGTCCTCCGGTGCAGGACTCAGCAACTGCCAGACTTTTTCCCGCTGTTATGAGCATTGATCCTATTGTCTCTTCAAGAGTGACCTCACTGGTTGCAAAAATAAATCTGCCAGCACGTTGCACAATGGCATCAAGTACAGTGCGATTATCCTGATCTACCCCTCCCTTGTCCTTTCCGACCGTACTTATCATCAAATTAACACCAGCTGCATGAGGCAGATATGACAGTGTCGTTCCTTTGGGAAGAGAGTCTTCAACATCAACTATCAGTGCTGCCAGGGTCGACTCACCTATTCCAAATGTCTTGACAGGGGTATGCCGAATTACCATGTCGGACAACTCAGTAAAATAGGGGAGCACTGTCAGCTCCATCATTGCCTGCATTTCAGACGGAACCCCGGGCATCAAAACGAGATAGTGATTGTCAAAACGTTCACCGCAACATATAATCATCCCTGCCGCAGTTCCTTTCGTGTTTTGGACAACATGGGATCCTTCAATAACCATGGCTTGATCTCGAAGGGAAGCAGATATTTCCAGCCCTCTTTGGCTCATTCTTGCTGCAAGATTAGCGTATGCTTTCACGTTAAGTTCCACCCCTCTTTTAAGAAGCTCTTGTGTCGCTTTTGTTGTCCGGTCATCTCTTGTAGGTCCAAGACCTCCCGTGACAAGAACAACATCAACACGATCAAGGGATTCAGAAAACACCGAAACCATATCATGTTCAAGATCCGAACATGTCACAATTCTTTCAACAGGAATCCCTATACCTGCAAGAGCTCTGGCTATAAATGCAGCATTTGTGTTTACCCTTTGCCCTTTAAGCAGTTCATCCCCGACAGATATAATTTCAGCGCGCATGATTTTCTCTCTTAAACCAGATAGCTTGCAATGCGCAGAATATCGGCAAACACACCACCTGCTGTAACCTCTCCCCCTGCACCGGGACCGCGCACAACAAGAGGTGTTGCCCGATATCGCTCGGTGGTAAAGACTACCATGTTTTCCGAACCGCTGAGTCCGGCTATAGGACTTGATAGTGGAACCCTTTTTACTCCGATGCTTGCCTTTCCGTCCCGGATCTCACCTGCATAGGCTATGGTCATTCCATCCTTGGCAGCTTTTTCGATGGCTTCAGTATACCATTCGTCAACACTTGATAACTGATCAAGAAACTCTGAAACTGGCATCTCTCCACGATATTCTTCAGGCACAAGACTCTCGCAAACGACATCACCATATTCGAGTGTATAACCAAGTTCACGACCTAGAATTAAAAACTTCCTAGCAAAATCGGCACCAGAAAGATCATCTCTCGGATCAGGTTCAGTATAACCTGCATTCTGGGCACTCCGGACGATTTCACTGAACAGTCCGCCTTTGCGAAGTTCATTGAAAATAAAGCTCAATGTTCCTGAAAGAACACCATCGATACTAATAATCTTGTCCCCGCTGTTTTTAAGATCGTTCAAAGTGTTGATGATTGGCAACCCAGCTCCTACATTGGTTTCGTAAAGAAAACGGGCATTACTTTTTCGCTGAGCCTCACGTATCTGCCTGTATAGAGGCCATCTCCCGGCCATACCAAGTTTGTTTGCTGTAACCACAGAAATATTGTCAAGCAACAATTCTGGATAAATTTCAGCAACCTTGGCGCTTGCTGTGCAATCAACAAAAATGGTATTGTGGAGGTTTCTTTCCTTAATGAGCTGAATGTATCCGTTAATATCATTATGCTCTGTTCTTGGCAAAAGAGCTGATTGCCAATCGTTAAGGTCAATGCCGTTATCATCCAGTGCAATACTGCCTGTATTGGCTAACCCGCATACTACAACATCCAGGTCATTATCTTTCTGCAGGTTGTAACGATGAGCGCTGATTTGACTGATCAGGCTTTTTGCAATAGTACCCGTTCCTGCTATAAAAAGATGTACCCTTCGCTGTGAAAGGAAAAATGATTCATGAATACAGTTAAGAGCCTTATCCTCATTGTGACTGTCTATGACGATAGAAATATTCATTTCATTTGCACCTTGTGCAACTGCAATGACGTTGATGCCGTTTTTGCCGAGAGTTTCAAACAACTGGGCTGAAACACCTGGGTGCCCGGACATATTATTACCTACCACGGCTATCATGGCAAGGTTACGACGGATCACAAGAGGGTCGATCTGGCGAAATCTGATTTCACTAATAAACTCGTCCTCTAGAATTTTTTTGGCTTTTGCTGCTTGCGAAGGATTAACAGCAAGAGTTATTGACTGCTCAGATGAAGCCTGTGAAATAAAAATAATATTGATTCTGTGCATCGCGAGACAACTGAACAAGCGTGATGCAATACCTGGCACACCAACCATCCCGCTGCCCGAAAGATTCAAAAGAACAACTTTGTTAATCGACGAAAGACCGGTTACCGGTAAAGTCCGGCTGATATCCGGCGGAATGAATTGTTCTATTCTTGTCCCTTCAGCATCCGTGTTAAAAGAGTTTTTGATGAGCACAGGAATACCTGCCTTCATGGCCGGCTGAACAGCAAGAGGATGCAAAACCCTGGCACCTGCATGAGAGAGTTCCATAGCTTCCGCATAGGTGATATAGGGAAGAATCCGTGCATCACGAACCCGTTTTGGATCAGCGCTGAAAAATCCGTCTACATCCGTCCAGATCCATATTTCAGATGCACCGAGTGCTGCTCCAAGTATTGATGCGGTATAATCGGAACCACCTCGACCCAGTGTGGTTACGGTACCATCAGGGGCTGCAGCGATAAATCCTGTCACAACAGGGACACTGTCAAATGATGAAAGATGTTTAGTGATGTGCAGTTCGGTCGCTGAACTGTTAACAAGAGCATCTGCATAATTAAAGTCAGTCTCGATCAGTTCGCGGGCATCAAGATAAAACGATTCAGTATTTTGTTCCTGAAGATAACTGCTGACAATCCGCGCTGACAAACGTTCTCCAAAACTAAGCACGAGCGCCAGACTTTTTTCAGAAAGCTCCCGGAGCAGAAAAACACCATGAACAATATCATTGAGGTCAGCAAGTTCAGAACGTACTGATACAGTTACCTCATCACGGATTTTTCCCGAAAAAAGTTCATCCACAAGTGACAGATGAAGATGATCAAGCTCATTCACCAGGCTCCGATATCCATGATCACCGCTACAGGCTTTTGTGGCGGATTCATGCAAAAGATCGGTAACTCTATGTATTGCCGAAACAACAACAACAATCTTTCCATAATTCAATGCTCCCGCAATGATAGATGAGACCTTTTTGATTCGCCCTGCTGACCCCAGCGAAGTACCACCGAACTTATATATCTTCATGCTTCCGCCCATACCTTCATTGACTGTAAAATGAGACTTAACTTCAATTATTAACGTATAAAATATAAATCATTTCATGATGAACTGCATAACGCTTACAGCTGTAATGCCTCGTGACATAAAAAAAAGCGCCCCTTAGGGCGCTTTTTGTGTTTCATACCAATTATGAAAATCTTCTGTCAACTACTCAGTGCGTCAGCACCAGCAACAATTTCACTAAGTTCAGTCGTAATTGCAGCTTGTCGGGCACGATTGTAACTAATGTTAAGGGTCCGAAGAAGATCTTTTGCATTTTCGGTGGCTGAATCCATTGCCGACATACGGGCAGCCTGTTCTGCAGCATTAGATTCAAGCATCATTCTCCATATCTGGGTATTGAGATGCTTAGGTACCAGGACATCTATAATTGCCGATGGGGATGGTTCGTAAATATAGTCACTCCCGCTTTCTTTTGCTGATGTTTCCGGTGCTATTGGAAGAAGCACTTCAGCTTTAAGATTTGGTGCAAGTACCGACTTGAACTCATTGTAGGCAACAATCACCCGGTCAACCTCACCTCGAAGATACATGCCTGAAGCAGTTTCAGCAATCTCTTTGGCTGTACTGAAATCAAGGTTCTGAAACACTGCAGGATAACCCTTGACTATGTTGTAATCTCTTTTTCTGAAAAAATCAAATCCACGGGAGCCGGCACAAATCAAGCTCGCTCCGCCTTTGCTATGAATATCGGCAAAGTCCTCATGAATTGTTTTGTAGGCAAGCTTAATAATATTGGTATTAAATGCACCGCAAAGACCTCTGTCGGAAGTGATAAGAATCACAAGGACTTTGTTGACCTCGGTACGGCCCGAAAGCAAGGGGTTGAGCGAAGTGTCAACCTTTGAAGATAGTGAACCCAGCATATCCTTCAGCTTCGCAGCATAAGGTCGAGCCATGATAGCCCGTTCCTGTGCCCTTCTCAGCTTTGCAGCGGCCACCATCTTCATCGCCTTGGTGACCTGCTGAGTAGATTTCACCCCTTTGATTCGTACACGTATATCCTTTAATGTAGGCATGTATTACGGGACTGTTATTAACAATTGCTTAAAAAAACCTCTTTCTTACTCTTATGCCTTATTTTTTTCCTTAAAGGTGTTCACAAACTTAACAGCAACCTCCTTAAGAATGTTGGCCGCATCGGTTTCCAATGTTCCTTTTTCTGCAATGGATTTGAGGATGTCATTGTGCTTAACTTCAAGCATGCTTAAAAACTCTTCCTCAAACTTACGGATAAAGCGCAAATCAACCGTATCAAGTAAACCCTGAGTTCCAAGAAAAACAATGGCAACCTGTTTCTCAACAGGCATAGGAATGTATTGACCTTGTTTCAGAATTTCTACAAGTCTTGCGCCCCTGTCAAGCTGAGCCTTCGTGGTCTTATCCAGATCAGAACCGAATTTTGAAAATGCTTCCAGCTCACGGAACTGGGCAAGATCCAGGCGCAGGGTACCTGCAACCTTTTTCATCGCCTTGATCTGAGCGCTTCCACCAACACGGGATACCGAAATACCAACGTTGATAGCAGGTCTTTGACCGGAGTTGAACAGGTTAGATTCCAGAAATATCTGACCATCTGTGATAGAAATCACATTAGTAGGAATGTACGCAGAAACGTCACCAGCCTGAGTTTCGATGACCGGTAAAGCGGTAAGACTTCCTCCACCCTTTACTATTGGCTTAAGAACATCAGGCAGATCGTTCATTTTTCTTGCGACTTCGATATCGTCTGTTATTTTGGCAGCTCTTTCAAGCAGACGGGAGTGCAGGTAAAAAACGTCGCCAGGATAAGCTTCACGTCCAGGTGGACGACGAAGAAGCAAAGAGAGCTGACGATAGGCAACAGCCTGTTTTGAAAGATCATCATAGACTACAAGAGCGTGACGGCCGGTATCACGGAAATATTCGCCAAGTGTAGCACCGGCAAATGGAGCAATAAATTGGAGTGGTGCAGGGTCGGAAGCTGTGGCCGAAATAACGGTGGTATACTCCATCGCGTTATATTTTTCAAGGGTATTTACAACCTGAGCAACAGTGGATCCTTTCAACCCGATAGCCACATATATACAGTAAACACCTTTACCTTTCTGGTTGATGATCGTATCAAGTGCAACAGCTGTTTTTCCAGTCTGACGATCACCAATAATGAGTTCGCGCTGTCCGCGACCAATAGGAATCATTGAGTCAATAGCCTTCAGACCAGTCTGAAGCGGCTCATTAACCGATTTCCGGTAAATAACACCGGGAGCCCTGCGCTCAAGAGGCAGACGAAGTTGAGTTTCAATCGGGCCCTTGCCGTCAATCGGCAGGCCAAGAGGATTGATAACCCTGCCCAGCATAGCTTCACCAACAGGGATTGATGCAAGCATACTGGTTCTTTTAACCGTATCGCCTTCTTTTACCAGATTAGATTCTCCAAACAGTACAGCGCCTACGTTGTCCTCTTCAAGGTTTAAAGCCATTCCCATAACTTTATTGGGAAACTCAAGAAGCTCGCCTGCAGCGACCTTCGATAAACCGTACACACGGGCTATACCGTCACCAACCTGCAGCACCGTTCCTACATCATAAACGTCCGCTTCAGATTCAAAACCGGCAAGCTGCTTGCGAAGTATGGATGAAACCTCATCAGGCCTGACTGTTATAGACATATCTTATTCCGCTTGGTTATTTGTTTAAGAAAAGAGAAAGATTCTGCTTACCTTCTTTTGAATGTTCAAAGAGGACGACTGCCATTCAAAAAGAATTTAAACTCAAATTTAATGAAAAGCTTTTAGTTATTCAAATTCTCTCTCATTTGAACCTGTACTCTTTTTATTAGTTTACATCCTACACCAACACCTTCAGGAATTTTGTTCGCAGAAAACGGTATGAAAACTGTCAAAGGATTCGCTTCAGCAACCGTCGGGAATGTTGCCTGCGGCTTTGATGTTCTGGGATTTGCCATTACAGAGCCCGGTGATGAAGTCATTCTCACGCTTTCCGATGAAATACAATCGGGTTCTCCGGTTTCGATTACCAGCATCACTGGAGATGGTGGTGCTCTTCCGCTTGACCCGAAAAAAAACACATCAAGCTTCGTTGTCCTAAAATTTCTTGAATATATACGTACACATAAACAGATTGATTTTACTGGCCATATCTCCCTGGAACTTATTAAGCATCTGCCTCTGAGCAGTGGTATGGGCAGCAGTGCCGCTAGTGCCGCAGCGGCACTTGTTGCAGCAAACGAATTGATGGGACAGCCCTGCACGAAAATGGAACTTGTGCATTTTGCCATTGAAGGCGAGCGGGTGGCCTGCGGGTCAGCCCATGCCGATAACGCAGCACCTGCCCTTCTGGGCAATTTCGTTCTGATTCGGAGTTATACGCCACTTGACCTTATTACAATCCCTTCGCCTGAAAACCTTTATTGTTCTCTGGTACATCCCCATACCGAGCTTCGCACCTCTTATGCCCGTTCAGTACTGCCAACAAGTATTCCACTCAAAATTGCTACCCAGCAATGGGGAAATGTCGGCGCACTGGTCACCGGCCTGCTGACTTCTGATTACGATCTTATCGGCCGTTCTCTGGTTGATGTGATCGCTGAACCGAAACGAGCTCCGTTGATACCTGGTTTTTTTGAAGTCAAACAGGCCGCTCTTGACGCAGGAGCTCTTGGATGCAGCATCGCCGGATCGGGCCCTTCTCTGTTTGCGTTTTCTAATTCAGAAAAAACAGCTCTTGAAGTCGGAAAAGCCATGAAGGAGGCATTCCTGTTATCGAAAGCCAAACTTGAGTCCGACATGTGGGTTTCGCCTATCTGCAAAGAAGGGGCAAGAATTCTGTAACAAATAATTTCATAGACGAGTACCGCACATCATGATCTATTTCAGCACGAATAAGTCGTCAATACCCGTATCCATTAAGAAAGCAACTCTTGAAGGACTTGCGCCTGATGGAGGTCTTTATATCCCTTCGGAAATCCCTCACTTTTCAGATGAAGAACTGCTGCTGCTTGAGGGCGCAACGTTCAATAACATTGCATTTGCAATTGCAAAAAAATTTATTGGCGGTGAAATGCCTCTGGATTTGCTCAACGATATGATTGAAGGGTGCTACCCTTTTGAGACTCCAATTGTCGAGCTGAATAAACAAACATTTGTCGAAGAGCTTTTCTGTGGACCAACACTTGCTTTTAAAGATTACGGAGCACGTTTTTTAGCAAGGCTTACGGGGTTTTTTGCAGCAGAAGAGGAAAAGCTTATTACCGTTCTTGTAGCAACGTCCGGAGATACTGGAAGTGCTGTAGCTTACGGGTTTCAGGGCATTCCGAATACAAGAGTTGTTCTGCTTTATCCTTCGGGCAAAGTTAGCCGTCTGCAGGAACAGCAACTCACAACAGCTGGTGGGAATGTTCATGCTCTTGAAGTAAAAGGCGATTTCGATGACTGCCAGCGTATGGTTAAACAGGCGTTTATCGATCATGACCTCAATGAACAACTTACCCTTACATCAGCTAATTCTATCAATATTTCGAGACTGATCCCTCAATCATTCTATTATGCCTGGGCATCCCTGCAAATCAAGGAAAAGTATGGTTACAATGATCCTCTCTTTTCTGTCCCAAGCGGAAATTATGGAAACCTGACTGCTGGCGTAATGGCAAAACGAATGGGGTTCCCCATCGGCCGTTTTATTGCTGCGTCAAATGCCAACAACAGCGTTACCCGTTATCTTGATGATGGACGCTATGAACCACGACCTACTGTTACGACCAGGTCAACAGCTATGGACGTCGGGAACCCAAGTAATTTTGCCAGACTCAAATATTTCTACGGTAACGACTTTACCTCAATGGGCAAAGACATCACCGGTACAGCAGTTTCTGATGAAGAAACGCTCACTACTATCAGACTGGTATATGACCAATTTGGTTATATCATGGACCCGCATACAGCAGTAGCTTACCGTGCTCTTGAGCGGCACAGAACTGACAGCCATTCAAATAACGCAGGTATCGTCCTTTCAACGGCCCATCCTGCAAAATTTCTTGAGGTCCTTCAGGATGCGCTCGACAAGGAAATAGAAATCCCTTCGCGACTGCTGAATGTACTGGAAAAGAAGAAAATTGCTACAGTGATCAATCCTGATTATAGCGAGCTTGCCTCATTCCTCAACGGGCTCTGACAATAGCAATGAAAAATAAAGGAATAAATTTCAGGACACTTTTATTTTTTTTTGTCCTGATACCTGTCATGTTTTTCGGAATACTTTTTTCAGTACTCGTCAACTTCTTCGATCCAACTGGGGACAGCTTCCATAAAATAACCTCCTGGTGGGGCCGTTTCAGTGCAAAACTGTTCAGTATCCCAATTGAGGTAATAGGCGAAGAAAATTACAACCCCGAACAGAACTACCTTGTAATCAGCAACCACGCGGGTATGGCAGATATTCCAATACTGCTTGGTATATTAAAGCTCAATTTGAGATTTGTTGCAAAAGAAGAAATTGGAAAAATACCGATATTCGGTTATGTGATCAAGAAGGCTGGTTTTGTCATGATCAAGAGAGGACAAAACCGGGAGGCGTTAAAAAGCCTTCTGGCAACAAGTGAAGTTTTAAAAAGCGGTCGTTCAGTGCATATTTTTCCGGAAGGGACCCGATCGGTTGACGGTAAACTGCTTCCTTTCAAGCGCGGTGCATTTCTTGTCGCTCAAAAAGGAGGAGCTCCGATTCTACCGGTTACAATAATCGGAAGTCATCTCATCACACCGAAAAAAAGCCTTAAAATCAATAAGGGAACAATCAGGGTCATCATTGCCCCCCCTCTTGAACTGGCAAAATTCAATAATGTCGAAGAACTCAGAAATACATCTTCTGAGATCATTAAAAAGAACCTTGACCTATACAATCAAGTAATTATATCTGCCGATAAAGGTTGACCATCTCTATAGCAGTCATAGCAGCATCAAAACCCTTATTTCCAGCTTTCGTTCCTGCTCGCTCAATAGCCTGTTCAAGGTTCTCTGTTGTAAGGACACCAAACGAAACAGGAATCATGGTATCAAGAGAAACCTGCGCAATACCTTTGGTGGCTTCGGCAGCTATGACATCAAAGTGAGGAGTCGATCCTCTGATAATAACACCAAGGGCAATAATGGCATCATAGTTACCGGTAACAGCAATTTTTTTAGCAACTAAAGGAAGCTCAAAGGCGCCTGGGCAACGCACAATCGTAATATTCTCTTCTGATCCTCCATGTCGGCGAATACAGTCGACAGCTCCTTCAACAAGCTTCTGTCCAATAAAATCATTAAAGCGCGAAACAACCAGAGCAAATCTCGTATCCTTTGCGTTTAATGATCCTTCAATCTGTTTAATCTGCATAGCGATTTTTCATTTAAAGTTACTTCTATGAACGGCAATATCCGAGTATCCGCTCAACAATATCTATAATAACGTGACCTATGGTAATATGGCACTCCTGCACCCTGTCTGCAGAACCGGAATGAGGTACAATAATTTCAAGATCTGCAACACCCTTTAACACTCCTCCATCACCGCCGAGAAGGGCAAGAGTTTGTAACCCGTGCTCTTTGGCATAATGGAGTGCATTGACTACACTTTTGCTGTTACCGCTGGTTGAAAGACCAACAAGAATATCACCTTCCCGGCCATAAGCTTCAACAAGTCTCATAAAGACTGCATCATAACCAAGATCGTTGGCACCGGCCGTTAAAGCCGAAGTATCCGTTGACAGCGCAATAGCAGGAAGTGCAGGCCTAAGAACATTGCTGCGATACCGAATGGTCAATTCTGTTGCAAGATGCTGTGCATCTGCCGCACTGCCGCCATTCCCACAGAGAAGCACCTTTCCACCTGCGTTAAATGTGTCCGCAAACATCCTTGCCATGGCAACAATAACCGCACTGTTCTGCCGAGCTACTGTTTCTTTAAGCTTGGCACTGTAAAGCATGATATCGAGCACGACTTCCTCAAAATGAGTACGGTCATCCAACCCTCCAGAACACTTGCACTGCTTGCTCATACAACAATATTAAAAATAAGTGGTCTGATGAGATTTTGAGCGAAATATAACGAAAAATAAATACTGTGCTTCAGACGCACGAATACTTATACCGGACAATAAAAACTCCGCCTCATGCATAACATCAGACGGAGTTTAAGCGATATTAAAAAAGTAATGCCTTTAGTGGTACTGAGCACTCTCTTCTTTAACAAATTCTACAAGCAGCTTCAGATGCTCTGGATCCATATCAGGCAGGATACCATGACCAAGGTTGAACACATGACCTGAATGTTCGGTATGATGACCAAATGACCGCAGAATTTTGGAGGCTTCAGCCTTGATTCTAGCTGGTGTACCATACAGAACGGTAGGATCGAGATTACCCTGAAGCGCAACACGATCATTGAGTTCTGTGCGTGCTTTGCCAATGTCAATACCCCAGCCAAGACCCATTGCGTCACAACCGGTATCAGCGATATCCGAAAGGATGGTGTTGCAATCCTTTGAGAAAACGATAACCGGAGTGTCGGGGTATTTAGCTTTGATAGCCTGAACTGTTTCCTTGATGTATGGAAGCGCGTATTCGCGATAGTCATCTTCAGAGAGTGCGCTTGCCCATGAATCAAAAATCTGGATAGCATCTGCACCTGCTTCAACCTGCTTCAGAACATATGCTGTAATAACGCTTGAAATCTTGCTGAGAAGTGCATGAGCCATTTTCGGTTCACGGTACATCATCTGCTTGGCATAAGCGTAATTTTTCGAACCGCCACCTTCTACAGCATAGGTAAATAGTGTCCATGCAGCTCCCGTAAATCCAATAAGCGGTACCCGATTATCAAGTTCTTTTTTTGTCATGCGAATTGCATCGAGCACATAACCGAGCTTATCATCAATTTCAGGAACAATCAGTTTATCAATATCAGCCTGGGAACGGATCGGAGGAGTCAGTTTAATGCCTTTGGATTCAATAATTTCGACATTCATGCCCATGGCTTCATTAACGACAAGAATATCAGAAAAAATAATAGCCGCATCCACACCCATCAATTCAACGGGCTGAATAGTTACCTCAGTTGCCAGTTCCGGGGTTTTACAGAGTGTTAAAAAATCTGTTTTTTCTCTCACAGCACGGTACTCCGGTAAATATCGACCGGCCTGCCTCATTACCCAGATTGGCGTCCGGGAACATGGCTGACGCTTTAATGCCCGGAGAAAAAGATCATTTTTGAGCATGCAATGCAATAATTTGATGGGTTGACAAAACAAGATCCCCCTCAGAACATCCGGTAATATCTCCGGCTGAGAGCAAAGTAAACGTGCAAAGTTAATTTTTTTTAGCCTTTTATTAAAACTTTCCGGCAGATCAGTTGATGATATGTTGCTTCCTCAATAAAGACAACAGGTTCAGCTTACTATATGCCTTTTAATACCAAGCTGTTTTGCTGTATAGCCAAGCGCAAGACCGACCATTTCTGAAATATGAAACACAGGAATAGAGCTCTCAATATGAGCTTGTTTGAGCGCCTTTGACTGATAGCCATCAAGCACGGTATGACAAAGCGGGCAGGGAGTTACAATAAAATCGGCTTTTGAGTTGATAGCCTCTTCAAGCGCTTCTGCAGCAACGTTGAGGGATTCCTCTTCAGCAACCAAAAGAGTATGAAAGCCACAACAACGGTTTTTATGCTCAAATGGTATGGTTTGTCCGCCCAGGGCCTCAATCAACTGGTCAAGCGAGCTTGGTGCAAGAGGATTGTCCCTGCCGAGAACGGTTGACGGCCTGAGAATATGGCAACCATAAAATGGGGCAATCCGATAATTCTTTAAAGGAACTGTTACCTTCGCCTTGATGGCATCCAATCCAACATCATCAACAAGTACCCATAAGAGGTGTCTGACCTCGGAAGTGCCTCGATATTCAAGGCCTTCCCTTTTCAATATTTCGTTGACCTCTTTTTTAAGTTCAGGCGTTTCATCAAGTTTTTTCTTTGCGGTTCGGATTGTCATTAAACAGGTATTGCAGGAAACGATAAGGTCAAGGCCTGATTTTTCAGCAAGGGCAATATTACGGGCATTCACTAGCGCAAAATGTTTCGGGCTGACGTAATCGAGGTTGCTGCCCCCGCAGCATGTCCCTTCATGGAGTTTAACAAAATCCAGACCAAGGTCTTTCTGCCAAAAATCGATCGAACGGTCAACCTCTTTGGTCATAGACTCGTTGATACAACTCATGTAATATGCATATCGCTTCATCAAGCAGTTCTCCCTTGTTATTTTTTATGAGATTTCAGATGATCCTGCTTTACATGTTCAGTCATTTCCCTGAACATCGCCCTGAATACCTTGATTCCTTTAGCCGATTTTACAAGCGGCGGCGGCGGGGGAGTCCTTCGTTTGACAATCATTTTCATCGCCATCGGCAAAAGGTTTCTAAGGGTCCAGACCATACCGTTAGTTCTTATTGGAAGGGTGGCCTCAACAAGTTTTCCTTTCTTTTCAATATCCTCCATAAAGGCTTCGGCATGTTTAGCCCCGCTGGTATCTTTAGGACCTCGGCACTCAATAGCATCTTCCCTGATGGCATGAATAGCTTCCATTATAGGTATGCTTTTCACACACGATTCCTGACAACGGTAACAGTGTGTACAGTCCCATACCCCATGATCCTTTACCAGTTCCGAAAGTCGTACGTCATGAATTCCATCACGACTGTCGACATTCATACGATAGGATTTCAGCAGTACGGCAGGTGAGACATACTCTTTATTAGCCCTTAAAATGCTGCACTCTGAAACACATGAAGCACACAGAATACAGTCAGTTGCCTTGTCGTAACGATGAAACTCCTTTTCTGAAACAAGAAATTCCTTCTTGCCGATTTCAGCAAGTGGCATGGTAGTTTCAATCCAGTTGGAATAGTGCTTCATTTTATCTACAAGCGGATCCATATCCACTATAAGATCCTTGATCATCGGCAGGCTGCGCAATGGTTCAACCTTGATAATACCCGGTTCGCGGCATTTATCCAGCTCATCCCAAACCTGACTGGTACAGGCTAGTTTGGATATTCCATTAACACGCATACCGCAGGAGCCACAGATTCCTGCCTGGCAGAATGCCCTGAAACTGAGCGAAGCGTCGACATGCTCTTTAATATAATTCAAGGATCTGAGCACCGTAATACCTCTTTCCGCTGAAATGGTATAATCGTCAAAATACGGCTTACTGTCAACCTGTGGATTAAAGCGAAAAACCCGAAAGGTTACATCTCTTTTCCCTTCCTGATACTGATCTATTGTTTCCGGCATAAGCGAGAATGATTAATAAGTTCTTTCCTGGAGTTCATAGCGTCCCATCGTCACTGGTTTTTCTCCTGCACTGATTTTACCGTTAATACGGGTTGCAAGAGTATGCTTGTGCCATTTTTCGTCATCCCTGACAGGAAAATCGATCCTGGTATGGGAACCCCGGCTCTCCTCACGAGCCAACGCGCCAGCAGCTACGGTTTCAGCAAGATCAAGCATATTCTGGAGTTCAAGCACTTGCATGAGATTGGTGTTGAAAACATCACTGGAATCAAAAACACGGACTTTTTTAAAGCGGTCCTGTAACTCCGAAATATCGTTTATCCCCTTCTTCACCAGGGATGCTTCCCTGAAAATACCAACATTGAGTGCCAGGGTCTGACCAAGTTCTTCTCGCAATGCCCCGTAGCGTTCATAGTGGCCTGAGGGCTGCATGCGACTCCTCAGGTCATCGACACTGTCCTTAAGTTCAGCCTCAGAAATTGTACCGGGCTCGAATTTGCCAGCCTCTTCTGCCGCTGTCCGGCCTGCAATACGACCAAAGACAAGAATATCAAGCAAAGAGTTGCCTCCAAGTCGGTTGGCACCATGCACTGAAACACAGGCACACTCGCCAGCTGCATAAACACCCTCCATAATTGTCCGGCCGAAATTATCCGTATCGATTCCGCCCATCGAGTAATGAGCAGTAGGTCTGACTGGAATAGGCTCCTCAATAGGGTCAACACCCTCAAAGTTCAATGACATCTCGCGTATCTGAGGCAACCGTGCTTTAATGAGATCCGCTCCGAGATGAGTAAGATCAAGATGGATATATTTACCGGCAGGACTGTCAAACCCTCTTCCTTCGAGAATTTCGGTTTCAATCGATCGTGAAACAAGATCCCTTGGTCCAAGCTCCATCTTTTCTTTTGCATACCTGGCCATAAATCTTTCGCCGTCCTTATTGATAAGAAAGCCGCCTTCACCTCGGGCACCTTCGGTAACAAGCAAACCGCTCTTTCTCAAGCCTGTTGGATGAAACTGAACAAACTCCATGTCTTTCATCGGTATACCTGCCCGATATGCAATTGCCTGGCCATCACCGGTATTGCCTGCAGCATTGCTTGATCTGTTCCAATACATCTTGGCATACCCACCGGTAGCAAAAATTACTGTTTTAGCAGGAAAAGCCTCAACCTTGCCTGTCTTCATATTCATAGCAAGCAACCCTCTTGACCGACTTCCGTTTACCGATAATTTCAATGCAAAATATTCGTTAAAGAAAATCACACCTTTTCTCAAACATTGTTCGTAAAGTGTCTGCAGAATTGTATGGCCGGTTTTATCTGCACAGTAACAACAGCGAGGGCGGCCTGCGCCACCGAATGGCCTCTGAGCAATGGTGTTGTCTTCAAGTCTCGACCACGGAGTCCCTATATTTTCAAGTTCACGTATAATTTTAGGTGCCTCAGAGCAGAGTACATCAACAGCATCCTGGTCAGCAAGGTAGTCACTGCCCTTGATTGTATCGAAAATGTGCATTTCAATAGTGTCGTCTTTTGCCGTGTTGCCAAGTGCGGCATTAGCTCCACCTTGAGCAGCAGAGGTATGCGAGCGATTGGGATAGACTTTCGACAGAACCGCAATATTCAGCGAGGGATTGGTTTTCATGGCCTCCATTGCAGCATACAGACCGGCCCCCCCACCTCCTACAATAACTATATCAAATGGTTTCATGCGCTCAAATCTCTTTATGAGACTGTAAAACAGCCTCACTGATTAAAAAGAAGGGCACTGCAGACTGCAGTACCCCGCTCGTTGAAATAGTCTTTCTGGTATTACTGAGGAATGCAGTACTAGAGAACCTTACTGCCGGATATATCTAATCCTGATAGGGATCTGATGAGTACAATCAACATTCGTGTTTATGATACTTCCTCTCAAAACCCTCTCAGCGAATAAATAAAGAACCTTTCTTACATTGCGACGTGATCGTCATGAACAGGTAGTTCTTCGACCGCATGAAGCACATCGGTCATGTTAAGAACACCCACAACCTTGTTACTTTCCATGACGGTCAGACGTCTGATATTAGTCCTTTTCATAAGTCGAAGTGCATACTTTATCCTGAGGCCGGGATTTACACTGATAACCGGCTTGCTCATGATCTGGAATACAGGAGTATTCCAGGGATCGCGATGGACATCCTCTCCCGGATCGATTACTTTTTCAAGAATATCTTTTTCAGTCACTATGCCGTAGCAGTCATCCTCATTCCGAGGTTCCACTATTAGACCGCTCTCGTTAGTTTTTTTCATAATCTGAAGCGCCTCTGCAACAGTACAGCTGCCTTTTATTATATAAAAATCCTTTTTCATAAGCGCTGATACCGGCAACGTCCGTAATGTTATAAGCTGATCCATAGTCTTCAGGTTGCTTAAATATTAATAAAACACAGAATGTCCCTATTGAATATTCAAAAGAAATAAAATAATAGAGCACTGAAAAGTATCTCTGAAAGCTGAATAAGGCGGGATTCGTCAGCCAGTACCCGTAAAACAGGCACAAGGTATTAATTTATAAAAAAAAGCAACATAAATGCAAATACCCTTACCAAAAAACAAGGGTATTATGCAATACCATGAGCTTTTTTATAGGCGGTCCAGTTCTGTTTTAAATGAAAAAAACCATTGAAATCCTTCTGAAGAAGAAAAGGATTTGTGGCTAGCTCATGACTGATGGAGGATATAGGTGACACACCATAATCATGTCCAGGGTAAACCTTAGTATGGTCGGGAAGCAGCATAATGACATGCTGGAGCGATCGGTATTCATCAAGGGCCTGCTCCTCGGTGCCAGTACCTCCTACCTTTCCGGTAAAAAGGGTATCACCGGTAAAAAGAGCGTCGCCGATATGGATACAGATGCTATCCTTTGTGTGACCGGGGGTGTAAATAATACGGGCTTCAAGTGAGCCAAGAGGAAACCTGGCACCATCATCCACCCTGATGCCTGTTGTGGAACAGGTATCACCGTAGAGCAGGGGGGTGACACCTGTCGAATAAGCGATGGTATGATTTCCATTGGTATGATCGTCATGACCATGAGTAGAAAAAATATACCTGATGAGATACCCATGATCAACAGCAAACCGAACAATCATACCGGGATCATAAGAGGCATCAATCACCAGTGCTTCACCTGAAACCTCATCAGCAACAAGATACCCGAAGTTCCTGTCGCCACCTGTTCGAAACTGTTTGACAATCATGGTAAACTTCCTTCTAATCAGGCAGTTTTTTCAACGTTCATAAGAAACGCGCGGGCAGGAAAATCTTTGTCCTCCGCTATAGGATTTTTTTCGAGTTCAAGCATAATAGCCTCAGCTTTATCATCATCAAGAATAGCAAAACATAGTGATGAGTAGGAACCTGCCATCTGATCGGTAGGCCACCAGGCCGCACCCGTTAGTCCTGTTTTTTCACAGTTGCACCCTCTTATGTCCATGCTGCTGATCATATGCACCTGATACTCCTGAAAGAGACGCCGCACTTTCGGGCGGGTCTCTTCGTGTCCCATAATAGCTAGAAATTTCATGATCTTGCTGTAGTATACTGTTATTTAGATTTTTTTTCAGCCATGTAATAGACAATAGGCACAACCACAAGCGTTAAAATTGTTGAAAGAATACCGCCCCATATCAACGATATGGCAAGACCCTGAAAGATAGGATCAAAAAGCATGACAATTGAGCCAATAACCACAGCACCTGACGTCAGAATAATCGGTCGTGTACGTACTGCAGCCGACTCAATGACGGCCTGCTTAAGCTCAATTCCTTCCGCCCTGCGGATCTGGATAAAATCAATCAGCAGTACCGAATTCCTTACCATAATACCAGCAAGAGCAATCATACCGATCATGCTCGTGGCAGTAAAGAAAGCTCCATGCAGCATATGTCCGGGAATAATGCCCACAAGACTCAACGGAATGGCAATCATCATGATCAGTGGTGTCTTAAAGGACTGGAACCACCCGATAATCAACAGATAAATAATGACAAGGACAACTGCAAACGCCGTTCCAAGATCTCTGAATACTTCAAACGTGATCTGCCACTCTCCGTCCCATTTCATCGAAAGCTTGTCTTCGGTTGTCGGACTTGCCGTATAAAGCGGATTAATTGAATATCCGGCAGGAAGCTTGAGCTTCTGTATTTTTTTATCCATGTCGAGCATGGCATATACCGGGCTTTCCGTTGCACCGGCAACATCCGCAGTCACATAAACCACCCTGCGAAGATCCTTGTGGTAAATGCTTTTGTCCTGAATTTTTTCCTCAACCTTCACAAGCTCCGACAAAGGAATCATTTCACCTGCACGCAAACGTGTTGTCAGAGTTCCCATGCCTTGTGACTGCACAAAAATGCCAGAAAGATCATGCAGGGACGTTCTGTCAGACTGTGGCAGTCGCACCTGGATTGTTACTGGGTCCAGCTCATTTGCAGTATGAATCAGCCCTACATCCATACCTGCAAGTGACATACGCAGCGTCTGGGCAATCTGCTCCGCGCTTACTCCTCGGAAAGCAGCCCGCTCTTTGTTGACTACCAGATTGTAAACCTTCTGGTCGGCTTCAACCAGCCAGTCTATATCAACAACACCCGGAGTCTCTTTAAAAACCTTTTTTACCTCGGTAGCAAGGGCAATCTGTTCACTCTGTGTCGGCCCGTATATTTCAGCAACAAGTGTTGACATAACAGGAGGACCAGGAGGTATTTCCACAATCTTGGCATTCCCGTTATAACGCTGTGCAATCTGCTGAACTCCCGGTCTTACTCGTTTGGCTATATCGTGGCTCTGCGCCTTTCGTTCTCCTTTATGAACAAGATTAACCTGGATATCGGCCATATTAGCCTTCTGTCGGAGATAGTAGTGACGTACAAGACCGTTGAAATTAATCGGTGCATTGGTTCCGACATAGTATTGATAACTGCTGACCTCCGGAATGGTTTTCAAATAGGCGGAAACCTCCTTGGCAACTCTTGCGGTCTGCTCTAGCGAGGTGCCTTCCGGCATATCCAGAATGACCTGAAACTCGTTTTTGTTATCAAACGGTAGCATCTTCATCTGCACGGCCTTGAGTGGTACCAGTGCAATTGCACCAAACAGCATCAAGCCTACAACACCGAAAGCCATCCACCGTTTAACCGGGCTTTCAATAAACGGAGAGAGTATGGTGTTGAATACCTTGTAATACCCTGTTTTGGTAACATCATACTCTTCGTGGTGGCCACTCTCCGTTTTCAATAGGCGGAATGAAAGCCATGGGGTTGCAATCAGGGCAACGAGAAGTGAAAATATCATGGCAAGTGAAGCGCCAATCGGCATCGGACTCATATAAGGTCCCATAAGACCGGAAACAAACACCATCGGGAGCACGGCTGCAATCACCGTAAAGGTTGCCAGAATCGTAGGATTACCTACCTCATTGATAGCAGTGATGGCTGCCTGCAGTTTTGGCTGTCGCTTCATTGCGAAGTGTCGATGAATGTTCTCCGCAATAATTATGGAATCATCCACCACAATACCGGTAACAAATATCAGCGCAAAAAGTGTGACCCTGTTGAGTGAATAATCTAGCAGATAATAGATAAGCAAGGTTAGTGCAAAAGTTATAGGCACCGATGCCAATACAACAAGTGATCCTCTCCAGCCCAGAAAAAAACCAACAACAATGGTAACGGCTACAACGGCCATAAGCAAATGCTCAAGAAGAGTCATGACCTTCTCAGATGCTGTCGCTCCGTAATTTCTTGTCTCGGTCACCGTCACGTCAGCTGGAATCACCGTCTGCCTGAGGCCGGAGACCCTTGCCATAACCTTGTCGGCAAGAAGAGAGGCATCTCCGCCTTTTCGCTTGGCAACCGTCAGAGTCACCGCAGGATACTCACCGGAAACCGAACCATGAGGAGCTGCTGCAGCCCATCCGAAAAAGTTGTAGTTATTAACCTCTTCCGGCCCGTCAACCACGCTTGCTACATCACGGAGATAAACCGGAGATGCACCGTAGATACCGACTACAATATTGCCGACATCGCTGGCACTCTCAAGAAACTTTCCTGTACGAACAACAATTTCCTGGTTCATCTGCTTGAAATCACCAGAGGTCATCTGGCTGTTCGCCATCTGCACCTGTCTGGTTATCTGCAGCGGACTGACGTTATACTTCAATAGTTTTTGTTTGTCAAGTACAATCTTTATCTGACGTTTCAAGCCGCCCTTTATTTCAACATCCCCGATATTTTTAATTTTTTTCAGTTCGTCGGCAACCACAACAGCTGTTTTTCGTATCTGAAAAGGATCCTTGCTTTTACTCCAGAAAGTGAGATTAAGCACAGGAACATCGTCAATTGAGACTTTTTTCATCAACGGAAACTGGACGCCTTGAGGCATCTTATCCATATTTTTCATGAGGGTCGACCAGAGCTTGACCATACTTTTCTCGGCATCCTCTCCAACTTTATAGCGGACTGTCACCAAGGCTACATCAGGCATAGATGTAGAATAGACATAATCAACGCCGGGAATTTCGGTCAATGTCCTCTCAATCGGCTTGGCAACACGTGCTTCAATCTCGGACGGTGCAGCACCAGGAAAAGGGATAAAAAGATCAACCATTGGCACTACAATCTGGGGCTCTTCCTCTCGGGGAGTCATAAATGTGGCCATAATTCCCACAAGCAGAGAGGCCACCATCAAGAGTGGCGTAATCTTTGAATTGATAAACTGTTTTGCAAGTTTACCAGCAATACCTTCATTCATTTGCTCTGAACCTCCTCAGTCACACGCGGACCCTTTTTTACGGTTACACCTTCATTAAGCGCGGGATTATAGGTTCCCACAACAAACTCTCCTTTATCCAACCCACCGAGAACAACAAGATCATCTTTCAACAATCGACCTGTTCTTATCCATCGCAGAATCAACCGGTCATCAGCTCCAACAACAAGAATACCGGTGAGCTCCCCTTTTCGAACTATCGCCGACTTCGGGACAAGCAGAATTTCAGCTCCCCCTGACTCTCCACTTGTTCGAACAGAAATAATATTTTCAACTGTTACCGGAAGATCCGGCGACCCGTTCTTTACTGACTTCAACTCCTGGCTGCTGCACCCGTAAAAAAAGAGGGGGATTGCAACAGAGATAAGCATCAATCTTTTTGTTCCATCAATTCGCATTGCGTTCTGTCTCTTCAGTTATTAAATCCTTTCAGTTTCCACGGTAATAGGCAAGCTCACTTTTAGCCACACACAAATCATACTTCGCCTGGTTCAACCTCATTTTCGCATAGGTATTGGCCTGCTCCCTCATTAAAAGCTCAAAGGTCATAGCCATGCCTGTTTTATACTGAGCCCCTATATAATCAAGACTGACTTTACTCTCTTCAATTGACTTCCGGGCAACGGCGATTCTTGCTTGAGCAGTTTTCATCGACCGTATTGATTTTTTCACTTCAGCAATGCTGCTATTCCTTGTGTTCTCATAGTTATACATTGCCTCGCGCTCCTGGGCTTTCGCTTCCTGGATACGACCGGATGAAGCCATCCCATCGAAAATGTTCCATTGCACATTCATACCTGCGGCCCAGCTTGAACCACCACTGAAAATATTGTCACTATGCAAGTTGGTCTGCAAGAATGCGTTCACACGAGGAAGCCTTGATGCACGGGCCATATCTGCCTGATAACCGGCAATCTGTCTGCTTGTTTCGAGTGCTTTGAGATCAGCTCTATTGTCTTGAATAGTTTTATCATCCCGCTCTGGCACTACACCCTCAACAACCAGATCATCGGTTGGAACAATAGCCACTGATGCATCGATATGCAGCATCACTTTGAGGGCATCTGTCGCATCCTTTATCGCATCGTGCAGCATCAACTTCTGTTCCTGAAGCTCTGATAGTCTAACCTCCGTTGAAAGTTTGTCGGACTTTGTCATCAATCCTGCACTAAAAGCTTTTGCCGCCTCATTACTGTGCCCCTGCATGGTTTTTATTGACTGTTCGACAGCTTCAATATTTTTTCGTGCAAGGATAAGTCCGTAGTAGACTTTGCTGACCTGAAAACTGATGGTCTCCTCAGTCCTGACAGCCATATGCTCCTCAGCTTTTTTTGCAGTTAACGCTATGGTCCGGCCTAGTGCTGCATCAGCGTTATAAACAGGCTGAGTAACCTGAAGAGAAGTATTAAAATCGTTGATAACATTGGGATTATTCAGCTTTTCAGGTAAAAAATCTGTAGCCTGAATACTGCTCTGTTGCAGTTTAAAGACAAGCGCAGCTCCAGGATCGTTCGTCACCATGAGGGTCTCCGACAAGGTGACTTTCGGTAACGACGACTGACGGGTCTGAACCACCCTTGCCTCGGCCTGATCGATGCGGCTGCGAGAAGCCTTAATGGAAGAATTGTTCTGACGGGCCATTGAGATGGCGTCAGTAAGAGAAAGTTTCATGGTTGTTTCACCGGCATTTGCTTGAAGCGGCAAGCTCAGTGACCCCGCAACACAAAAACCGATCAATGCTTTATATACCTTCATAGTGTGCTACTGTTTTGAAATGAGTTTTAAAATCTTTTCTACACTTTCCGAGTCATCATGATTCATGCACTTCTTAAGGTTACGCTGGAGGACAATCGAAAAGGTATTGTCAAGAGCGGCCTTTGCTGCCTGAAACTGGATAATAACCTGGGCACATTCCTCTTCCCGTTCAATCATCCTGGTTAATCCCTCAATCTGACCACCCACCCTTTTAAGGCGAAGTATCACATCGTTCATTGAATTACCGCTTGTATCCATTATAATCAATCGATTTGTAATTATACCCATACCCCGTAAGGGTATAAAAATATTAAAAAAAAGATGAGGAGCAAACAGTTTTATTTTGCCTGCAACAGTGCTTTGAAAATTATCTGAGGCTGGAGATCTTATTTCCTGAGCTTGCAATAATCATTTCAGGAATGGAGCAGCAAATATCTGACTTCACCTGACAAAGCATGCTTTCGGTTGCCTGCTGCATGATTTGAGACATGATCGTTTCAGTCATAAACTTGAGAATGCCTTCAGGCATGAGATTTAAAGGAAAAGTAAGATCAAAATCAAGTGAAATATCAGTATCGAAATAAACTGACGTTCTGTCATCCTTTTGATGAAGAAGACATATTTCAGAACTTGCCTTGCCTACAAAGGTATGGGGCGAATCTGATTCAAAGTCAGGAAAGTCAAGAACAGGACTCCAGCGAATCCACTTGCCTTTACCATTGAAATGAGCTCCGTTTTTTAATTTGGCTGCAAACTTCTTTTGAACGCTTTCATCAAGATCAGCAAGCAAAAAGCTTTCTTCCTGCTGGCGAACAAAAAAAACTGCAGTAATCGGATGATTTCGAGGATCGGCTACCTGAAATACCCATTGAAATATGTCCAGATGCATAAAATACTTAACATTAGTGCAATAAGGATTACACTTGATCAGTTTTTCATGATTTGCAAAATAGACACTTGATTCATGCAAACATGAATCAAGTACGATATGCGCATTACTTTTACCAACGACTTCCATGATATACAAAAAAATTAGAGTCCACGAATGATCTGTGGTTTTTCTAACGCTTGCCATGATCAGAGAGTTCCTGACGAAAGCGTTGAACTCTCCGTAGAAAATTCATATCTGAAAAATTGTCGATGCCTTGCTTTTCTTAAGCTCTAGTGGATCATTGGTACCGCAACAAGCTTATAAGCCCTTTTTTATCCTTTTGGTTTCAAGCCTTCAGTGATTTTATCGAGTGATTTTGAAAGCATTTTCAGAGTCATATCAATAACTTTTAATTGCGAAACCCCGATATCAGCCAAAGAATCACACAAAAACTTGAAGGTTGCAACGGTATCAATAACCGGCTCAGAAGTTGCAGGTGCTGATACTGCTTGTTTAGACTGCCCAGAAGTTCTCTCTGCGGTAACGGCGGGGGGCCTGTTGGGAGCCTTTTCTGCTGGGGGTGGTTGGGTTATCGAACTCGAATTGTCATTACCGGATAAAGAATCTTTCTTAAATCTGGCAAAAAAACCGCCTTTTTCTTGTGACATAATAATAATATTGTTTTTAACATATAAAAATAAAAGCACCGGCTAGACCTATCGAAGCATGTTGCAATCAGGTTCCACCCAATTCATCCCTTGCGATCTCAAGCATTTCAAGAGTAATTTCCTTATATCCCATTTTATCAGCATACTCTTCAGCCATTGTCCTGAACCTTGCCTGAAGAAAGGATGGAAGCCCCTGTAGCCATTCCTGCGCTTCTTCAGTCCATTTGGCGGACAAAACTGCCCGCAACTTCAAACTTTTATTGTACTCGTGAAGCACATCCAGAACAAATTCGTCTATAACCGTCTTGTCTGAAAGAACATCAGGCGGAAATATTTTTTCAACAAGGATTTTATTTGTAACAAGATGGATTTTTAACTGAGGAAGATAAAGAACTGTTGCGATAGTCTCAGAACTGCCGCACATCAGGAACAAAGCCACCTTTTTTCTTTTCAGACTCTTTTTCAGATTTCCTTGAATCAAGGCTCCCAATAACTGGGAGGAAACAATAAAATTGTACACGGGGGCACCAAGAATAACAAGATCAAAATCCTTGATAAAGCCGTAATTCGCTAATGCTTTGCATTTTGCCTTTTCAACGTATATCCCTGCTTCCGCTAATTTGAGCCCAATAGTATCTATAAGAGTTTCTGTAGAACCGTTTTTTGTTCTGCTATCGTACAAAATAACAGCTTTCATGGATTGACAGGAAAAAGGTTGTTAAAAAAATTGTGTTCGGTTACCTCAATTATGGGCGGAGAAAAATACTTGCCTTCTCAATCCTCAAATATATTACATAATACTGCTCAATAGGAAAGCTTTTACAGCAAAAAAGAACCTTATAACGCCAAATAGACCTGCACTTAGCAGATACCGTTCACTTTCATAACAGTTATGTTTACTAGTATAAGAGAAAGGCACAGTTCCTGCTAAATTTATAAATAATATAACGTCTTGTAACTACAGTTATCCCTTCTACACTTGATGTTTCTGATCTCGATACAAGCAAAAACGAGAGTCCTTATCTATGATTTTTCTATTTGCTCTGGAGTTGAAAATGTTTTAAATTGAGTAAAATCCGGTGTAAAACATCGAAACCAATTTTACATACATATCTTTCCTCAAAACACTAAACCAAAAAAACCATGTCAAACGGAACAAATGATGTATCAGGCGCCATCAGCAATCTTATTGATACCTTGGGAAAGCTTGCTCAGCAGCAGGTAGAATTGCTGACCAGCGGAATCAAAACTGCAACTGCGCTTATCGAGCCTCTTGGAAAAACAGCTACCGATCTTGCCGGCAGCGTTGTTAATGCATTGACTCAGGTATTGCAGTCCGTAACAGCAGCTATTACTCCTAAAAAGTAAGAGCTACATTTTGTTAAAAAAGCACCTTATATACAAAGTATAGGGTGCTTTTTTTTTGCTTTTCGTAATGGATTCTCAGCATTATCGTAATGCTGATCCCAATTCAAACGATCCTGAATGAGACAGTAGAAGGTATGACCATCCCGAATAAGATCACTCAACTGCACAACATACATTGCTCCAAAACTCTTTCAGTTACAAAAATTCAGGGAGATGCTTCAAGCCGTCAGTATTTCAGGGTAACGGGTACGCAAGGCTCCTCTATTGCATGTTACGACCCAATATTCAAGGCCTCAGCCCCGGAAACATACACTTTTCTGCGACTGCACACCCTGTTATCTCAACATGCCATTCCTGTTCCTGCTCTTATCGCTACTGATGCTGAAAATGGCCTTCTGCTTCTAGAAGACTGCGGGAACCTCCTCCTGCAGAACGTTTTTGGCTCATCATTAGAGCCAACCGTTCCGCAACTGTATCGTGATACAATTGATATCCTTTTAAAAATTCAGATGATACGTGGTAATCAAAACAACATTCCTTTCAGTATTTGTTTTGACCATGAAAAACTCATGTTTGAATTTGATTTTTTTATCCAGCACGGTTTGCTTGATTTCTTTTTACCATCATTCGATCAACAAACGATTTCAAGATTACGGCATGAATTTGAATCCATAGCAGAGATTCTCGTTAAACCCAGGCACTTTGTGCTGAACCACCGGGATTATCATAGCCGCAATATTCTTATATATCTTGGAAAGCCTGTGATTATTGACTTTCAGGATGCCCGTATGGGCCTTCCCCAATATGATGCCGTTTCCCTTATAAGGGATTCCTATGTTAAGCTCGAGTCATCGCTTGCTGAAGAGTTGAAGGCGTATCACTATAACTCCCTTTACAGCAACAGACTGACCACCATGAGTTTCGACGAATACCTTTATTATTTCGATATCATGGGTTTTCAGAGAAATATCAAGGCAATAGGTACCTTTTGTTATCAGTCCAGAGTTAAAAAAAACTCTACATTTGAACACTCCATAGCACCGACGCTTGATTATCTGCACAATTATTTTAACGAAAGAAAAGAGCTGAAAAGGGCCGGGGAAATCCTTCAGCCTCTTTTTCACCACACAAGCAAATGAAAGCATTTATCCTCGCTGCGGGCTTCGGTACACGTTTGCGGCCCTTAACTGATCATATCCCCAAACCCCTGATACCAATTCTTAATATCCCAAGCCTTTTTTATACTTTTTTTCTCTTAAAGGAAGCAGGGGTCACAGATATTATCTGCAATATCCACCATCATGCGATTGCAATCAAACACTTTATCGAAACAAGCGATTTCTCGGGACTTTCAATTACGTATTCGGAAGAACCGGTAATTCTTGGGACCGGTGGGGGTCTAAAAAAATGCGAACAACTTCTTGGGACAAAAGAGTTTCTTCTGGTCAACAGCGACATAATTACCGATATTGATTTCAGGGCACTTATAAGACACCATAAACAGTCCGGCTTGCCGGGAACGCTTGCTCTATATGAGACACCTGAAGCCACAACCATCGGAACTATTGGAGTTGAAGATGGCCTGGTCAAAGATTTCAATAACCTCCGTAATACTGGACTTGTGTCGTCATGCATTTATACCGGAATTGCGGTGCTGAGTCCAAAAATTTTCTTTTTCTTAAAAGAGGAATTTTCAGGAATAGTTGATACAGGATTTACCGGGCTTATTGATAACGGAGGGCTTGGTTATTACCTGCATGATGGTCTTTGGAAGGATATTGGTGCCATTGAGAAATACTGGCAAACCAATCTTGATAGAACATCCGACATCACCGCTATGTCTTACAGGATGAACCATGCAATCGGCATGCAGCCGCATTTTATATCAGCGGAAGCGTACATCGAAGCTGAAACAGAAATTTCATCCTCAGTCATCGGAAAAGGATGCCGAATAGGAACAGGCAGTATAATCAGGAATTCGGTCCTTCTGCCGGGAGTAATTGTGAAACCTGGAAGCACTATTATTAACGCTGTTGTCGATCCCTATAGTACAAGAGTAATTGAACTTCAGTAACAAATAACAGGACATTTGCATGATAGCAACAGGGCTGGATATCCTGCTTGGAAATACCAGCAGCTTTCGTAACAGAAGCATAGGCCTGATTGGCAATCAGACCTCTACAACGTATGAATTAAACTATTCATGGAACGCTCTTAAAGAAAAAGGTATTCATCTCAAAAAAATATTTTCGCCTGAACATGGTCTTTATGCTACTGAACAGGATCAGGTCCCGGTAACGTTCCAGCCGGAACTGGAGTCTGAAATTGTAAGTCTTTACGGAGACACCGCGGAATCGCTCATTCCGGATAAAGCACTTCTTGATAACCTTGACCTTATTCTTTTTGATATTCAGGATGTTGGTTCACGCTATTACACCTACGTTAACACATTAGCTCTCTTTATGGAGGCTGTATCAGGCAGAAACATTGAAATAATGGTTCTTGATCGCCCAAATCCACTTGGAGGAACCATTATTGAAGGGCCTCTTCTTGATGCAGCGTACCGATCGTTTGTAGGCATATTTCCAGTACCTGTCCGTCACGGCATGACCGCTGGTGAGCTTGCTTACCTTTACCGTGACTTTAAAAAACTCGACGTCAACCTGAGTGTTCTTAAAATGGTGGGATGGAAACGTTCAATGCTTTTCCCGGAAACAGGTCTTCCATGGATTCCACCATCGCCGAATATGCCCACATATGCTACCGCTGAGGTTTATCCGGGAATGTGCCTTTTTGAAGGGCTCAACGTCTCTGAAGGTCGGGGCACAACAACTCCATTTCAGCTTTCTGGAGCACCGTTTATTCAGCCTGGAGAATATTCAAGACATTGTAGAAATTATGGGCTCGAAGGGGTTCTTTTTCGCCCGGTTTGGTTCAAGCCGGCATTTCACAAATTTTGCGGGGAAGTTATCGGCGGTATTTTTTTACACATTACCGATCACTCCCGCTTCCGATCATTCGCAACAGGAGTTGCCATGACTTCGGCTCTTCATGAACTTTACCCCGAACACCTGCATTTTCTTGATGGAGTTTATGAATTCAACGATGCACTGCCAGCCTTCGATCTTCTTGCAGGAAACTGCCATATCCAAACTTCAATACGAAACGGATGGAATGCCGGCAGTATCATTGCGTCCTGGCAGCAGGATGAAGCTGAATTCTCAGTTATTAAACAGAACTATCATCTCTACGATTAACGTCTTTCAGACCCCCCTTTAATTAACGTTCCTGAAACTTCTGACTATGCAGACTATCGACCTTGCCATCATTATACTGTTTCTCATTGGCAACACACTGTTCGGTCTCTGGCATGGTAAAAGCAATAAAAGTTCGGGTGACTATTTCCTTGGCGGACATAATCTGCCTTGGATTATTTCGATGCTATCTATTGTCGCTTCAGAAACCTCGGTTCTAACCTTTGTAAGCGTCCCCGGTCTCGCTTACAGGGGCGATTGGACCTTTCTTCAGCTTGCAATGGGATACATCATAGGCAGAATCCTTGTAAGCTTTATCCTCCTGCCCATGTATTTCAAACATGGAGTCAGCTCTATTTATGAAGTCATCGGCATACGTTTCGGGCCGGGCATGCACAAACTGGCCGCCATCGTCTTTCTTGTCACCAGAACACTTGGCGATGCTATCAGGTTTCTCGCAGCCGGAGTTGTTGTGCAGGTCGTAACAGGCTGGCCACTGCCAGTTTCAATAATGATCATCGGAGTTGTAACCCTCGTCTATACCCTCTCGGGAGGCATTAAAGCTGTTATATGGCTTGAAAGTTTTCAGTTCGGCCTTTACCTGCTGGGAGGCATCCTCTCAATTATTTTTCTGCTTCATAACATGGAGCAAAGTTTTCCAGACATACTGATCTTTCTTGCCAAATCAGGAAAGCTTAACATAATCAACAGCGACACGCATATTTTGACAAACCCTCTTTCCTTTTTCAGTGCCTTTATCGGAGGCATCCTGCTTTCACTTTCATCACACGGGGTCGACTACATGATGGTGCAACGTGTACTCGGTTGTAAAGATCTTGGATCGGCTCGAAAAGCCATGATTGGCAGTGGATTTTTTGTTTTTTTCCAATTTTCGGTTTTTCTGCTCGCCGGATCACTGATTTCGGTGTTCATGCATGGTGCTCCGATGGAAAAAGATCGGGAATTTGCCTTTTTTATCGTTCACTATCTTCCTGCGGGATTGAAAGGCTTACTGGTTGCCGGTGTACTGTCTGCCGCTATGTCCACACATAGTTCTGCTATAAATTCCCTGGCTTCATCAACCGTAAACGACATTCTTGGAGGAAAAGCCTCGCTCGGTTTTTCAAGGGTTATAAGTTTCGTCTGGGCGATAGTGCTTATCATCATTGCACTTATGTTTGACGCAGGCAATAAAGCTATGGTAATGATCGGCCTTGAAATCGCCTCCTTCACTTATGGTGGGCTCCTGGGGCTTTTTCTGTTATCAAAAAGTAAACAACATTTTCATTCTTCCAGTCTTGGCATCGGACTGGTTGCAAGTATGGGCATTGTATTCATCCTGAAATACCTTGGTCTGGCATGGACCTGGTATATATCTATTTCTGTGTTGATGAATCTTTTTGTGTCAATAGGCATCGATATGTTTTTCTTCCGAAAACAAGTTTCAAAATCCTGATAACCTTTTTCTTCCGAAAACACGTATCTTTATTAAAAATAATGAAACAACGTAGATCCTGACCATCATGAAAATTCTTGTTATCGAAGATGAACCTGCTGTAAGAAAATTTATATGCACTATTCTGAAAAAAGAGAACTATACAGTCTATGAGGCTGATAACGGAACAAGCGGACTTATGCTCCTTAGTGAGCAAAAAGATATCACTGTGATTATTACTGACCTCATCATGCCGGAAATGGAAGGCATTGAAACAATTATCGAGGTCAAAAAACAATATCCAGCTATAAAAATCATTGCTATATCTGGCGGAGGACAGGTAGGCCCCGAAAACTTTCTTATTCTCGCTGATGCCCTCGGAGCCCATGCAACTTTGAAGAAACCCTTCAGCGGTCAAGAGCTTATACGTTCCATCAAGAATCTTTAGCCACAATCAACCAAAGTGGCATAGACCTCTGAGTACTGTTGATTATACGTTACCCCTTGTTGACGGATTTTATTCTGGCAGCATATCGTAGTATTGCTCAAGACCCTGCTGTTCTTCTTCGGCTTCATTAATGACTTCAAAAGTTTTATTTTTACCCTTATCAAGCCATAGTGCTACCACAAGAAGTTCAGCTACATCAGAGCGGTTAATCCAGCCACTCCATAACTTGTCGCCAATTCCTACTGAAAGCTTATGATGCAAAGGTTCTCCATCCTGCAAACCTCCGGGACGCACTATAGTATAAGATCTTCCTTCCGTTGAGAATACCTTTCTCAAATGCTCTTCCGCTTCCCATTTTTTGAGAAGGACACCGGCAAACAGATTAAGTGGATGGTACCACTTGGTAACGGCCATAGAGCTGACTAACCCAAAATGTTTTACCCCCGCTCTTGCTGCCTCATCAACAAGCCTCATAACTCCATCGCGGTCCACTTCGGCTGGTGATGACTCTCCTGTAACTGCATTGGAACCAAGTGTAGAAATAACAGCTTCGCATCCTTTTACTGCCTTTGCAACATCGTCATTACTCTGGATTTTGCCTGTGACAATTTCAACACTCTCACCAAACATTCCAAAAGCTTTTTCCTTGTCCCTGGACAGCACTTTGACGGGTATATCGTAATGGAGAAGCCTTTTCACTACCCATTGGCCAGTTCTTCCGGTCGCTCCGGCTACAAGTACTTTCCCTGTATATCCTTTTCTGGCATCCATGATAACGTCCTTAATAGATTAGCAATAAAATATTATTAAATAATGTATTACTAGATAAACCTCATGCAGAGGTGATTAAGTTTCTTAACGTAGAGGTAATTTTCATTACTTTTTTGAACAGTACTGAAATCATTCTCTAAGAAAGACATCTTTGTAAACACATGGTCAGCCGGCAATAATCAATAAAACCACTTGTATGAAACACCAGAAGCATTTCATAACATATTTCCTGTTCGCTTCAACGCTTTTTATGACCAAACCAGCCGTTGCATACGATCAAGAAGCCCTTAACACTCTTAAAACCAGTGTATCTTCATGGAATACAATGCGTTTGGAAAAACCCGGACAAATCATTGACCTTTATAACGCAAAGCTTGAAAACACTAACCTGGACGGAGCTAATCTTAGCAGAACTCTTCTCGTAAATGCCGAATTGAGCGGGTCATCTCTCAATATGGCCGATATGAAATCATCAAACCTCATGATGGCGTTCATACAAAAAGCGAATCTAATAAACACAGATCTTTCCGGAGCCTGCCTTGTCAAGGTAAATCTCAGGAAGTCTTTCATGAAAGGGGCAAAGCTCACTGGAGCAAACCTTCAAAGCGCAAATCTGAGATGGACCATGCTTGAAAATGCAGACTTCAGCCAGGCTAATATGGCTGATACTATTCTTTTTGAGGCAAATTTTGAAAATGCGAACCTGAAAGGTGCTAATTTAAAAGGGGCATTGTTTCTCGAGCAAGCAAATCTTTCTGGCGCTGAACTTTCCAATAATACCATCCTGCCGTCAGGCGAAAGGGCTTCTTTGTCTTGGAGTGCATTACACAATGCAAGATTTGTCTATGAACCTGCCGCGACCTCAATCATTTTTAATGCCCTGCCACCTGTGGAAATAATTGAGAAAAAGAGTACAGAAATTACTTCGCCTTCAAGGAGTGGTGACCCTCTGTTAAGCACGAAGAGAAAGCAGGATGCGCTGATTACAGAAAATGTTGAATCGAGGAACACAATGAGAAACATGAACCCTGAGAGCCTTGTAACTCTTAGAGAAACGAGATTGGACAATTCAAAGCTTCAAGGAAGTAATCTTCAAAATAAGGAACTTGCCGGATCAAATTTTGAAGCAGCATCTCTCGATAACGCAAATTTGTCAGGTGCGGATCTCAGTAAGGCAAATTTTCATAAAGCTGATATGAAGTCCGCTCAGTTAGAAGGTGCAAACCTTAAGGGAGCAAACCTTGACAGAGCCTTTCTTAAAGGTGCCAACTTGAGCAAATCAAATCTTTCCGATGCTGTTCTTTATGGAGCTGTGCTTATAGAAGCAAACCTCAGCGAAGCAAATCTTGAAGGAGCCTCTTTGTTTGACGCTGATCTTGAAGGTGCTAACCTTGAAGGCGCAAACCTTAAGGGGGCGAACATTACAGATACAAATTTTAAAAATGCAACACTTTCATCACTTACCATTCTTCCATCCGGGAAAATGGCTACTTCCGGTTGGGCGACACTTAAGGATGCAAAATTCAAAACAATATCGCGATGAAAGTCAAATTACTTCTTTAAGACCAAGAAATCGCTTACGATAAAGAAAATGCTGAAGCATTCTGGCTTTGGTGATGTTCGGATCACTTGCATTAAGCCTGTGTTTTTTACCTGTACGGGTAACAACATCCAAAGTTCCGTCATCATTGACCTGAGCAACTTTCCAAAACTTGTCTACCACATAATGATATTCCTCACCGTGTTCGAGAGGATAAACCTGCTTCGCCCTGGGACCCGGATGAAAAGAGCTTTTTGGCTTATGGTAAACAATGTTATCACCAACCCTGAATTGTCTCATCTTGACCTCCTTTTCGGCTGAATAGCCTATCTTTATACAGTGTGGATGTGGATTATTATCTATGTAAAGTATACGAAATAAAAATAATTATTCTTTATCTGCCTATAGTTTATTCATTTGCAGAGCGTTATTCAACAAATCGGATTGTGAGGCGATCATTATCCATCTCGGCACCCTTAGTTCGGAGGGTAGCAAGCACTTGTGGAAGAACCATGTTACGCCGATGATTTCCAATGCTGATGGTCAGTTCATCACCGGTTTTGCTGAGATCAACCTGGTCTTTAGGAATTCCGGGAATATAAAGCTCCAGATTAAAACCTTCTGGTGACGGCAATATCCTGAAGGTACTCTGATTATAGTAAACCTGTGCAGGGTCCTCATCTCCATAGAGAAGCTCCTTGAGCTTTTCAAGAGCTTCCAGACCGCATATCTCCCTGGTATAGAGAGGTATCTCCTTAACAGGAAGCGGACTGAAGTTATCAACAATTTCCTGCCGGTATGTCTTCTGGTTCTCTTTCCAATATCGAAAATATGGATCTTGAACTTCTGCAGGAATAATCCTGTTGGAAATCACCAGATCAACGGAAATATTATATAACCCAAGGTAAGCGTAAGCTCTGAGAGACTCTTTTATAACCATTTTTTCTGGATTGGTTACCAGACGGACAGTGGTTACGTTATGATCAATTAAAATCTTGCCAAGTTCATTGATGTTTTCATAAAACTCATAAGGGACATCCATCATTTCCCTGTCAGGAAGCGAAAAACCTGCGAGAGGGCGAAAAATAGGTTCCACAAGAGGTCTTAGATACATAGCGACATTTTCCAATGGCTTGTACAATCTTCGCATATACCATCCAGCCACCTCCGGGATGCTTAATAATCTCAAGGCTGTTCCTGTTGGAGCTGAATCGATGATCAGTACATCATACTGGCCCTCCTTATGGTGACGGAACACCCGAACAAGACCAAATATCTCATCCATCCCGGGCAGAATGGCAAGTTCCTCAGCCTGCACACCGTCAACACCTCTTGCCTTTAACACTTCAGTAATATATCGTTTGACAGTACCCCAGTTCTCTTCGAGTTCCTGAAGAACATCAAGCTCAGCCCCCCAAAGATTATCACAAATATTTTTCGGCTGGTGTCCAAGCTCCACATCAAAACTGTCAGCAAGGGAATGAGCCGGGTCAGTACTCAGAACAAGCGTTTTATAACCCAGTTCGGCACATCGCAACCCTGTAGCAGCTGCCATAGATGTCTTGCCGACACCACCTTTACCCGTCATGAGAATAAGGCGCATAGCAACTCCCTGCCCGTTTCGCTTGTAAGATGAAGATATTATTCCTTTATAACCTGCAACCGGATAAATTAGTTTAATGTGTATATCCGTTGGAAACAAAGCTTTCCAGTATTTTATGGATAGCCTTTGTCAAGAATTGGCCATACCGCGACAGCCGTGAAGAACATAACTTGTAGAAGACTTCATAAATAGTGCTAACACCCGACGTGAATCAACGTGAAGCAAAATTAAAATCTATATATAACGCAGAAAGAACTCTTGATACTAATTTGAAGCGTGCCTTAAGACCATAGCATATTCATTCAAATCTGACATTGGTTTATTTTTTATATACAAGCACCATTCTACATTAATGTATTCACCAGTACCTGTTTTAAATCGTGAATGAAAAGAAACGATGTCATCACCTCCAGGTCGTTGGAGTCTGATAGCGCTCTGTACCGAAACATAATCTTCTGGATGAATCAAGCTAGCCAGGATAATTCCAGATAATGCATTCTTTTCATACCCTAAAAATCCCTCTATCGAGCCCGTCATATCCACAAAGTGTTCCGTATCATCAATGACAGCATAGGCTTCAATCTCGGGCTTGTAAATATCGATACCTCTGCCGGGGTGCAAATGAATTTGTCTGTAAAGATTATCGATTTCTACTCGATATCTTGATAATGCCAAAGAATTACTAAGCGGTGCCATTGCATGGTCTTTTGAATAACCACTCTGCAACCATTGGATATCTGCTCCGTCTTTTTTCAAGCGCTCAAGCATTTTTTTCCCCGGCTGGCACTTTCCCTTGAGATAAGGGGTCATCTGTGCGGGGTATTTGATTCCTGTGGTTCTGCAAAACGAATTGATCGAACCATGTTTTTTCAGAATGTATTCCCTGAGCCGCTGACTGAATCCGCTATTAAAAGCGTTAGAAATATGAGATTCTTTCATCAAAAACGTAATTTTCAACAAATCATAAAGTTAAAATATAACCGTATATACCGTATATACGAAATTAATATAAAACGATTCACATGAACATTCATATCTGAACAAGAAGACCTATTTCAATCACCTGTCCTGAAGGAAGATTATAATATGCAGTGGCACTCAGCGCATTTCTAGCCATTAAGGCAAACAGCTTTTTACGCCATAAAATCATCTTAGACTTCATCCCGGTAACAATTTTTTCACGACTCAGGAAAAAGCTTATAGCTTCAGGTCTAAAATGCAGTCCCTGATGGTTTGCGAGTGCTATCACCTGGCGAATATTCGGATACTCAAGAAATCCATACCGGGCAACCACTTTATAAAAACCGTCGCCTAACTTCGTCACCTCAACTTTACGACTTCCCCGAACTCTTGGGACTCTTTCAGCACTGAAATGAAAAAGTGCAACTTCCGAATGCAACACCTTGTTATGGCGGAGATTATGAAGCATAGCCATAGGAATCATATCGGGATTTGCAGTCAGGTATATTGCCTGACCGGTGACCCGCTGAGGCTGCTGCAAGAGAAGACTCTTCATGAACTCTTCTACGGTCAATGTCCGGTCTTTCAGTTGTTGAAGAAGAAGTATGCGACCCTCATTCCATGTAAGCATCAGAGTAAACACTGCCAGCCCTATCACTAAAGGAAACCATGCACCATTCAGTAGCTTAGTCATACTCGCACCAAAAAAGGAAAGGTCAATAATCGCAAAAAAAATAATCATGAAATTGAGTGCCGCCTTGTTCCATTTCCAAAGATCGCGGGCAACATAGTAAAATAGAATAGTTGAAATCAGCATGGTTGCCGTGACAGCAACACCGTAGGCCGCTGCAAGGCGACTGGATGAACCAAACCCCGCCACGAGACCTATGGTTGCAATCATTAACGACCAGTTTGCCGCAGGCACGTAAATCTGCCCCATGTGTCTTGCTGATGTATGAGTCACTGTTAATCGTGGAAGATACCCAAGCTGGATTGCCTGTTGGGTCAATGAATAAACTCCGGTTATCAGCGCCTGAGAAGCAATAATAGTTGCTGATGTTGCAAGTATAACCATCGGTATCATCGCCCATGATGGAACGAGACCATAAAAAGGATTATGGGACTGCTGAGGATAGGTAAGCAACAGGGCACCTTGTCCAAAATAGTTAAGCAGTAATGCGGGAAATACAAGTAGCACCCAGGTTAACCGTATTGGATTTTTGCCAAAATGACCCATATCTGCATAAAGAGCCTCTGCTCCAGTAACAGAAAGGAAAACTGCACCAAGAACCATAAATCCCTGAAGATGATTGCTCAGCAAAAAAGAAATACCATACCAGGGAAGTATGGCCTTTAATATTTCCGGATAGCGGAGAATTTCAACAAGACCAAGAATACCGATGATTGAAAACCATAAAAAAATAATCGGACCAAAAAGGGCACCAACCTTTGCGGTACCATGATGCTGAAAAAGAAAAAGGGCGGCGAGTACAAAAACAGTAACAGGAATAACAAGATCCTTGAATGCTGGCGCTATAATCTGGACGCCTTCCACCGCACTTAGAACTGATATTGCCGGTGTTATCATGCCATCACCATAGAGCAATGCCGCTCCGAATAATCCGATAGCCACAAGAAACCATCGTTCGTAGCCATTTTTTTTGCTGTTGGTTATTATCAATGCTGTTAATGCCAGAATCCCCCCCTCACCATCATTATCAGCTTTCATAATAAATGTCAGGTATTTAAGACTGACAATCAGAATAAGAGCCCATATAAGCAATGATAGAACACCAAGTACATTTGTGTGTGTAACGGGAATACCAAACTCTCCATGAAAACACTCACGAAGAGCGTAAAGAGGACTTGTACCAATATCACCAAATACAACACCAAGGGCAGCGAGAGAAAGTCCGGCAAGTCTCTTGAAGCCTGATTCACTGGAATGAACTCGCTCAAAAGGTTTTTCAGGGAGTGTTTTCATGGTCTATCGGGCAAGAAAATGAAAAGGACTGAACGGTTATACTGCTTCACAGAAACGAAAGCGCCAATCATGAGCATAATAAGGTCATGCTATCATTGGATAGTTAAGATAACTGAAAAGTTAAAACTCCTCTATACGGAAATCCATATTAACCGCCAAACACCATAAACCTGCACCAATTAACCACTATCACCAGCCTTCTATCCTGTTTCACTGCTGACACAGGCGACTGAACGAGATGAATATTATTCGTAATAATGAATATTTCAACCGCAATTTGCGCGTTTAAAGTATTGACAAATATTAATAATAATCAGAAATATATCGGTATATATTGTGATAATACGCCCTTACAAAGGGACGCTAAACCCTTTATATAAAGAGCTTTCTGTATATATTTCTTTCTTTCAATTATTTTCTTTATATTGGCTTTATAAACACAATTGGATAGCACTCTGATTATTATTCATTTTTGCCGTTCATATCATGAATTATGTGGAATGAACAGCGTAACTTATTTATGTGCTTATGAGACATGGAAACCATATTTCTTCTTTATCATTTCTTACCATACTGATCGTAGTTAGCTTTACAGTAAGCCAGAATGGATTTAATCTTTCCGGCATACTCGAGTCTTTCAACCCTTTCTATAAAACAGTTGAAGCCGGTCAGAGAGCATCTTTAGCCACCACAGCGAATACTTCAGACAAAAGCGAGGAACTCTTTGTTGTTGCTGAAGGTAAGGCATCCTATTATGCAGATCAGTTTCACGGGCGTAGAACAGCAAACGGCGAAACATTCAATATGCATAAACTAACTGCAGCCCACCCATCACTTCCATTCGGGACATGGGTAAAAGTAACCAACCTGAATAATGGCAAAGATGTCGTAGTTCGCATCAATGATCGAGGACCGTTTGTTAAAGGCAGAGTAATAGATCTTTCTATTGATGCCGCTAAAGAAATTGGAATTATGAGATCAGGGACAGTACGCGTAAAACTTGAAACATACGGGTCTCAACCTTCGACTTAAAGCACAAGCTGAATTGAGTAAGTTGAATGCTTGCACACAATCAAATTACTTAAGGGTAGGAGCCCTAAAGGATATGATGAATTTCAAAGAGTTTTTTCTATCTTGAGCTAGAGGCTTTCATTTTCTAAATCTGGGTATTTTGCTCTATTACCCACCGATAATCGAATGGTTGCAGTCCGATCACTCTATTTCAGGGATGCAGTTCAAACTGTATTCCCGAGGAAGCACTGTTGACATGATCGATTGAAGTACCATTTCAATCCATACCATAATAAAGATATCCCGGAAACGGTATACTGGCAACGTTTAAAAATCAACGATCATAACTCTTGTATTATGACGAAAATTAAACGATTCAGTTCCAAACTTTTTCATTCTGCAACCCTTACCATATTTTTTTGCTTGACAATGACTATTGGATCTCTATATACAGCTGATGCAACGGAGCCTTCCAATCAAGTTAATTCCAAGATGCAGTGGCTTTCTGAAAACAGCAGCGTTATTCCTGCATCGTCCACAAGCAGACGAACACAAATTACAGGAGAACATTCTCTGATCATAACAGGAAAAGCTTCTTACTACGCCACAAATTTCCATGGAAAAAAAACGGCCAGTGGTGAATCATTTAACCTCCGTCACTTCACAGCCGCCCACCGTACGCTTCCTTTCGGTACCAGCGTCAGAGTTATAAATCTTGACAACGGAAAAAATGTTGTGGTGCGTATCAATGATCGTGGTCCCCATATGAAAGGAAGAATTATCGACGTATCGCCCGCTGCAGCTAGAGAGATCGGTATATTGGGCAACGGAACAGCAAACGTCCGTATAGAAGCTTACGACTGATAGGCTCTTACCTTTTTGTATAAACCATAACAAGTCCAGAATCCTGACCCTTTTTGAAGGTTGTTTTATCAAAGTTTGAATAAACACCTTCAAGAGTAAACCCTGCCGTATGATGCAACCTTAAATAGTCTTCCGAAGTACGAGGATAAAGCTTGGTAAGTTCCTTGAAAATGGGTTCTCCGGTTGTTTCAGAGACCAGCTGCGTTTCAAATATTACCACATCAGGGGAAATGCTTGAATATCGACGATGAAATGTTAATCGGCCATCTTCAATAGTTTTTACAGAAAAGTTATATTCGCGACGAGTCAAAAGATAGTCCCAGTTTACTACCTGAAAAGTCCAGCACCCTCCTGGTTCCAGCGTTTCATAGACATGAGCAACGAAAGCTTCCAGCTTTTCAATTGGAAGATGAGCCATTACGTTTCCGATTGAATAAATAAGCTGAAAAGAACTATGCAAAAATCTCAAATCTGTTATATCCATACATCGGAACACCCCCTTCAGATATGATGCTGTAGCATAATCAATCATAATCCGATCAAGATCAATCCCTGTGACACTAAAGCCGTCTGCCAAAAACATCCCGCAATAGTGCCCAGGCCCGCAACCCGCATCAAGCAAGGCTCCGCCATACTTACCAGCCTGTTGTTTCAGAAAGGAATAGACTTGCTCCCTGACCGGAAAAACCTGCTCGTAATAAGGGGCAAAATCTGAATACAATGACATGTTATTGCTTCGTCCTATGGTCTTGATTTATTTTTTTGGTCAATTTGGCTACATGATCTACAAAATTACCTGCATCCATAATACCAACTATTCTGCTGTCAGGAATTTCTTTTCCGGCCGCATCAAAAAAAATTATTCCCGGAGGGCCGAACAACCCAAAACGCTTCATTAAGGCTCGATCATCATTCGTATTGGAGGTAACGTTTACTTGAAGCAACGTTAGGTCTTTGAGTTGTTCAATAACCTTGGGGTCATGAAAGGTAAATCGATCCATCTCTTTACAAGCGACACACCAATCAGCATAAAAATCAAGCATAACTGGTTTTTTAGCTGATTGTAACGCTCGATCAAGCTCTTCGGCTGAACGTATGCGGGTAAAATTTACCTTTTTTTCTTCTGCTGAACCAGTAACAGATGCTGTATGGAAATGCGAAAGCGGCTCTAGAGCATTAGTCCCACCTGAAGCCGCTCCGACAATTTCAAGCCCCCCGATAATAAAAAAGACTATACCAAATGTTTTTCCAAAACGTTGAGCTATGGAAAGCTTTTGAGGTGATGCATTAAAGACTCCTAGAAAAACAGCGCACAGAATTGCAAAAGCACCCCATGCCAGCAGCACAGCCGAAGCTGGCAGAACCGGTGAAACCATCCAGATAGCAACTGCAATCAAAAGCAGTCCAAACACATACTTGACACCGATCATCCAGGCTCCTGCCTTCGGTAAAAGACTGCCGGCAGATAAACCAACGAGCAGAAGGGGCACACTCATCCCCATAGCCATAGAAAAGAGAGCAAGCCCGCCAAGGATGACATCACGGGTCTGACTGATATACACAAGGGTCCCTGCAAGTGGCGCCGCGACACAAGGACCAACTATAAGTGCTGATAAAGCACCCATAATAAATACTCCGGCAAAACGGCCTCCCTTTAAATTTCGGGATGTATTATTGAGTTTGTTTTGAATGGAAACCGGCATTTGCAGCTGGTAAACATCAAACATGGAAAGAGACAGGAGCACAAGCAGTAACGCAAACACAGCAAGAACCCATGGCTTCTGCAATGCTCCCGCCAACCCTTCGCCTGCTAATCCAGCGGCAACACCCAGCAATGTATAGACCAGAGCCATTCCAAAACAGTACGCAACAGCCATTAAAAAGCTACGCTGCCGGTTCACATCCCCTTCCCCAACAATTATGGAAGAAAGAATAGGTATCATCGGAAGAACACAAGGGGTAAACGATAACAATAAACCGAATACAAGAAAAGCTAGAGATATTTTCCACAAACTTCCGCCCGCCAGAGTAGCTGTCGCAAGGGAAAGGTCATTTTCTGCGGCGCCCTCTTTCGATAAAGAGCCTTTCGGTTCTTTTTGTACTGATCCCTTGTCCGTAGCTATTTCACTTATGGGTGAATGGTCATCAGCGGCCACTAATACCCCTGGTTTATCAGGATCAACCTTGAAAAGGCGAGTAATTGGAGGGTAACAGAGGCCATCCTCAGCACAACCCTGATACTCTACATGGAGGGTAAATATTCCGTCTGCCTTGACGAGCGGCACTTCAACCGCAAGTTTTTCATGGTAAATCTCTACAGTCTCATTGGTTGAAGGATCGGTAAGTTTGATACCCTTCGGTAAAACAGGAGACTGAAGCTGGGCTTTGCCAGTTTCCACAGCAACCTTTACCTTGTCGCGATACAATTTGTATCCCTTAGCAATCTCCCAATGCAACTCAATAGCTCTCGAGTTGTTCAGCTCTGCCTTGAGTTTAAACGCTGCTTCAGGATCAAGAAAATCGGCCGCACAAGAAACATTTATCCGAAGCAGCAGAATCACCAGAATAACCAATAAAGCTGTCGTACGTCTAAGCAAATAATGATTCATATGTGTTGAAGTCGAGATATGTTAATGAGAACCCCAAAAAGCATCTTATGTATTCTTATGAAAGATTTCTCCAAGCTGATCAACTGCGAGATATCCCAATCCCGAATTTTCAAGAAAAATCAGCCCTTCTGCCTCTTTCAGCATTGCAATTGTAGAGTAGCTCCCAGCCGTAATGGCTAAAGGGGCTACAACTGTAACAGAACGCCAGTATTTTACAGGATACCCTGATCGAGGATGAAGAATATGGCAGTAACGGCGGCCATCTGCCTCAAAATAACGTTCATAATCTCCGCTGGTCGCCAATGCTCCTGTATAGAGAGGTATTGTTGCTATAGTGCGACTTTTATGACGAGGATCCTGTATCCCGATCATCCATGGCTCTCCGTCAATTTTTGGCCCTACAACCCGTATATCCCCCGCAAGGTTCACGTAACCATTTTTTACTCCCTTTCCATGAAGTAAAGTTGCTGTCCGATCAGCGGCATACTCTTTTCCAAATCCTCCAAAATCAATTTCCATCCCTGCGACAGGCAATCGAACTGTATTTCCCTCAAGTTCAACTTGCTTCCAGCCAATCAAACTCAGTTTGTCGGATAATTCATCGCCTTGTGGAACAATCGCATTGTTAAAATCCCATACCTTGCGTAAAACACCTGCAGTAATATCAAAAAGTGTATTGCTGTTCTCGTAAAGGGTATCAGCATAACGAAATAAGGCAAGAGTCTCGTCATCACACTCTATTTTATCCCGACCTGCAGCAGCATTGATAAGGGAAATAATGCTTTCTGATCTGTAGCGAGAGTACTTTCGCTCAATTCTCGATACTTCCTCAATAGCAAGACCGGCAACTGACTGTGCTTCTTTTTTGTTCCGGGAGGCAATTACTACTTCACATCCGCTCCCCATAGCTTCAAATCCAAAACGAAAAATATCCATATCATTTGCAATTGTCAGCCCCTTGGACCTTATTGGAATGAACCAAAAATTAAAACTGCCCGCACCCGCAACCCCCATTATTTAAAACCTTTTAGAGTTCCGAAGCTATGTGCAGCAGTGTTCCTGTACTTCTACACCATAATGAAGGATTGAATGCTTAACGGTGAAACACTCTTCTAATAGGGAATCACAATCAACGGCAATGCCATAGCCGTTGTTACGCGAACTTATGACATTGCAGTCATGACCGATAGTATGGTTTCCCTGTTATATGAGGACTTTAATTACAGCCGCAACCTCCGCCGCCAACTCCGGCACCTCCCGAGGCAGCTTCTTTACTGCTATAGATATGTTCAGTATAAGCGTTATCAAGCTTATCGCCCTCAAAGGTCATTTCAGGTCTGGCGAGAGTCTGTTTTTCCCAAGGTTGCACTGTAGTCCCGATAGCACAGCCTGAAAGGACAGACATAATCGCAAATAACAGAGCAAATATTGGTTTTTGAATTACATTTTTTTTCATTTCCTTGCCTCCAATGCTGCCTTAATTTGTTTATCCAGACTTTCACGATCAGCATCTTTAAATCCTAAATGCTGAAAAATAATTTTACCATCCCGACCAATGAGAAAACTTGTCGGCATACCTTTAACTCCATAATTTTTTGGAATAACTCCCTTTGAGTCATACGCTATAGTGAATTTTGCAGGAATCTGAGTCAAAAACTTTTTTGCATCCTCATTTTTTGCATCAAGATTTATACCAATGATTTTCAATCCCTGAGAACGATATTTTTCCTGGGTATCGTTCATCCAGGAAAATGACTGTCTGCAAGGCCCACACCATGACGCCCAGAAATCAACATAAACAACAGAACCCTCACTTTTCGAAAGCTTCACCATACCCTGATCTCCAGGCAGATCAAAATCCGGAGCTTTGTTTCCCGCCTCAAGCGCAAAAGTAGATTCACTGAACCCCACACATAAGGACAACGCAAGAAGGATAACTCGAAATTTTTTACTCTTACAGTTTATCATATAAAGAGATTTGAATTAATAAAACTAATTGTGTTGCACATGGCAAAAAAATCAAACCCACTTAATTTCTGCCAAACATGCATCTAACCCCAAGCCAGTTAAAACTCTCTTGAAATACCAGCCTGAATACTTCTTGCCTTGAACGGGGTCAGTCCTTTATCTCCGCCACCCGATAAACTCCACTGACCACGTTGCTCATACTGTTCATATTTGAGATCAACGAGCCAATCTTTATTAATCTGTTTGCTTACCTTCATCCCATACGTAACTGCTCCAAAAGCTGACATACGCTGATCTTCTGAATAATACACAGCATTCGCAGGTGGAGGGGTTGGTTGCGATGGATCGGCTTTCTCCGCTGCACCAACGGCAATATAAAAATCAGCTTCGTTTTGCGAGTAATAACGAAGCAGTGGTGTAGCCGTCCAGCCTTTATACACTGGCTGAACATATTCAGCGTCCAACGTATGAGCCCGGATACCAAAGGTATCTGAGTAATAGCGATATGAGAGATGGATAGTCCCGTCAGTACCATTATCATCAAAATGATGATTCCATCGGCCTAACGCCGTAACACTGTTCCGCTCTCTTGGCCTGTTATCCTTTATTTTATAGGGATCCGAATAATAGCCGCTCCCGTTTGAGTAGCCAACATTGAGCTGTACAATATCCTGTGGTGTTAACACCCTTGTCACCCCTATCAATCCTGCGGTAACCTGCTTTTTTTCATCAAGACCGGGTAAGGTAACAGGATTGATGGAGTCATTGTTTACACCGCCACCAAGAGTAAGCGTTGTGTTTTTATCTTCAGTCGACAGACTCCCTTGAACAGAGAACCCTCGTGAGATATAATCAGTCTCCTTGGAATAATTTGTCCCGAAACTTACACTTCCCCTTGAAAAATAGCGCGTAATCTGAACATCGATCACGCGCCGTAGATCCGTCATCTTTGCCAGGCCTGAAGAGTGATAAGCCGGAGATGCGCCTGAAACCGAATCAGAGGTATATGTCGTTCCTACAGACCATTTGCCGGCAACCGGAACCAAGGCCATAATCGAGTACGCATTAACATCGATCCGGTCCTGGGATCCAGATCCTGCAGACCCTGATACAGAGACAGTAGATGCACCGGATATTGCATTAATCCCATTGGTAATGCTTACTGGTTGGCTTACAACGCTTTGACTGTCCTGATAATTAAGATATTTAAAACTCACAATACCGCGTTCCGGAGCAGTATCCGCATTCGCAAACTGCAAAGATGGCAGTGCCATCGCTGCTGTAAGTAACGCTGTACCTAAAACTTTTGAATGTGTTGTAACAATTGATCTCATAATTTATGTAGGTGTTAAGATTTAGAAGATTTGCTTCTTCACCCACCAAAGTCAGTTCATACGGAAACCGTGAAACAACGATTGGTATTCATTCAATAAATACGGCCATGTAATCATGAACCATAAAAGATCAAACTACATTTTGCCGCATGACATCATGAAGAATGCAAATGCGCTAATAACTTAACTTTTGTTGCTATAGATTCACCAGAAATTTGAAAAAAAAATTATGAACTGGTTTATTACCTCAAAACCTCAACCCAATCATTATTCCATATTCTGTGGAATTATTTGATGGCTCAACAACTGTAATCGTCTTCTGCTTAGTCTCGGCATCCGTAACAATAATAGAATCCGGTCTGGATTCCTTGATATTCCAATAACGGCAATAAGGTTCAAAAACAAGGCAATATGTATCGCTAATTCGTTTCATAATCTTTAAGGATGTTCTAAACCCATATCCATCCCGTTGATCATTGGTAAACTGATTAGATACCGTCACACCATTAGAGCGCATATCCCTTGGAATGGAGGTAATCTGCGTTCCATCGAAAAAGAAGTCATATTCCAGCATGCCGCCAATTATCCATCCTGTTTCAAGTGATGATGTAAATTCAATGCCTACAGGAGCATACCTGTAATTGGCCTCTCTGTCATAACCGAAAGCCCCTGATGACGAAATCATTCCCTCCGATTTGTCGGTAAGTTTCCGATATCCTAATCCGGCATATGGCGTGACTAGGGTCTGATCAGCACTGTGAAGATTTGTACCAAGAAGCACTCTGCCTTCAATCATTGAATCAGGTGTAGCATGTATAGACCCGGTTGAGACCGAAGAGTAATTGATTGAACCCCAAGTCGCCTGCACCTCCGCTTTGATCATGCTTACAGGACCCAGATTCTCTTTTCGAAGAGAATAAGAAGCCGACATACCATACATAAAACCTTTGTCCTCCATATACCCAGGTTCTTTGTAGGCGATATGCGATAATGATGGTCCTATTTCAAAGGACGCTCCTTGAACTGAAGATTCCGCAAAAAGAGTACTGAAAGTGACCAATTGTAAACAAAGAACAGAGAGGACTCGGATCATCAAATTATTAAACATGGCACATCCCTTTATGCAAAAATGAGTTAAAACTGCCGGGATACACCAACCTGAATGCTTCGTGCGCTGAAGTCAGCCAATCCTGAATCTCCTTTCCCACTGAGGCACCAATCTCCTCGCTGTTCATATGTTTCATATTTTAGATCAATAAGCCAATCAGGATTCAACTGCTTACTGACTTTGAGGCCCATAGTGATAGCACCAAAAGCAGACATACGCTGGTCCTCAGTATAATAGAGAGCACTAACCGGAGGTTGCGTTGCTACGGTTGGATCTGCTTTTTCTGCTGCACCAACAGCGACATAAAATTCAGCCTGAGTCTGGGTATAGAGTCTTAGAAGCGGTGTAACCGCCCATCCATTACGAAGCGGCTGAACATATTCAACCCCGAGCGTATGTGCGCGAATGCCGAATGTGTCAGAGTAATAACGATACGAAACATGAGTTGTACCGTCTGTCTCGTCAAAATGATGGTTCCATCTGGTTAAAACCGTTGTATTATTGCGATCCCTCGGCCTGTTGTCTATGCTCTTGTATGGATCTGTATAATAGCCGTTCCCTTGTGAGTAGCCAAGGTTTAGCTGAACAATATCATTGGTTGATAAAATTCTTGTAACACCTATTAACCCGGCGTTTACCTTCTTTTTCTCATCAACAACTTTACGATTATTCGGATTAATTGAATCATCGGTTAAACTGCCTCCAACGGTAAAGGTTGTATTTTTATCCTCAGTTGACAGACTTCCCTGAAGAGAGTAGCTGCGGGAAATATAGTCGGACTCACTTGAGTTGCTGACACCGACGCTCAAGGTTCCTCTTGAAAAGTAACGTGTAAGCTGAGCATCGACGGCCCTTCGCAAATCACTCATTGTTGTCAGACCTGCACTATGATAAGCGGGAGAAGCACCTGACACCGAATCAGATGTATAGGTCAACCCCAATGACCACTCACCTGCAATCGGTGTCATAGCCATAATCGAGTATGCATTAATAGCGATACGGTCCTGACTCGACCCCCCTGTTGATGATCCAACTGTAGAGGCTCCTGATATTACATCAGAAATTATTAGATGATCATTATGAGTCTCATGACCATCACCTGACTGAGTGGTTCCGGATTGGGTAACTTTTCCAACTGACTGACTATCCTGATAATTAAGATATTTAAAACTGACAATACCTCGTTCCGGGGCGGCCTCACCATATGCAAATTCAACAGATGGCAACGTCAATGCTGCCGTTAGAATTGCTGTACCAAAAACAGTTGATGTTATTTTGGAAACTGATCTCATAATTTTCTTGGATGTTAATATTTAGAAGATTTGCATATACGTCCATAAGCTATTGTTCAACCTGAACCCCTTACTCAAGTATCAAAAGAATAATCAGAGCTGATTACAACAGGAATCAAGAATAATGCGGAATGGAAAAAACTCTCATACCATCAAGTATATTAGGCTTAGATATACTCAGAACAAAAAAATTATATACAGGGGTATAAGCGATACAAATTCATCTAAAAATTAACTAATTATTACTATACAATCCAATAATTTAATAACAATCCCCTCGATACAGATGAGGGGATTGTTATTAAATCTGTTATAACTATTAAAAAAGAACCCATGAAAGTACTCCCAATATTCCAACTCCTACCAGAGCCGGTGCCGTATCGCTACTCCCCCCTCCTGATGCAACCGTGGGTAATTGAACCGTCGTTGCTATAGGCGCTGAATCTGTAATAAAGTCGTAAGGCAAAGTACCATCAAAGTGATTTCCTGCAAGGTCATTTATTGCTGCTTGACCAAACGTCACATAATAGTGAGTACTGTAGGCCAGATTATTAACATGGTGAATTGTTACTGTTGAGCCAGAGATCCCGATAGTTTCTGTCGTTGGGTCATCAGAGGTTGCTACTACCGGACCTGTTGACGAACCACTGTGAATGGCAATGGCACCGGTACCCTTTTGTACAGCCTCATTAAAGGTAAGAACTAGGTCGCTACTGACACTGACGCCTGAAGCAGAATTTGCAGGACTGAACGTAACCACGGTCGGTGGCGTTGTATCGGTTGCAGTGGTAGTTGCTGTTGTTGAAAAGTCATAAGCAGTTGTGCCTGCATAGCTGTTCCCCGCTATATCCTTTATTGTGCCTGTAGCAACAGTAAGATAATAATGTGTACCATTTACCAAATCGTTTGTCGGGTTAATGGTGAGTGTATTCCCCGAAACACCAAGATTTAAACTTGTCGCTGCATCATAGCTTGCCACAAGCGCTCCTGATACTGAACCACTATGCAACTCAATTGCTCCTGAACCTCTCTGTATAGGTTCACTGAAAGTGAGAATTATGTCGTTAGAAACATTAATACCAGTTGCTCCCACCACAGGGTTGAAAGAAGAAACCGTCGGAGGTGTTGTATCGTTTACAGGTGTCGTGGCAATCGTTGTGAAATCGTAGGCTGTTGTCCCCGCATAGCTATTTCCTGCCAGATCCTTGATTGAGCCTGCAGCAAGCTTAACAAAGTAATGTGTTCCAATGGTCAGATCAGAGGTCGGGTTGATGGTGAGAATACTACCTGAAACAGTGATGTTTGAACTTGAAGCTACATCGTAGCTTGCCACAAGAGCACCTGATGCTGAACCACTATGTAATTCAATCGCTCCACTTCCCTTCTGCACAGCCTCACTGAAAGTAAGAACTATATCGCTACCAACGGCGATACCTGTCGCTCCAAGTGTTGGACTGTAAACAG
>SZXZ01000006.1 GCA_005843835.1 Chlorobium sp.
TGTTCCAAAAAAATCATCTATAATCAGCATACCCGCAATGGATAGAAAATCATATGCTTTTACATATGAAATAAGCGTACGTGATTATGAGTGCGACATGCAAGGGATTGTCAACAATAGTGTCTACCAGAACTATCTCGAACATGTCCGTCATGAATATCTTAAGCATGTAGGAATAGATTTCAGTGACTATGCACGTCAGGGAATCAATCTGGTTGTTGTAAGAGCTGAGCTTGACTACAAGTATCCGCTTACATCAGGGGATAGTTTTGTTGTGGGCCTAACCATCAGTCGCGAGTCTCCTTTGAAATTTGCGTTTTATCAGGACATCTTTCGTCTTCCAGATTATAAACTTGTAATGAAAGCGAAAATTATCGGAACAGCTCTCAATCATCGTCAGCGACCTGAAATTCCTGATGCCCTAAAAGCGATTTTCAGTACTGCCGTCGAATGACCGGCTAACACTATACTATATTATATAATCAACGAATACCATGAAACCACTCTTATCGGTTGGGCAGTCATATATGGCGCTGAGTGAAGGAGATCAAAAACTCAGGGACGGTCTTATTGAGCAAGCTGCGGATAGCTACAATAAGGCAATGCAGTTATCACGGACTATACCTGAGGAGGAAGCATTTGATCATCAGGGATTTGATGCTTTGTGTCATACGGGCCTTTCGGGTGCTATGGTAAAACATAAACATTATAAAGAGGCTCTTGCTTCAGCGGACATAGCACTTCGATATTTTAATCGGAGAGGTGAACTTAATCAGGACGAAGGAAAATATTGGATCGATGCCGTTCGTAACCGAGCAGACGCCCTTGAAGGTTTAGGTCGTATTGATGATGCATTAGAAGCCTACCGCATTGTCGGTGAAATGATTGCTGAACGCAAAGCAGAACTGACAAACAGGCCGGAACAACAAAGGGTAAATGAACAAAATATTTCCAGACTTTTGTCGCTTGTGAAAACCGTTACAAAACCGGCAAGCTACAAAGCATGGTGGGAGTTCTGGTCATAATTATTATGAAGACCATAAAAAGAATACTTGTAATCAGACTCAGCTCCATTGGGGATATAATTCTTACCACGCCCCTCATTAGACGTTTGACTGTTGCTTATCCCGACGCCGTTATAGACTATTGCACTAAACCTGGCTTTTATTCTCTTCTTGCCTCAAATCCTAGACTTTCAGCGATATATACTACTGAAGCACTCCCTTCTGGCCATTATGATCTCGTTGTTGATCTGCAGAATAATGTTAGATCCCGAGCGATTGTTCATACTCTTCAACCCACTTATATGGTGTTTTATCGGAAAGAGAACTGGAAAAAATGGCTGATAGTTAACTTTAAGATTAATCTGTTTTCAACGAATAGAAGCGTTGTAGACCGATACCAGGACACACTTGCCGAATTTTGTGTGTCTGACGATCAATCAGGCTGTGAGCTTCACACAACTTCAGACGAAAAGACGTTTGCAGCAAAATATTTTGATTCCGGCCTAAAAACTCTTGCTCTTTGTTTTGGGGCAAACCACTTTACCAAACGGTATCCGCCAAAGCATTTTGCCTCAATACTTGAGCTTATACTTGCAGAGAAACCTCTTCAGGTGCTTCTTCTTGGGGGCAAAGAGGACTCGGAACAGGCAGCTGAAATTATCAACAACCTGCCAGACGTGATACAACCATATGTCATCAATCTAGCCGGAACCTGCACCCTCATGCAAAGTGCAGCAATTCTTGAACGTTGCGAGGCAGTGCTTTGCAACGACACCGGGCTCATGCATATGGCATCCTCATTCGGGACAAAACTTTTTGTTATTTTCGGTTCATCGTCATCAGTCTTTGGCTTTCTTCCATATCATTCGCCTTATGAACTCTTTGAAGTTAAAAAACTTTATTGCCGTCCATGTTCGCATATCGGTAGGGATCAATGCCCCAAAAGACATTTTAGATGTATGAACGAACTTTCTCAACCAATTATTGCTAGAAAAATTATTGATCACTTCAAGGAATGTATTCCAACGTGACCACCAAAACGGGTAACTCTATACAGAAAATTTATATAGAGCCTTTAAAGGTAACGTGAAAATCTCCCTCGGGGATATTTTCATAAGGTTGGAAAAATGATGCAAATAGTTTACCTTTAATGTTCAAATTTGCAGATGGTGTTCACTGGGAAACCTCTGAAGCCGTGGGGCTGGTCTGCGCAATACCAGACCCTCGCCGTCATGCAAGCAAATGAGGAGTAATAATGTTTATCAGCTATTTGCGCTATGGAAACAAACAAACTTTATGAATGTACAGTCATCATTGACGGCGGGCTTCAGGATGAAGCTATTTTAGCCGCAATGGCACTGGTTCAGCGGGTTATCACCGAAAAAGGCGGAACTATCAGCAATGTTCTCGAAATCGGAAGACGCAAAACAGCGTATCCGATAAAAAAGAAAACCATTGGATATTACGCTCACATCGAATTTACCGCTGCAACAACCGTTATTGCAGAGATTGAAAAGGTATTCCGTTATGAGGAAGAGCTTTTGCGATACTTGATTATTCATCTTACCAGCGCTTTTCTAGAAATGCGCAAAAGGGTTGAGAAATACAGCGTTGTCATAGGCAGCCCGGAAGATGTTGCAGCCGCAGAGGCCGCTGCTTCCGAGACCGTTGAAAAATGATCGTCAGGGTTAGTTTGAAAGTAAGCTGATATGTGATTCCTTATTGAGAATAAAACGGAGAAGATGCTATGGCTGAATTAAAAATGCCTGAGATAAACAGTGTAATCGTTGCTGGTAATTTGACAAAAGACCCTGTTTTTAGGCAAACTAATTCAGGCGGAACGCCTGTCGTTAATTTTTCAATTGCATGTAACAGAAGATTCCGCGACAGTAACCATCAATGGCAGGAGGATGTATGTTATGTTGGTGTTGTTGCCTGGAATAAGCTTGCCGAAAGCTGCCGTGACAACCTGAAGAAAAGTTCAGCAGTCCTCGTGGATGGTGAACTACAAAGCCGCACATGGAAAGCGCAGGACGGATCATCCAGGACCGTTGTTGAAATTAAAGCCAGACGAATCCAGTTCCTTAATAAGAGAAAAAAGAACGGTGAAGAGGATGAAGAGGGCTTTATAGAGGATGAATGTCACGATATCCATCATGGGGAGATTCATGATGAAGATCCCGGTCATATTTACGAATACAAATACCTTTCCTCTGATTGAGAGAATAGGGTAAGCTTAATTTTGTAATGAACTTATGAGACAAAAATTTACACAATCACAAGGCCACAAATCGCAGGGCAACAAATCATTAAGCAATGCGTTAGCGTCCAAGAAAAAAGTGTCGAAAAATCAGGTTGTATTTTTCGATTACAGAGACGAGCGTAAGCTTAAAAGGTTTATCAACGATCAAGGGAAAATTATTCCTCGCCGCATTACAGGACTTTCTGCCAAAGAGCAAAACCTTCTTACCCATTCAGTAAAATGGGCACGTTTTCTGGCCGTAATCCCTTATGTTGTCGATGAATACAAATAACCAATTTCGCAATCTATTGAACGAAGGAGCTAAGCAGTCAAAGTCATTTTTAGAAAAGATGTGGATACCCTTGGCGATGCAGGTGAAGTTGTTGCCGTAAAAAACGGTTATGCAAACAATTTCCTGATTCCGCAGG
>SZXZ01000035.1 GCA_005843835.1 Chlorobium sp.
GCCTGGACTTTTGACCGCGACAGGCTGTCATCTCTTTTCCCTTTCAACTGTTGGCACAAAATTAACCTGCCTTCCAAGTTTGGGCTGACCGATAATTTCTCTGGCACGGTCGAGGGCATCATCGATATTTCCAAATATGTTCTCCTCCCCGATGTCGTCATACAATCCATACTGTTGAAGAGCAAATAAAGGTTGGGCATGTACACCAGACAAAATGAGTTTGGTGCCCGGCTTTTTACAATCATTAAGGAGCTCTTTCATCATATTCAGGCCGGTAGCATCAATCGACAGCACTTTACGCATACGGATGATGCGTACCTTTGGCAACTTTTCAACAATATGCATGGCGTCTTTGAATTTTGAGGCAGCACCAAAGAAAAAAGGGCCGCTTATCTCAAATACCTCAACGCCTTCGGGTACTTTTCGAGTCACAATAGTATTAGGGTCATCTTCTTCCTCCTGATCCGTCAACTCATTAGTAACGATACCGACATTCGTAAGCCCTGCCATTCGTTGCATAAACAGCACCACAGAAAGCAGCATGCCAACTTCAATAGCAAGCGTCAAATCAAAAATAACGGTAAGACCGAATGTTGTGAGAAGCACAATCACATCGCTTTTCGGGCTTTTCAAAAGTTGCTGAAAGACCTTGATTTCACTCATGTTCCAGGCCACAATAATCAGGATAGCAGCTAAGGCAGGCATCGGAATAAGTTTTGCCCACCTGCCAAATAATAGCATGATTAAAAGAAGCGTTATTGCATGAACGATACCTGCAATAGGGGTTCTTCCACCGTTTTTTATGTTAGTCGCCGTTCGGGCAATTGCTCCTGTCACTGGAATTCCTCCAAAAATGGGAGTAATAATATTGGCAACACCCTGGGCAATCAGTTCCATATTCGACTTGTGACGGCTCCCGATCATGCCATCAGCCACCACTGCAGAAAGAAGAGCCTCTATAGCCCCAAGCAGGGCAATAGTTGTTGCAGGCATTATAAGCTGCCTTATAGTGGCAAAATCAAACCAGGGGAGTGATGGTGAGGGAATCATGGAAGGGATTTCACCAAACCGGGATTCTATTGTTGCTACATGAAGGTGAAAGTATTGAACCATCACGGTAGAGACAATAATGGCAATTAATGAACCGGGGACTTTTCTGGAGATTTTCGGCCAGAAAATAATAATCAGGAGGGCTATCATCCCGATCATGAAACTCGAAAGATCAAATGTATGCAGATTATGGGCATACGCATCCCATTTGCCGATAAAATCACCAGGGACGCTCTTGATAGTAAGCCCAAAAAAATCCTTAAGCTGGCCCGAAAAAATAATAACCGCAATACCGCTTGTAAAGCCGACTATAACCGGATAAGGAATAAATTTGATAAGCGATCCAATCTGGGCGAAGCCCATGATCATAAGAATAACACCGGACATGATTGTGGCAAGCATCAGCCCGTTAATACCGTATTGCTGAACGATTCCATAAAGAATCACAATAAAAGCACCTGTCGGTCCTCCTATCTGGACCCTGCTTCCTCCAAGAAAAGAAACAAGAAAGCCTCCGATAACAGCGCTTATAAGCCCTTTTTCAGGAGAGACACCAGAAGCAATTGCAAAAGCTACAGCTAATGGCAATGCAACAATGCCGACCATAATTCCGGCAACAACATCCTTCATCACCCTGTCAGGGGTGAGCTCAGGTAAAATAGTAAGTAACTTTGGTTTAAACATGATGGGCGCAGGAAAATGGAATAAATGAACAGATAAGCATTTGGCCGGCTTGGGCTTCTATATAAACTTTTTGCAATGCTTTAACAATACATCGAACCATTCTAACCCCAAAAAAAGGGTAATTCTATAAACCTTACTTATAATTCAGGAAACAGATAAACCCTGCAGAAGGGGGCACCATTTGAAACGAATAAACAAATTTGGCGTTAGGATATTAGCGCAGGCATGACTACTATTTTTCGGTACCAATCGAGTATCCATTTCGAAAAAAAACAAAAAGGGGAAACAACGTTATGGCAACAACAAACGAAAATCTAAAAGCAGCTTTCGCGGGCGAAAGTCAGGCAAACCAGAAATATCTTGCTTTCGCAAAAGTAGCAGAAAAAGCGGGATTCAGTAATATTGCAAAATTGTTCCGGACAACTGCTCAGGCCGAATCAATCCACGCCGAAGGGCATTTAGCAGCACTTGAAGGTGTTGGGTCAACTGCCGAAAATTTGCAGGCCGCAATTGGTGGCGAAACTTTTGAGCACACCGAAATGTATCCGCCGATGCTTGAGCAGGCTGAATCTGATAATCATCCGGCAAAAAAAATGTTTGGTTATGCCCTTAAGGCAGAACAGCAGCATGCTGCACTTTATAAACAAGCTTTGGAAGCCGTGCGTAATGGCAAGGACATCACAGCGACAGAGGTATGGCTTTGTCCTTTCTGCGGTCATATCGAGCTGGTTGCCCCACCGGAAAAATGCCCGATATGTGGAGCTGCGGCTTCTCAGTTCGTGGAGGTATAACGCTTATATGTTTGATACTAAGTAAGGCGGATCCCAGTATGGCCGCCTTACTTACATTATTTCGAGTATGTACCCTCTTCTATTCCGCGATATGATTTTTTGTAGCAATTAATAGTATTGCAGCAACGATATTGATTGGTATCCATAATTCTTTTGCGAGATTAATCTCAACAATAGGATTAAATACAACAGCAAAGAGTGTATACAGCAGCGGCAAGAAAAACGTTTTCTTTAAAAAGTTGCTGTAAGCACCCCATGCAAAAGTACCAGCTGCAACGACTTTCAGCATGGGATAATATTCCAGAGGAAGCGGGAAAATCGCAACAAAAAGAAGGACCGCGGTAATATAAATTACTTGAACAGGCATAACTTCTCTATGGCTATAGGTATGGTGAAAATCGTAATAAAGATCCCTGCAATAAAAAAAGCCAGCCAGAACTTGCATTCTGTCTGACTTATGCGAAAAACTGCAATAAAAGCTAAAGCTCAGTAGCGATCTCTTCTTACCGGCCTTTCTTCACGTGGCTTTGCTTCGTTAACCTTTATGGTGCGACCATTCAAATCTTTGTCATTCATTGATTCAATTGCTTCGCGAGCTTCAGTGTCGTTAGGCATGTCAACAAATCCAAATCCCTTGGAACGACCAGAAAATTTGTCATTTATAATGCTTGAGCTATCGACCTGTCCGAATTCTGAAAAAGCATCACGAAGATCATCTTCAGTAACAGTGTAAGCTAAATTGCCGATGTAAATATTCATGTATTACTCTATGTATGCATGTGTATTGATAGAAAGAGATACCGTCAAGCAACCAAAACACAAATTACCTGAATAGCGATCAGTCAACCATTGACTAATTTCTGTACCAAGTTTAACGTAATTAATGGTCATTATCAAACTTATAATACATTCCTGGTATTCTTACTCATAATGCAATCTTTGCCCATGACCATTGTTTTTTTAATGCCTTGATATACAGGCCACAACAAATCTTTTAAATACAATTTGAATTCTTTTTAAGTATTTATACTATAATAGAATATAGGCTATTTATTATAAAGCGGTTTATTCATGCACGATTTTGACTTTCTTGGAGAACTGGTACTGATTGGTGGGCTGGCGGTTGCCATTATTCTCGTATTTCAAAAGTTAAAGATTCCTCCGGTAATCGGGTTAATTTTTACAGGAATAATTATAGGTCCGTCAGGCATAGGAGCTGTTTACGACCAGAAACTTATTTCAACCCTTGCAGAGCTTGGAGTAATTCTTCTTTTATTTACTATCGGCCTCGAGTTTTCACTGGATGAACTTAAAAAGCTCCAAAAAATAGTGCTGGTCGGTGGTTTTGTTCAGATTCTGTTGACCAGTCTGGTTATCAGCGCCCTCTCGTACTGGTTTATGTTCACCATAGGTCATACCATTTCTCTTTCAGCGGCAGTCTTTTTAGGATTAACATTTTCCGTCAGCAGTACAGCAATTTGTCTGAAAATTCTGACCGACAGGGATGAGCTCGCATTGCCCCACGGTCGCATTGCTTTAGGAATCCTGATTTTTCAGGACATTGCCATAGTACCACTGATGATCGGCATTAATCTCTTAAATCCACAGAGTGCACTTTCTCTTGGACTGATGGCAAAAAAGATCGGCATAATCGTTCTGTTTGCCATTATCATTGTTATAGGCTTCCGGCTGCTCATGCCGAAAGTGGTTCGTCTTATTGCCTCACTTCATGCTCGCGAGGTTCTCGTTATAGGGGCACTTGTCATCTGTTTCGGCGCTGCATATCTGACTTCGTTAGCCGGACTCTCTTTAGCCCTCGGTTCCTTCATCGCCGGCATGATTATCGCAAGTACTGACGAAAGCCATCAGATAAGCGTTACAATTGATCCTTTTCGAGAAGCGTTCAGCAGTATATTTTTTATATCCGTAGGTCTTCTGCTCGATGTAAAAATGATTAATCTGCCGCTTTTTATTGCTATCGCACTGGTAGTGCTGCTGGTAAAAGGATTTCTTGTTGCCGGAATTGCACTTTCACTAGGCAACTCCTTAAGGGTCAGCATGATGGCAGGCATGGCACTCGCACAGATAGGGGAGTTCTCATTTGTGCTGGCTGAGACAGGCCTGAAAAACAGCCTCATCACTCACGAGGTCTTTCAGGCCATGCTTACAATAAGTGTTGTCACCATGATTGTTACACCGGCTATGATAGCCATAGCTCCGAAATTTGCTGATCAACTGGCCCCAGCCCTTGGTTTTATTCCCCTGGTATCAAGAGATACTCCTGCTCATGTTGTACGCCCGCCAGACAGTACCATTATTTGTGCAGGCGAGATTCATGCCGCCATCATAGGGTTCGGGCTGAATGGCCAGAATGTTGCAGCAGTGCTTCATGCCACCAATATCTCGTACTCGGTGCTCGAAATTGACCGGGAAATGGTTAAAACCATGAGAAAAAAAGGAGAACCGATATTCTATGGAGACTGTACAGAAAAAAAATCACTGCTCCGTGCCGGAATAGATCATGCACGAGCAGTCGTACTCGGTATTTCTGACACCTCAGCAATAGGGAATAGTATTGCAATGATCAGGCAAATCAACAACAAAGCGTTTATCATTGTCAGGGCAAGAACCCTTGATGATGTAGCTTCACTCTACAAATCCGGCGCCGATGTTGTCGTTACAGAAAAATTTGAAACATCCATCCAGATTTTTTCACAATTGCTTAACCATTTTACCGTTGCCCCGGAACTTATTCTTGAACAGCAGGAAATTATCAGACGTGAATGTGAAAAAATATTCATGAGTATTCCAGCGTCCGGCAAATAATTGAAGCTCGTAACAAATTGTTCAGCCATCAGTTGTTTCCTCACATTTCCATATCATGGATAAAATTTTCTTATATTTAACATTCGATTCATAAGATAAAATATCTATCCACCTTCAGCCGATAAGCGATTATGGCACATTTGGCGATACCTCCAACCCAAAAATTCACTCATTACCGCAAGGAACTTCTTGATCTTCAGGCATCTCACGATAACGGCGCAGCCAAACGGGCAACCTACGAACTTTTGTTAATGGAGAACAGCCACTTTATTGAGCTGAACGGAATTGTTCATCATTATCACGATTCAGGCCCTAAAGATGCCGCCCAAACCGTCATACTGATACATGGATGGGACTGCTGGTGGATGTGGTGGCATCATATTATCAAGAACCTCAACGACAGAGGTATTCGAACCATATCCTATGATATGCGTGGCCATGGATGGTCGGATAACGACCCTAATAACCATTACCATATCGATTTCTTTGCCCACGACCTCAATGAACTTGTTATCAAGATGGGGCTTGGAAAATTTCATATTGCCGCATTTTCTTTTGGGCCCTTTGTTGCCCTTGATTATGCCCGTTACCATCCAGAACTGATTAAATCGCTGACCTTTTTTAATTTCGGCTACCTACCGAACAGCGAGTTCATCAAGGCATTTGCTACAACATCAATTACGTTTGTTTTTAATAATCTGTTACGCAAACTTACCTGGTGGCTTCCCGCTTACATTTTTGCCCGGCTTGTTCTGGCAAAAAATACCGTTATGACTCACGACATCCAGATAGGATTTAAAAGTCTCGGGCTGTGTGCTCCTGAGGCAATCGATCAAACAACACGACAGATAACCTCCTTTGAGATTACCGAATCAGTGCCTGATATGGTTCGTGCGGTTGATTTGCCTATTCTTTTTGTCGCAGGCGAGGGAGACGCTATCATGACGAGCGAGAACACTAAAAAACTCACGGAGTACACCAAAAAGGGAACTTTTGTCTGTGTACCAAATTGCGGACACTTGATTACCGTTGAATTGCCTGAAACCGCATCAGAGTTGATTCTTGGGCAAGTCGGGACCTATAGTAACGTTTAACGCACGCTGTCCTGCCGGACAGCACGGATAAAGGCTTTTATTTTTTCAGCATCCTTGATGCCAGGAGCTTTCTCAACGCCAGATGCGGTATCTACACCATAAGGTCGTATCTGGCGTATAGCTTCACCAACATTTGTGTCGTTCAATCCTCCAGCAAGAATGGCATACAATCCGTCTCCAGGCTTTTCATTCAGTTTACCTATAATACAAGCAGCAAGCGAAGTCCCGATGCATTTTCCCGTTCCACCCGCTATACCCGGCTGGTAAGCATCAAACAGAAAAGTGTTAACGCCGCTTTCTTCTGCAAATTCAAAAACCTCTGCAACGTCAAAATTTTTTTCAGGACGAAAGACCTTAATTATTTTGGCTTCTTTGATCGATTGAGCCTGTTGAGCACTATAATGCTCGTTGTGGAGTTGAGCAATATCTAATCTGCAGAAACGGCATAGTTCAGAAATCTCTCTTGGCGACTGATCAACAAAAATACCGACAGAACTTATAAAAGGAGGCAGTTTGTCGACAATAGCTTTTGCGTGTTCAGGATCTATCATTCGGGGACTCGAGGTGCTGAAATTAAATCCTAAGGCATCTGCTCCCGCATTACAAGCTTCCAGTGCATCCTGAAGGCTGGTTATTCCACATATTTTAATTTTGGTCATTACGGCTTAAGCATTGCTGGAGTTCAATAAATCACACGTCACCATTTTATCAAAAAAACCGTTGTACAGCAGATTTGAAGATACGGTTAAAAGGTAAAACAGCAAGGCCACTCGCAAATAACAGAAAAATGCGGGATGAAACAGCTCATATCAATTTTAGTAGAGATCGCAGTAAACTGTATAGGTAAGTGGTTGTGTTTTTGTGATATTGTGAGTATATTCGGCACCGGACTTGATTCGGTTCAACCGAATTATACAATGCAGTGGGGCGTCGCCAAGTGGTAAGGCATCGGCCTTTGGAGCCGACATCCGCAGGTTCGAATCCTGCCGCCCCAGCAAATAAAAAAGGCAACCATTCAGAGGTTGCCTTTTTTATTATTCAAAATCCTGCAATCAATAGCGGTAATGATCCGGCTTGTAAGGTCCACCAACAGGTACACCAAGGTACTCAGCCTGCTCAGTGGACAGCGTGGTGAGTTTTACACCCAACTGTTCAAGGTGCAGTCTTGCAACCTCTTCATCAAGCGACTTAGGCAGTCGGTACACATCAATTGCATATTCCTTTGTCCAGAGTTCGATTTGCGCAAGAGTCTGGTTCGTAAAGGAATTGCTCATTACAAATGAAGGGTGACCGGTTGCACAACCCAGGTTAACAAGACGACCTTCTGCAAGCAAATAAATCGAGTTGCCATTTTCAAAAGTATACTTATCCACCTGAGGCTTGATATTAAGCCTTTTTGCACCAGCATAGCTATAGAGCTGCTCAACCTGAATTTCATTATCGAAATGGCCGATGTTGCAGACAATAGCTTCGTCCTTCATCTGCTTCATGTGCTCAAGAGTGATGACATCTTTGTTGCCGGTTGTGGTAACAAAAATATTTCCCTCCTTGACAGCCTCATCCATTGTGGATACTTCATAACCTTCCATAGCAGCCTGCAATGCACAGATAGGATCAATTTCAGTAACAATCACCCGGGCACCATAAGCACGCATGGATCTGGCAGAACCCTTGCCAACATCACCATAACCAAGCACAACAACAACCTTTCCGGCAACCATAACATCAGTTGCACGCTTGATGCCATCAGCAAGTGATTCACGGCAACCATAGAGGTTATCGAACTTCGATTTCGTGACAGAATCATTGACGTTGATAGCAGGAAAGAGGAGTTCGCCTTTTTCCATCATCTGGTAAAGACGGTGAACACCGGTAGTTGTCTCTTCAGAAACACCTTTCATTTCAGCAGCTACCTTATGCCAGCGCTGATTGTCTTCTTCAAACACTTCTCTAAGCTGTTGGTAAAGCGCTTTTTCTTCGGCATTACCCGGAGCTTTTTCGAGAAGCACAGGATTGTTTTCAATTTTATAACCCAGGATAATCATAAGGGTTGCATCACCACCGTCATCGACGATGAGATTCGGTCCCTTACCACCCTCGAACTCAAGAATCTGACGGGTACACCACCAGTATTCATCAAGCGATTCACCTTTCCACGCAAAAACCGGAACACCTGCTTTTGCAATAGCAGCAGCAGCATGATCCTGCGTAGAAAAAATGTTACAGCTTGCCCAGCGAACCTCGGCACCAAGACTAACCAAGGTTTCTATAAGCACAGCTGTCTGGATGGTCATATGCAGCGATCCGGAAATACGAGCGCCCTTAAGAGGGTTTAAACCTTCATATTTCTTTCTGATAGCCATAAGACCAGGCATCTCTTTTTCAGCAATATCAATCTCCTTTCGACCCCATTCGGCAAGAGAAAGGTCTGCTACTTTATAATCAAGTACCTCGGCAACTGTCATATCATTCTATCAGTTTAAATGTTAAGATTGGTTATGCCAGGTTTAATGCTTTTTTCAGCTCAGCAACCTTTTCGGTTTTTTCCCAAGGAAAAATATCACGACCGAAATGACCATAAGCAGCAGTATCCTGATAGCTCCAACCCTGAGGTTTGTCGAGGCTGAAACGCTGGATGATAGCTGCAGGACGAAGATCAAAAATCACTTCAGCCTTTTCCTGGATTTGAGCATCGTCGAGACCATGTTTTGCAGTATCGTGGGTATTGATGTAAATCGATACTGGACGTGCAACTCCGATAGCATAGGATACCTGAACAGTGCACTTGTCAGCGAGTCCGGCAGCAACAATATTTTTAGCAACGTGACGTGACGCATAAGCAGCACTGCGGTCGACCTTCGAAGGATCTTTACCGCTGAATGCACCACCGCCATGAGGAGCTGCACCACCGTAGGTGTCAACAATTATTTTACGACCGGTAAGGCCTGTATCACCATGTGGTCCGCCAATAACAAAGCGGCCAGTTGGATTGATATGGAACTTGGTGTTAGCATCTATCAAAGCTGCAGGGATAACAACCTTGATTACATTTTCGATGATGTCCTTTTTGATAACTTCCTGCCAAGCCTCTTCGCTGACTCCATCCGGTTCAGGATCGTGCTGTGTAGACACAACAACAGCATCAACGCGAATTACCTTTTCATTTTCATATTCAAGGGTCACCTGGCTCTTTGCATCAGGACGCAGGTAGGTCATTATTTTGCCTTCCTTGCGGATTTCTGCAAGTATTTTAACAAGCTGCTGTGCAAACTGGATTGCCGCAGGCATAAGCTCAGGAGTTTCTGTGCAGGCATAGCCAAACATCATGCCCTGGTCACCGGCACCGACGCGGTCAAACTCGTCAGCAATTTCTTCCTTACGGTCAACACCGCGGTTAATATCAGGCGACTGGCTGTGGAGTGCAGAAAGCACACCGCACGAATTAGCTTCAAACATATATTCGCCTTTCGTGTAGCCGATCTGGGTAACAACCTTACGGGCTATAGTCTGAATATCAACAGTTCCTTTTGTAGTAACTTCGCCACCAACAATTATCTGACCAGTTGTAACAAAAGTTTCACAAGCAACCCTTGAACTAGGATCCTGGCGGAGAAAATCATCAAGTACAGCATCGGAAATCTGATCGGCAACCTTGTCCGGGTGTCCTTCTGATACGGATTCTGAGGTAAAGAAATACCGTTTTTGTGACATATTTCAATAAGTTTTTGATTAAACAAATAACAGGTAACAACAGAAAAAAAAACTCTAAGGAGATCTTTTCAGTGAGAGGATTTCACGGAGAAACGACTGGACACGGAAAAGCTTCCGACAAGCCCCAGAGATATAACTCTGTATAAAGCTTGCGGCACCGTGTCCATAGGTAATGGGGATGCCAAAAAATTCAGCTAAAATGTAAGCATTCGTCTACTTCTATGCAAAAAATCTCTTACCCTAACCGTATTTCAGAATAGTCACCAATATTAATCTGCTTCGGGCTTCCCGAAACGGTGGTATTGTTGCCAACAATAGATTGATTAAGCATAATCTGGCTGACCCTCGCATAATTGCCTATAATTGAATTCGTTATAACGGTATTCGTAATAACAGCATGTTCGCCTATAGTAGTATTAGGTCCAATAATCGAGTTTTGAAGAACAGCACTATCAGCAATAAAAACCGGATGATTAATCATACATCCAGTGTAACTTTTTAATGTCGCACTCTTTTTTTCCAGAAGAATTTCATTTGTTGAAAGCAGTGTTTCAGGTTTTCCGCAATCATACCATCCCGAAACAGGAAAAGTCGTAAACCTTTCTCCACTTTCAATCATCAGCTGCAAAGCATCAGTCAGTTGGAATTCACCCTTTGTTTTAATGTCATGATCAATAAGATGGTCGATGCAGTCAAAAAGCCGGCCCGCCTGTTTCAGAAAATAAAGACCGACAATTGCATGTTTACTTACCAGAGTGTCAGGTTTTTCAACCAGTTTAAGAATCTTTTCCCCGTCGGTAACAGCAACACCGAATCGTCTTGGATCCTCAACATCCTTGATACCCAACGATGAATAAGCACTTTTAATTACCGGGTCCAGGTCAACATCAAAAATAGTGTCACCCAGAATAATAAAGAGCGGCTCATCCTTGCTGACATAAGGCTTGCACATCCATATCGCATGAGCCAGCCCAAGCCGGTCATCCTGGCTGACAAACGTAAATTTTATACTGTAGTTCTTTACAAGCCAATCTTCAACCATATAGCCCAGATATCCCACAATCACAATGGCCTCATCTATTCCTGCAGTAATCAGCTTATCCATAATATGGCCGATAATCGGCTTTCCCGCCACATTCAACAATACTTTAGGCTGAGAAAACGTATGGGGACGCATCCGGGTACCAACCCCGGCAACAGGAATGATTGCTTTCATAGTTTACCAATAATTTTGATTTACAAATAAAACACATAATCACTCTTTTTCATGTTACAAAAAAGAGTTATAAAACTAAAAGCTCCAATTGCAGAACCAGGGAGGGATTAAATGTCGAAATGAGTTGTATTTTAAATTCCTGACATGCATATTCGTCCATATGTATGGCGGCAGTTGCTGTGTCGAAGAGAGACCTCAAGCCGCAAACTTAATCAACAAAGTTACTTATGGCTGGAAGGTTCAAGGGAGTTTTTAAGCAATCTGGCGTTATCCCAGTTCTTGACAACAAACTGGTGCTTATTACCTCCAGAAAATCTGAACGCTGGATTATCCCCAAGGGATATGTAGAAAAAGGTCTGTCCCCAGCAGATTCAGCAGCAAAAGAAGCATTTGAAGAAGCGGGTATCATAGGTGTTGTGCATCACCTCGAAGCTGGTCAGTACCGGTACCGAAAATTCGGGAAATCGTTTTCAGTTCAGGTTTACCCCCTTTATATCGAAACAATGCTCGAGGAGTGGGATGAAATGCACGATCGTCGCCGTAAGCTTGTTACTCCGGCTGAAGCTATCGAGATGGTATGCCACGATGAACTCCGAAAAATTATTTCTGATTTTTTTATTATGAACAACCGATAACGTAACGCTTTATTATAGGTATAAGTCGCTTCGGTCAGGCAGTCAAAAAGGCAAAATATTTTTTGGTAATTATTGTTCTTGTGGTATATTAGGAGCCTTCAATTAATAGTGAAGTAACGGGGCGTGGCGCAGTTGGTAGCGTGCCTGCTTTGGGAGCAGGAGGCCCCGAGTTCGAGTCTCGGCGCCCCGACATATAAAGGTTCTTGCTATTGAAGCTGTGCCCGTAGCTCAATGGATAGAGCATCAGCCTTCTAAGCTGAGGGTTACTGGTTCGAGTCCAGTCGGGCGCACAAAGGGAAGTCCGTAGATTTTCTATGGTGATTGTAGCTCAGTTG
>SZXZ01000082.1 GCA_005843835.1 Chlorobium sp.
ACGATTCCACCCACAAAAAGTTCAATGGTGAAGTTAGTGTAGATGGCAGTAATCTTGTTGTCAATGGCAAGGTGATTACCATTTCAGCTCAGCGTGACCCTGCAGCTCTTCCATGGAAAGAACTTGGATGTGATCTTGTAGTCGAATCAACCGGATTGTTTACTTCAAGAGAAGCTGCAGCCAAGCATATTACTGCCGGTGCAAAAAAAGTTATTATTTCAGCTCCTGCAAAAGACAAAATTGACGCTACGATTGTTCTCGGTGTCAACGGTGACTCAATAACCGGAAAGGAAGAGATTATTTCGAACGCCAGCTGTACGACAAACTGCCTTGCTCCTATGGTCAAGGTACTTCAGGATAGTTTCGGTATCGAAAAGGGATTTATGACTACCGTTCATGCCTACACCAACGATCAGAACATTCTTGATCTTCCTCACTCTGACCTCCGACGTGCCCGTTCAGCAGCATTATCAATCATCCCAACCAGCACAGGTGCAGCTAAAGCCATCGGCGAAGTTATTCCAGAGCTTATTGGCAGACTCGATGGTTTTGCAATGAGAGTTCCCGTGCCAGACGGTTCTGTTACAGACGTTACTGCCATTCTTACTCGCCCTGCGACAAAAGCTGAAATCAACGCTGCAATTAAAACAGCAGCTGAAGGACCGATGAAGGGATTCCTTGAATACTGTGAAGATCCTATCGTTTCACAGGACATAGTCGGTAACCCGCACTCATGTGTTTTCGACTCACTGCTTACCATGAGCTCAGGCAATATGGTTAAAGTTGTTGGCTGGTATGACAACGAGCTTGGATATTCAACCCGAGTAACAGATCTTTTAGACATCTACTCGAAGTTTGTATAACAACAACTTTTTGTAAAAGGAAATTTCAAAAAAAAAGCGCTCTGATTGAGCGCTTTTTTTTGACTGAAATATAATGGACAATTCGATATAGAGTTTTTTTACCTTATTTTAATTGTAGCAATTGCATAATTCAAGTTCGCCGTTTCACTGCCAACTCTTCTTCATTTTATTATGACAAATACAGCACAAAAACCAATGCGGGCAATTATTCTGTTCGACAGCAAAACCGCAGGCGGATCAACTGAACAACTCATCGATTCGATTGGTCTGGAACTTGCAAAAACAGGAGCCTATGTTGAAAAAGCGAAATGCAAAACCACTGGAGATTACAACTTCGTCAAGGATTTCGATGTTGTTATTATGGGAGCCCCTATATACTATTTGCTTGTATCGTCACAACTTTTAGGAGCGTTGATTCAAAGCAATCTCAAATCGTATCTGGCTGACAAAAAAGTTGCGCTTTTTCTCACATGCGGAAGTCCTGAATTAATGGCAAATTTACTCTACCTTCCACAGTTGAAAATGAACCTGATCGGGAATAAAGTACTTGTTGAAAAAATATTTTCCCCCCAGCAACTTTCTGATGCAAGTACGATCGAAAGTTTTATTCACGAATTAAACGAAGCCTACAACATAGAAAATCAGTAATCTCCTCCCCCCACACCCCACTGCAGAGACGTTAACACTTCACTCGATTATCTGTAATATTTCCTATTTCACTCTATTTATACGTTTAATATCGGCATATTATATCTTTTACAGAGCCGTAACAAATAAATATTGCCTTATTATTGCGATTAACATTTAATCCGTGTAATTAAGTTTATATTCATCAGCCTAAAATTTTACCTTGTCAGCCGTGAACTTTTTTCGAAATGATTGTATGCATTGAGAACATCATCATTATGGCAAGCTAATTTATACTATAACAATCAGATAACGACAAGGGAGCTAATTTAGCGATATGGGATATTCAAAGGAATCAATAGAATTACATCTAAGAACACGTGGTAAAATCGAAATTAAGTCGAAAGTAAGCATTAAAACTAAAGAAGACTTATCTTTGGCTTATACCCCTGGCGTTGCGGCAGTCTGCACAGCAATTGGCCTTGACAAAGAAAAGTCTTATACATTAACCAATAGAGCCAATCAGGTCGCAGTTGTTTCTGACGGAACAGCTATTCTTGGCCTTGGTGACCTTGGCCCTGAAGCAGCTATGCCTGTAATGGAAGGCAAAGCAATAATTTTCAAGGAATTCGCCGATATTGACGCTATTCCCCTCTGTATCAATTCAACTGATGTCGAGGATATTATTCATTTCTGCAAACTGATCGAGCCAAGTTTTGGCGGCATCAACCTTGAAGATATTTCAGCTCCAAGATGTTTTGAAATTTTTGAGCGTCTTGAAAACGAGCTGTCAATTCCGGTTTTTCATGACGATCAGGACGGAACTGCTATTGTAACGCTTTCAGCCATCATTAATGCCTGTCGTGTTACTGGACGAGATATTAAAGACTTGCATGTCGTCATTAATGGTGCAGGTGCTGCCGGTATTGCTATTGCAAGACTGTTGCTTAATGCCAAGGCAAAAGAGGTTGTTCTCGTTGACACCCAGGGAGCAATTTATGAAGGACGTCCTGGTATGAACTCAACAAAACAGCAAATTGCTGAAATCACTAATAAAGCCAAACACACTGGCGATTTAGCAAGTACATTAATCGGTGCAGATGTCTTTGTCGGTGTCTCTATCGGTAACATCGTTTCTCAGGAAATGGTTAAAGGAATGAATAAGAATCCATTCATTTTTGCCATGGCTAACCCTACACCTGAAATTATGCCTGATCTTGCTTATGAAGCAGGTGCCAGCATTGTCGGTACTGGACGTTCAGATCTGCTGAATCAGGTTAATAATGCTCTTGTATTTCCCGGACTATTCAAGGGATTGTTTGCCGCCGGCATCAGAAAAGTTACATCAGAAATCAAGATGGCTGTTGCGTTTGCTATTGCCGAATCCATCGAGCCAACACATGACAACTTAATGCCATCAGTTTTCAATAAGGATGTGGTACCAAACATTGTTGCCAGTATTTCAAAGCTGCATAAAGAATCTGTTGAATTTGAAGAGGAAAAACTGGTTGGCGTACTAGCAGAATAACAAGTCAGAGCAGTTATCGAACATACAAATAGAAAAGGCCGGTTGCATGACCGGCCTTTTCTATTTGTATAAAAAAATAAACGTCTATGTCTTATGAGAAAATATCACGTGCTTTTTCAAAAAAGCCCTTTGAGTTTTTGTCATTATGGGCAGTAGGTGAAATCCCGGATGATTTCTTCAACTCCTTAAGGATATCCTTATCCTGGTGTGAAAGATCTTTAGGAACAAAAACATTAACTTTTACATATTGATCGCCTCGGGATGATCCACGGAGATGACCTATTCCGTGGCCTGGAATACGGAGCATGGTTTCGGGCTGCGTTGATGGTGGAATGGTAAGTTTGACAGCTCCATCAAGGGTAGGCACCTCAACTTTGGTACCAAGGACCAGGTCAGGAAAACTCACGGCAAGAGAGTACACTACATCATCACCGTGACGCGAAAACAATTCGTGAGGAATTTCTTCAATTACAACAAGCAGATCTCCTGCTGCTCCACCTCTCGGGCCGGAATTACCCTGCCCACGCAATGTCAGGTAATTACCATCCTCAACACCTGAGGGAACAGTAACCTTTACGGTAACCTCACCAAGTTTTATACCTTCGCCATAACAGGAGGTGCAACGATCCTTAATGATTTTGCCTTCGCCTCCACATGTGGGACATGCGGCAATATTGACAAACTGGCCAAACATTGTTTTTGAAGCCTGACGCACCTCTCCTGCGCCATGACAGGTCTGGCAAGTTTCTGCTGCTCCTGATTTGGAACCACTCCCTTTACATTCCGGACAGCTGACCTGTTTTTTAATTTTCAAAGTTTTCTCAACCCCTTTGGCGATCTCCTCAAGACTCAACTTGAGACGAATTTTGAGATCGGTTCCGGGAATACCACTGGATGCACGGCCACGTCTACCTCCGCCGCCGCCAAAAACCTCTTCAAAACCGAAAGGAGCACCTCCTGCACGGGTTTTGCCACCGCTGAACATATCGTTAAACGCACTGAATATATCGTTCAAATCCGTAGCCCCTCCATACTGGCCACCACCACTTGAGGCCGCCGAAGAGCCTACACCAGCATGCCCGAACTGATCATAGCGGCGCCTTTTGTCATCATTACTGAGGACTTCATACGCTTCATTCACCTCTTTGAAATGCTCCTCAGCGTCCTTATTATCAGGATTTTTATCGGGATGAAACTGCAGGGCCAGCTTTCTATATGCCTTTTTTATCTCGTCCTTTGTGGCCGTACGACTGACTCCAAGGACCTCGTAATATTCTCTCTTCATAATAACATCGACAAATTTGCTTGTATAGTATTGAATGTAATAAAAGGTATCGTGCTATTTCGCAACGATGACCTTTGCATGCCTGATAACTTTGTCTCCCAGCAGGTACCCGGTCTGGTATTCTTCAATAATAGTGTCTGGTTCAGCTTCGGGATGATCAATCTGGGAAATTGCTTCATGGAAATTTACATCAAGCTTCATTCCTTTTGATTCAATTGCTTTTACACCTTTGTGATCAAGCCATTTTTCTAGATTTTTTTTCACCATCTCCACTCCCTCAATATATACCCGCGCTTCACCGGTTATTTCTGCATTAAGAGGAGCATGTTGAAGAACCCTTTTAACATCATCAACAACCGGGAGCAATTCCCTTATAATGTTTTCAAGAGCTCTGGATGAAGCCATCATCGTTTCACGCTCTTTTTGTTTTCGGAAATTCTCAAAATCGGCAGCTTTTCGCAACAACTCATCTCGATATTTGTCGGACTGCTCTTTCTGCCTGCTCAGTTCGGTTTCGAGCTCTACTATTCGGGCAATTGATGGTTCGTCACCCTGTGGAACCTCACCCTGAACAGATGAGGTTCCAGTGATATCATTTTGATCTTTTTCCGCAATATTTTCTTTATGAATCTCTTTTCCGTCCGATGCTTTCTTTGTCATAACATACATTATCTGTTTAGTTAACATCCGATAGCGTTGCTGAAAGGCTATCGGACATGTAATTGAGAACGCGGACAGCGTACTCGTAATCCATTCTTTTCGGCCCAAAAATGCCGATTTTTCCAACCATATTCCCAACATAATAAGGCGTTGAAACAATAGTCAGGTCTTCAGCCTGTCTCTCGCTGTTTTCTTTGCCAATATTGATGGTAATTTCCCTGCCTACGGATCTGAATGTCTCGACAGGTGATGAAGCACAATTATCGACAAGTTTAGCCATGCTGAACTTATCCTCAATCATGGTAATAAGATCACGAACCTTTTCGGGCTGCTTGAATTCAGGCTGGTCAACAATATATTCAGTTCCGGAAATATAAAGCCTTTCGAAAATAGGCGACTCATCAAAAAGATTTCCAGCCGAACGCACAATAAGATTTTTAAGCGCATTGTCTCCAAGACTGTCAGAAAGACGCCTGCTGATTGTACGACGAATTTCAGAAAGAGTCAACCCTGATAGTCGCTGATTGAGAATATCAACAAGCTCATCAACCGTCTGGCGTGAAACCTCAACGTCAATCTCCATTACAATAGTCTTGACAAACAAAGACTGAATCGATAGAATAACCATCATTCTTGTGGTACTCAGCAGAACAATATCGAGTTTCTCGAATATCGCATTTGAAAGTGTTGGTGATAAAACAACACTCAACTGCCTTGAAATTGTACCAAGAACTTTAGCTGCTGAAAGCAGAACATCTGATGAAGTACCAGTACGGTCTATAGCAATTTGGCCTATATTTGCCTCTATCCTCTGCTTCTCTTTATCATCAAGACACTGGAAGGTCATGATGAGATCGACATAATATCGATATCCCTTATCGGTAGGAATTCTCCCTGCCGAAGTATGCGGTTGACTGATATAACCTTCCTCTTCCAGAACGGCCATAACATTTCTGATCGTGGCATCAGAAAGACCAAGATTAAAATTTGCGGCTATATACCTTGATCCCACCGGAGCAGCAGTCACGACATACGACTGAATAATTATACCCAGTACCTGTCGCTCCCTCAAGGAAAGATCACGAGAATCCATCAGCGTACTATCATAACGGTTACAATAATCCTCAGGGGGAAATAATCAGGTGAATTTAAAAAAACTAATCCTTTCCGCACCCTGTAATTCTTTAATTATAGCAAGAGCGTTCTATCATCCAACCCTTCGTAAAGCGGTTTACATTGAAATAACAAAGCAATGAACAACCATGATATCCGGTTTTAAAACAACTAACACTCTCATCTGTATATATAAACAATACTGAAAGCAAGTTAATTTCCAATCGGAATAACTCCTGAAAGTATCCTTTCAAATCCGGAATAATCTTTTGATACAGTTATCCCTGTAAATCCCTGCTTGATCATAATTTCAGAAACTGATGCTGCCGCATCAGCATGCAGTTCAAAACAGAGCTTTCCTCCAGGAATAAGAAGCTTTTTTGCCTGTAATGCAATCACTTCGTAACACTCTGTACCCAGAGGTACCGTTAGCGCTATCCTGGGCTCATACATTCGAACCTCAGGCTGAAGATCATCCCACTCGGCATCCGGGATATAGGGTGGATTTGAAACAATAAGATCATACGAATTCTCCTGAAACGTTGCGACCGGCAACTCATCAAACATATCGGCAACAATAAATGTTATTTGGGGTTCAACCTCATGGTTTGATGCATTCAAGCGCGCAACTTCAAGAGCCGCCAACGAACAGTCGAGCGCTGTTACGGTCAGCGATGGACACAGTTTTGCCATAGTAACAGCTATGCAACCGCTCCCTGTACCAATATCCAGAATCTTTGCTTTACCGGTTCCTCCTCGACCTGTCATTCCAAGACATTCTAAGGTGTGCTCGACAAGAAGTTCGGTTTCCGGCCGGGGAATAAGAACACGTTCATCAACAGTAAACTTTAATCCGTAAAAAAATTGTTCACCAATGATGTACTGAACAGGACGTCCATCAAGCCTCTGACGGCATAGCTCTCTGAATCGATCCAGCTCATCCTGATAAACAGGCCTGTTATGGTGCAGATAAAGCTGGAGCCTCGTCTGACCGAGGACATATCCAAGAAGCAGTTCTGAGCTGATTCGAGGTTCAGTAACCTGTTTTTTCTCAAAAAAAACTGTGGTTGTCCTGAGGAGCTCGACAACATGCCATTCTTTCTGTTCTTGCATTCCTATGGGTTAAACCAGACATTTCCCTTGCACTTTCATTACATGGAAAGCTGCTAATGACAGAAATGTACCATTTGGTGTTCTTTATAAATAAATTCGATCACGCAACTTTACAAATAGTACATTAAAATTTTAGCATGATCCCTGTTTTCCGGCAAATCCACCAGCCATTTATACTATGTACAAGAGCAAAGAAACGATGAAAAAGGTACTGCTTACTCTCTTTATGCTTCTCTATTCTACTATCGGGAATCCTGCGCTGGCTGCTTCAAAATTTAACGGCATTATGGCAATGATTATGAAAATGCCGAATGGTTCAGCTGAAATTACTTACTACTTTGGAAACAATGTCCAGCGAATGGATATGGCCATGCACATGGATAAAATACCTGAGCCATTAAAAACAACCGTCATCACAAAAGCCTCACAGCCGGACCAGGCTTATGTCATCAATCATCAGTCGAAAAATTATAGCATTCTCAACCTCAAAACAGCGGCTGAAAATGCCATGCTCCTTAATTTCGACAGCAATTATAAACTTGACAAACTTGGAAAACAAACTATTAAAGGTTATACCTGCGAGCACATCAGTCTGACCAGCAGTACTGAAAAACTTGAGTTGTGGGTCACCCGTGATCTGGGAGATTTTTCGACCTTCAAAATTCTTCAGTCACAAAATCCTCGTTTGTCAAATACATCGCTCTCAAAAACGCTCAGCAATGCCAGCATTGAAGGATTTCCTGTCAAAATGATTCAATATAATGATAACGGCCAGTACGTGATGGAAATCATGCAATTATGGCCGAAAGCACTTGCTCAGTCGGTTTTTGACATTCCAGGTGGATATTTGAAAGTCATCAACAATCAGAAACCACTCGGAAATCAAGAAAAAGAACACATGAAAATATTAATGGAAAAAATGAAAAAGTTCGAAAAGTAGACAGCACATCGAACAGACAAGCTGATATACAAAAAATGAAGAGAGCCTTCCTGTTTTTTTTGTGTCCTTGAACAGCGGTTTTTTTGTATGTTCACAAACAGATTCTCGTGCCCGTATGCTGTAATTATGATGCCGGACACGTATTAATAACAATAATTTACCCCGAAACGTGGCAGATAAAATCACTTCCAGAAGCGAAGACTATTCCCAGTGGTATATTGACCTTGTACGCTCTGCGAAGCTTGCAGATTATGCGGATGTAAGGGGCTGCATGGTTATACGGCCTAACGGTTATGCAATATGGGAAAAAATGCAGGCCGCCCTTGACAGGATGTTCAAGGAAACAGGACATGTCAATGCCTACTTTCCGCTGTTTATTCCTGAAAGCTTTATTGCAAAGGAAGCAGAACACATTGAAGGCTTTGCTCCTGAATGTGCTGTTGTTACTCATGGTGGCGGAGAAGAGCTTGCCGAAAAACTTTATATTCGTCCTACTTCAGAAACTATTATATGGTCCTCCTATAAAAAGTGGATCCAGTCCTACCGTGACCTTCCCATTTTAATCAATCAATGGGCTAATGTTGTGCGCTGGGAAATGAGAACCAGACTCTTTTTAAGAACCACAGAATTTCTGTGGCAGGAAGGTCATACCGCTCATGAAACTCCTGAAGAATCACAGGAGGAAGTGCTTCGCATGATCAACGTATACAAGACTTTTGCTGAAGAGTATATGGCAATGCCTGTGATTATGGGCAAAAAAACTGACAGCGAAAAATTTGCCGGTGCAGTAGAAACCTATTGCATAGAAGCAATGATGCAGGACACGAAAGCCCTTCAGGCGGGAACGTCTCATAATCTTGGTCAAAACTTTGCTAAAGCATTTGACTGTCAATTCCAGACAAAAGAGGGAAAACTCGACTATGTATGGGCTACAAGCTGGGGTGTTTCAACGAGACTGATTGGAGCCTTGATCATGGCTCATTCCGATGACCGTGGTCTTGTTCTTCCCCCTAAACTTGCCTCACGCCAAGTCGTCATTATACCAATTCTGAGGGGTGATAAAGCTGCCGTTATTGCTCGTGCAAATTCTATTGCTGACGCTTTGATTTCAAGTGGAATACCGGCTTTTGTCGACAGCAGTGAACAGAACTCACCCGGGTGGAAGTTTGCCGAATATGAACTTCAGGGTATTCCGGTTCGTATTGAACTGGGACCAAGGGATATCGAGAATAACATTTGTATTGCTGCCCGTCGCGATACGCTTGAAAAAACTGAACTGGCGCTCGACGATACCCTGACGGTTACTATTCAGGAAATCCTGAACGCTATTCAACAAAACATGTATGACAAGGCACTTCAATTCCGAAATGACAACACCTTCGAAGTCCAGAGTTATGAGGAGTTTAAAACTGCAGTAGAAAAAGGGTTTGTTATCGCCCACTGGGATGGCTCTGCAGAAACGGAAGCAAAAATAAAGGAAGAAACTAAAGCCACAATCAGGGTTCTTCCTGAGGAAGCAGATTATATAGCCCAATACAGAATTGACGAACCAGGTACCTGTATCTATTCTGGAAAACCTGCTACCAGAAAAGCTGTTTTTGCTAAAGCTTACTGAGTGCTTATCATTCATCACCCCTGTTTTTCATAATAGAAACAGGGGTGATGGTGATCAGAGTACAATCAGTTTTCTTTGAAATACTCTTTCAGACCTTCGTCTGTAGGTTTCATTGTCTTATCACCCTTGTTCCAGTTTGCAGGACATACTTCACCAAACTGCTCTGTAAACTGAAGGGCATCAACAAGACGAAGTACCTCATCAACATTACGTCCCAAAGGAAGATCGTTGACTACCTGATGACGGACGATGCCTTCCTTATCAATCAGGAACAAACCTCTTAGCGCTATCCCCGCCCCCTCAAGAAGCACATCATAATCCTCTGATACCGTCTTGTTAATATCTGAAAGAAGAGTGTAGGTCACACCCTCTATGCCACCACGATTTCTTGGTGTGGTCAGCCATGCAAAATGAGAAAATTTGGAATCCACCGAACAGCCAAGCAATTCAACATTTCTTTTACGAAACTCCTCAAGCTTGTCCTGAAATGCATGAAGCTCAGTAGGACAGACAAAGGTAAAATCAAGCGGATAAAAAAACAATACAACGTATTGTCCCTTGAAATCTGAAAGCTTCACTGAATCAACAAACTGTGACCCTTTAACAACGGCGGCAACATCAAAATCCGGTGCAGGCCGACCTACTAAAACACTCATGGCATTCTCCTTATTGTATGAATTGACTTTTATACACTGACTTAAATAAGATTCAATTTGTCCAATATAAGAGATCTCCTTATTACTCACAAACAAATACTTCTGATAATCACTCCATAGGCTGCCTGACGATGGTTTTCCATTTCGATGGATGAGCTTTACGGATATCACTCAAATAAATTTCATGATGTTTTCCCCTGCGATAACTCATGGAGTCTATGAACTGATGGACCTTTGCTATAGTGGGACCCTCTTCAGCGAAAGGTCCGATATGCATTATTTGCGCACACCTGCCTTCACAAAGTGAATCAAAACGAATGCCAGCAAGAGCTGCAGGGTCTTTTTTCTTTTTTACTTCGACCATTGCTGCATCGATAATTTCCTGAGTAACAAATGATGGCTGCATGATCATTACTGTCCATTTCCAGTTTGACTTGTCTTCAGGTGTGAACTTCGTCATATCTTCAGCCCACCATAACCCCTCTAAAGGCATTACTCCATAGTCAATGGCAATCGCCCCTTTTTTGACCATAAACTTTATCGTATAAGCAACAGCAAACAATGCGTCAATCGCGTCTGAAAATGACTGTGATGTGTTTGGATCCCCTTCACCATCGATCATCAGAAAATTCATAGTCGGAACGTCAACCACACTAACCTCTTTTTTAGATGGTTGATACAAATATTTCAAATCTTTCTTAAGATCAACTACCTCCATAGCAAGATCGGTTTAATTGTTGGCGGTCAAGGATTTTTAGGAATTATCTTTCAGAAAAGAAAATTACGAATAACTGACTTCAATAAAAAAAGACAAGATCAAAGCTTTCCATCCCCTTCTTCGTTATTACCTCTGTCGTGATCCTTTTAGTATGTAAGCCTCCCTTGTTTTCAACTCTTTATGACTATCTTGTTTTTCAGAAGCCTGTTACCACTATTTGCAAACATCATGCAAACCTACTTTAACTTTGATAAGCACGGCACCAGTTATCGACAGGAAACGCTGGCCGGCATTACGACTTTTTTTACTCTTTCCTATATAATCGTCGTTAATCCAGCCATTCTTGCGGCAGCCGGCATTCCTAAAGATGCCTCTATGACTGCGACTATACTGACGTCGATCTTTGGAACACTGTTGATGGGAGTTTATGCAAAACGTCCATTTGCTGTTGCTCCCTATATGGGCGAGAATGCCTTTATTGCCTACACGGTTGTTCACACGCTTGGATATTCATGGCAGACAGCTATGGCTGCCATCTTTATAAGCGGAGTACTATTTACCTTGATTACTCTCGGAGGATTGCGTCAATGGCTGGCAAAAGCTATTCCCAGTACCCTTAAACATAGTTTTTCGGTAGGTATTGGCCTTTTTCTGGCATTTCTTGGACTCAACGATATGGGCATCATCACTCTTGGCGTTCCAGGGGCCCCTGTCCAACTTGCCAACATTGCAAAACTCCCGGTTCTCCTGAGCCTCGGGGGGCTGCTGATTACTTCTGTTTTATTGATTCAGCGGGTTACCGGAGCAATTCTGGCGGGTATGGCTATTACCACAAGTGCTTTTCTTTTAACCGGCCTTACTCCTCTTCCCGCTTCAGTGTTCAGTATGCCTCCATCCGTGGAGCCTATCTTTATGAAAATCAACGTACAGGGTGCTTTGACCTGGGGGTTTGCCGGCGTTATTACCAGTGTACTGGTGATGGATTTTGTTGATACAATGGGAACACTTTTTGGATTGTCGTCAAGAGCCAATCTGCTTGATGATGAGGATAACCTGCCGGAAATCGAAAAACCTATGCTGGTCGATGCACTTTCTACGATTGCGGCTTCGATGTTCGGCACTACTACAGCGGGGGTCTATATTGAGTCGGCAGCCGGTATCGAACAAGGTGGAAAAACCGGATTTACGGCGATTGTCGTTGCCGCTTTTTTTGCTCTTGCCCTGTTTTTTGCACCGATTCTTACCATTGTTCCTTCTTATGCCTATGGCCCGGCACTGGTTGTTGTCGGCATGTTCATGATGCAGTCGGTAACAAAATTTAATTTTGATGACTACAGCGAACTTCTTCCGGCGTTTCTTACTATTGTCCTCATGATATTCACCTTCAATATCGGTGTGGGCATGACTGCGGGATTTATAGCCTATGTTGTCCTGAAACTTTTTACCGGAAAAGTAAGAGAGGTAAATTCCGGTATGTGGATACTTGCCTTACTTTCATTTACCTTTTATCTTTTCTATCCCTACCATTAAAACTGACAAAGGATGCTGACAGCAAAACTCCGATTAGCCCAGATCGATTGCACACTTGCCAATTTCGATGAAAATCTTGCACAGCACTGCTCGCTTGTTGAGCAAGCTATACGGGATGGAGTCAATGCTATAGCATTTCCTGAACTTTCACTGACGGGATACAATGTCCAGGATGCTGCTCAGGATATAGCCATGCATATTGAGGATGTCCGGCTTGCCCCCCTTCGCCTGTTAAGCAAAAAAATCTGCATTATTTGCGGTTGCATCGAGTTAAGTGATGACTACGGGGTCTATAATGCGGCCTTTATGTTTGAAGAGGGAATAGGGCGAAGTATCCACCGTAAGATTTACCTGCCAACATATGGCATGTTTGAAGAGTTGCGATATTTTTCGGCGGGGCAACAGATAAAGGCAATAGATTCAAAAAAACTAGGTAGAATAGGCGTTGCGATCTGTGAGGATTTCTGGCATGTATCGGTACCCTATCTGCTCGCGCATCAGGGAGCAAAAGTTCTTTTCGTGCTCATGTCAAGCCCTCTGCGAATGGCTCCTGGAAACGGTAATCCTGCAATTGTAACCCAGTGGCAGACCATTGCCACAACTTACGCGTTTTTATTCAGCAGTTATGTAGCTTGTATAAACCGCGTCGGTAACGAGGACAGTTTCACCTATTGGGGAAATTCCTCAGTTACCGGACCGGATGGAAACCTTCTTGGCTGCTCCCCTCTTTTTAAACCGCACATTTCTGATACCATCCTCAATTTTGCCGACATAAAACGCGCCCGATTGAACTCATCCCATTTTCTTGACGAAGATCTCCGACTTATTGCTGCCGAACTGAACGATATCATCACCATGAGTCGCCCATGATGAAGCTTATTATAAACCGACCCTCAGACCAAATAGAAAAGAATTGATTGAGGGTGTATAGGTAATTGAGTTTTCTTCAGTAATTGATGATGTTGCAAAATGGCGATACCGAACATCAATGAGAATATCTCTACTGATTGGCAAGGCCATTCCGGCACCTAATTGATACGCCAACTTGTTGACACGACCACTATACAAATCCTCCTTCACGTATAAGTCATTTGTCTGCCAACCAACACCTATTCCTCCAGTGATATAAGGCTGAATGCCTTCAGTATAGAGATCATAGTAACCATTTGCTAGCAAAGAAGCTATATGGACATTGCCATTCGCCGTCTTTAAGTCAACATCTTTAGGCTGATAACCCACTTCTGCCTCAACCCTGAAATTATCAATTCGAGAACCGAGAGCACCGAGAATGCTGGTCCCGGTTTTGAGTGGTTGTGTTATGAGAATATTACCTGGTGCAACATTGATGTTCAAATCACTTGAGAGAGTCCATCCAATATTACCACTTAAATAGGCATTGCCTGCGCGAACAGGAACTGTACCCATTATAGCCAGTAGAAACGCGCAGAAAATGAGTAAAGGATATTTTTTCATACTTCAATCCGGTTATTGAGGGTTGAAAAAACTCACTATATCCTAATAATATATACTTTTTGGCACTCAGTAAATCAAGTGATAAGAGTTACCCTATCAAAAAAAATTGGAACCCCGATCGGTTATGTTCAGATAAATATTTCAGTTTATCCGGCTTTACTGTTCCATTGAAAAACCAGGCAGAGTCAAGCTTTTTCGGTAGTTATCAGGCAGGCGCATCATCGCTGATTGAGCCTCAGCCTCACTCTCAAACAGACCAAATACGGCTGAGCCGCTTCCAGATAAAGAAGCAAAAATACTACCTGCATCAAGAAGGACGGACTTAACCTGTCGAACCGCAGGGAAGTGATCAAAAACAGCAGATTCAAAGTCATTCTCAAAAACCGGCAAAACTTCTTTTTTCCAATAAAGACAAAGGTCTGAGACACATGCTTTGAGATCAGGAAGTTTGCGATCAAATTGCGGATAAAAGTTTTTGTACGCCCAGACTGTTGAAATATGTTCTTCGGGAAAAACCGTTACTACATAATACGGAAGGGAAAAACCAAGGTCATGAAGATCATCACCAATCCCTTTTGCATAAGCAAGCCCTTTTATTTCGAGGAAATAAGGCACATCCGCGCCAAGTTTCACAGCCAGTTTATGCAGATCAGTCGAGGAGGCGTTTATTTGCCATAGATTATTGAGTACCCTTAATACGGTTGCCGCATCACTGCTTCCGCCTCCAAGTCCTGCACCGAAAGGAACATTTTTATGGAGTTTCATAGTTATGCCCTTATGAATGCCACCAAACTGCTGCAGTGATTTTGCTGCACGGATGCATAGATTGTTGTCGTCAACAGGAAGAGTTACATTTGAACAGCTCATCGAAATATCCGCAGACTGGGAGAATTCGATAACGTCATACCAGTTGATAGGTGCAAAAATGGTCTCGAGCGTATGGTACCCGTCATCACGTTTACCGGTGATAAGAAGACCTAGATTGATTTTAGCAAAGGATTTGCAAGACAATGAAGGCATAGAATGCAATTATTTTTTATAGATAAATATTTGGCATATTCACAGATAGAAAAGCCTGTAAATGCTTACATGTAAAATAAACCGTACACCCATGTTTTACGACAAAACCATCTGCCTTATCGGCAAAAAAATGGCTGGCTTTAGCGTTGTGTTGTCTCTGGTACTCTGTTCTTCATCTGTTCTGCATGCTGCCGATGAACGATCCTATGCTCAGGATATACAGCGGGATGTTGCTGAAGATAAGGTTTATTTGTTAGAAAATATTCGCCAAAAAGTCACCATTCCTTCTGAAAAAACGATTGTGGAAGCACTTCTTTCGGAAGACGGTCCCCAGGCAATACTACTGTTCCAAAAACAATTGAGTGAATTTCCCGATCCGGCTCTGGATAAGCTCAGCGCTTCACGAATAGCGGCCTACAACCTTGCTCTGGGTCGCCCGGCACCTTTTCCGAAAGCCTCGACTCCCTCGATTACAACAAAACCGCAACCTGCAGTTGTTGAAGATGAGAACATGAAGCTTTCGTCCAAACCACAACCGGAAACTCAACGTCCTTCAGCCAAACCTAAAGCCATGCCTGCAGTTGGTGACACTTCAAAACAAGTTGATAAACCCCGCTTACTTAGATCACGACCTTCAGTTTCGAGGGTTGATACAACGAAACAAGCTTCAAAGCCACGAATAAAAAGTGCTCCCCCTTCTTCGGATATTTCAAAAGAGGAGAAAATTGTTGCTGCACCAGGAACATCCACACTACAGTTCGGAAGCTTTGAAAGCCGCCATAATGCAGAAACTCTTGCTAAAGAAGTCTCTCAATATGCCTCAGTTGAAATCGTCCAGAAGGGGCAGATCTATAAAGTACTGTTAAAAAAACACTTTGCTTCAAAAGATGAGGCTGCGGCCGAAGCAAAAAAACTGCCAATCAAGCCAATTGTTGTTCCATCCATATAAATTGCAAAACGCATTGAATCCAAGGCAGAGAAACCTGATGAAACGAGAGACTAAAATTATCGGACAATGTGTCCTCATAACCCAGCTTAAACAATTGGCTCTCCAGGTAGCAGCAACAGATATTACTGTTCTGATCATAGGAGAAACTGGCTCTGGCAAGGAAGTACTGGCTCGATATATACATGCTAACAGTCTCCGGGCAGATAAAAGCTTTATACCGGTCAATTGCGGTGCCATTCCTGCCGGCATTCTTGAATCAGAACTTTTCGGCCATGAAAAAGGAGCATTTACCGGAGCTGTACAAGGCAGAAAAGGCTACTTCGAAAGTGCGGATAGAGGAACGATTTTTCTTGATGAAATTGGCGAAATGCCACTTGAAACTCAGGTAAAATTTCTCAGGGTTATTGAAACAGGAGAGTTTCAAAGGGTTGGCTCATCAGAAACAATTTATTCAGATGCACGCATCATAGCTGCAACGAATAAAAATATGTATCAGGCTGTTGCAGAAAAAAATTTCAGGGAAGACCTTTTTTACCGTCTGCGAAGTGTTGAACTGCAGATTCCGCCTCTCAGGGAAAGAGGCAACGATATTCTCCTGCTTGCTGAAAATTTTGTTCATGAGTTCGAGCGCAAGCACAAAATTATTTTTGAAGGATTCAGCCCTGAAGCTGCTGAAATGCTGATACGATATCCCTGGCCGGGAAATGTCAGAGAGCTTAGAAATCTTATAGAATCTTTGCTTGTGCTTGAAAAAGGCAAATATTTCACCCCTGAGATTCTTGAAAAACATTTAGTTCAGCGTAACAGATACAAAAGTCTGGTTCATGATCCTTCCAAGTCAGAGAAAAATGAACTTCAAATAATCTATAGCAGTATAATCCAGCTTCGACAGGAAATAAGCGAAATCCGTCAACTACTGCAGCATGTTATTCAAACAAGACCTTCCATTCCGCTGCTTTTGCCCGATAGTTCAGTAACTGCTCCTGCGGTCAGCGGAGGTTTGAAGACGTTAACTTCAGATGAGAACCATCATCAAGCGCAGGAGCCTTTACTTTCACTCGATGAAATTGAAAAGAAAACCATAACTGACGCTCTTGAAATTTGTCAGAGAAACAAGCGGAAAGCGGCTAAGGTTCTTGGGATTACTGAACGAACCCTCTACAGAAAAATCAAGGTTTACGGCCTGTAAAGCAATTAATTTTCAGGAACTGCTGTTGAGCAGAAACAAATAGATCTTTTGGGAAATCTCAGGATGATATGGTTTTTTTTGCTTTTTTGATAACAGCAATTATGAGAAGCAGTCCTGAAAAAAACAATGCAGCTTTAGGCAACAGATCTGGATTAAGGGTGAAAAAGGTCATTTTGCTCTCAAGCGGCACTTCCGCATTTAATGTTCGCTCCTGCCACCAAGGAATTTCTGCGATTATCCTGCCATATTTGTCAATAACAACAGTAAGTCCGGTATTGGCACACCGAGCCATAGCTCTGCGGTTCTCTATACACCGCATCTTTCCAATAGCTAAATGCTGGTAAGGTCCATAAGAGGTGGCATACCAGCCGTCGTTTGTCACAAGGGTTAGAACCTGAGCTCCCTTACGAACAAATTCAGTTACAAGATCCGGGAAAATTGATTCATAGCAGATAATATTGGCGATGTTCACTTTACCGATCCTTGAAGTATGAAGCTTCATGATAGTAGTGTCATGGCCTTTACCCCACCCGTTTAAACCGGCGAGTGAAAATGTTAAATGACCAAGCCATGGCAGATACTCAACATAGGGAACCCGCTCCGCAAATGGCACAAGGCGCATTTTTCGATAAATCTGAGGAGTGGCATAACCTGGCTCGAGTAACATTGACGCATTATAGGTTTCGAAAACACGGTTCATGAATTGATCGCTATCAACAGTAGGATCATTATTTGTATGGCTGACGGCAGGAAAGTAGATGATATCGGAAAAACCTGTCAACAGCCCGGTATTCCAACCTCGGAGTGCAACACGCAGGGATAAATAATCATCAGCATAGGGCCTGTCCAGAATGTAAAATGGAATTGCGGTTTCAGGCCACATTACCAGATCGGGACGATTTTCACGAACTGCAGTGTTTGTCAGGCGATAATACCGTTCTATGATATCGGAACTGTTGCGACGCACCCATTTTTCATGCGGATCAATATTCGGCTGAACAAGAGTTACCCTAAGCTTCTTGTCCTCTCTCTGGATCAATGCATCACGATGAAATACCGTGTAAGCATAGATCAGAGGAACCAGAATCATAAGCACCATGAAACTGACAGAACTAACAACTTCTCTTCTTCCGCCGGTTATGGCTAAAACAGCAAGCACATTAAACCACAACAGCCAGAAACTTACTCCCCATACTCCGGTCAGATCCGCATACTGAACCATGAGATTAAGATTCGACTGCGAATTTCCTAAAGTGAGCCATCCAAGCGAAAGATCCTGCTGCATGTAAAGCCATTCCCATGCAACCCAAAAAAAAGGCAAAGCAAAAAGTGCAAAATGAAACCCTGCCAATTTTTTTACCACATAAAAAACAAAAAAAGGAACTGTGAGAAAAAAAGCCTCGGCAATAAGAGTAAGAACACCTCCAGGCAAGGTGGCGAGACTTACCCACCAGAGACTTATCAGAGAGAAAAGAAGCATTGCCAGATAGACACGGCGAAACAGTTCGCCTGCCTTCTCCACGGTACGAAGGGATAGAAGAAGTGGAACAAGGGCTACCCATGCAAGTATTTCAAACCGGAGAAAAGGATAGGAAGGGAACGATACACCGAGAAGAACTCCACTGAAAACTGGTGCCATGTATCGGGACTGACCAAACTGGCTTACTGTCCGGGATAATGAGGTCATCTGTGGACTTAAAAGTTAACAACCGAAAATAAAAGAAATAAAATAATCCTTATAAACCCTGAAGCCACAGAAAGTATATAATATTTCAAAAAAACAGATAATAGCATTCGAACATATTTTACTTTAATTATTGATTTTTATTCTTTAAATTTGTTCTAATCTGTTATTTAACAGGAATAATCTCCAAGTGCTTTCCTGAAAAAATTCCAATTTCAACGCCATCAGAAAAAGGAGAACTCATTATGGCTCTTTTCGGCACAAAAGACACAACCACTGCACACTCGGATTATGAGATCATTCTCGAGGGTGGTTCAAGCTCATGGGGCAAAGTTAAATGCCGTGCTAAGGTAAATGTGCCACCGGCACTTCCCTTGCTACCAGCTGACTGTAACATCAAAATCAATGTTAAGCCTCTCGATCCGGCAAAAGGCTTTGTCAGATTTTCGGCTGTTATTGAGTCAATTGTTGACAGCACAAAAAACAAGCTGGTTGTAGAGGCTGACATAGCCAATGAAACCAAAGAAAGAAGAATTTGCGTTGGAGAAGGTTCAGTTACCGTAGGCGATTTCTCCCACAGTTTCTCGTTTGAAGGCTCCGTTGTCAACCTCTTTTACTACCGCTCAGACGCAGTCCGCAGAAATGTTCCGAATCCAATCTACATGCAGGGACGCCAGTTCCATGACATTATCATGAAAGTGCCTCTTGACAATCCTGATGTTATCGATACCTGGGAAGGCACCTTGAGAGCCCTCCAGTCTACAGGCACATTCAACGACTGGATTCGCGAGTTCTGGTTTATCGGGCCGGCATTTACTGCGCTTAACGAAGGCGGCCAGAGAATTTCAAAAATTGAAGTCAACAGCATCGGCACCCAGAGTGGTGAAAAAGGACCTGTTGGCGTTACAAGATGGCGTTTTTCACACGGTGGCTCAGGTATTGTGGACTCTATCGCTCGCTGGGCAGAACTCTTCCCTGCAGATAAACTCACAAGACCTGCATCAGTTGAAGCTGGTTTCCGTTCTGATTCACAGGGCATTGAAGTTAAGGTTGATGGCGATTTCCCTGGTGTTTCAGTTGATGCGGGCGGAGGACTGCGCAGAATTCTTAACCATCCTCTTATTCCACTGGTTCACCATGGAATGGTTGGAAAGTTCAATGACTTTACTGTCGACACCCAACTTAAGATCGTTCTTCCAAAGGGATATAAAGTGCGCTATGCTGCACCTCAGTTTCGCTCGCAGAACCTTGAGGAATATCGCTGGAGTGGTGGTGCATACGCGCGCTGGGTTGAGCATGTATGCAAAGGCGGCACAGGACAGTTCGAAGTACTGTACGCTCAATAAATTTTCTGTTATTGATAAACAAAAAGACCGGCTTCCGCCGGTCTTTTTGTTTATCAAACTACATTGCAAAAAAAGAATTTACCCCAGCAGATGAAGAATATCTTCAATCTCCTCTTTTATCTCCTGCAAGAGCACCATACGCCTTTCATCAACAACATGATGACGATTTTTTTCCTTGCCGATCTGTTTCTGCAATTTTAAAATCTCTGTCGTTTTATGATCCCCGGCACTTTCGCTTAGAACACCCTTGACTATATCACTTGCTTTTCCAAGCTTGTAACCTTTTTCATGGACAAGTTCTTTGATATTGAGTACCATTGCAATATCGCGATTAGTATACCTCCTGTTTCCTCTTGTATCCCTGGCGGGTGCCAGTTCCTTAAAAAAACTTTCCCAATACCGCAGAAGGTAGGAAGGTATTCCTGCGATTTTGCTGACCTCGCCGATGGAGTAATAGTTTTTTGTTGAATCAAATGCCATAAAACGGAGTAGAGAGTGAAATTTTGTTTTCCCTAATTCTATTATACATTATACCGTCACTTGAAAAAAATATGACAGATGAAAAATTTACTCAGCCTCAAACCTTATCTGCTAAGGTATAAAAAAAATCTAATTGCAGGCTTTGTCTACATTCTTCTGACAAACCTTTTTGCTGTTATCGGCCCAACCTATATTGGACGGGCAATAGATATCATGAACAAACATTTCGAACTCAAGGATGTTCTTGGATATGCCAGTCTTTATTTTCTTTTTGCCCTTCTCAGCGGAGTTTTTCTTTTTCTAGTTCGCCAAAATATTATTGTTGCATCCCGTCACATTGAATTTGACCTGAAAAACGATTATTACAACCATTTACAGAAACTGCCCCGCAAGTTTTACAATACAACCAGCACTGGAGAACTTATTTCCAGAGGAACTAATGACCTTAACGCTATAAGGGAGTTTCTGGGACCTGGTATCATGTATTCACTGAATACCTTTTTCAGGCTTTTTTTCGCACTTATTGCGATGATAGCCCTTTCTCCAAAGCTGACTTTTTTTGCGCTTCTGCCTGCGCCTCTTTTAAGCTATTCTGTTTACAAAATCGGCAGTTCCATGCAGAAGCGTTCCAAAAGTATTCAGGAGAGCTATGCAGCAATAACTAATCTGGTACAGGAAAACCTTTCCGGTATAAGAGTAGTGAAAGGCTATACCCGAGAATCATTTGAAATCAAGCGATTTGAACATTTAAATAAAGAATACTTCCGCAAAAACCTTTCTCTGGGAAAACTTCAGGCACTTTTTTTTGCATTTCTTACCTCACTCACAGCATTCTCTCTGTTGCCCGTTGTTTGGGTCGGCGGTGTGAGTGTGATTGAAGGTAAAATGACTGTTGGAGGTATTGCTCAATTTATCGTTTATGTTTCGATGCTGAGTTGGCCAATCATATCAATAGGATGGGTAACCAGCATTATACAGAGAGCTGCATCTGCACAAATAAGGCTGAATGAAATTTTCAATATCAAGCCTGATATTTCGGACAAGACAGCCTCTAACACGACAATGGAAAACTTCCGTGGAACGGTCTCGTTCCGTAATGTTCAATTTCACTACCCTGGACATGAAAATAATCTTATACTCAAAAATATATCGCTGGATATAGCAGCAGGATCAAAATTGGCTATTGTAGGCGCTACAGGTTCAGGAAAAACAACACTTGTCAATCTGATTCCCCGACTCTACGAGCCTACACAAGGAACAGTTTTAATGGATGACCAGGATATTCAAAGCCTGCCACTGCAAACGCTTAGAAAACTTATTGGTTTTGTTCCTCAAGTTAATTTTCTCTTTTCGGACACTATTGAAAACAACATTAACTGGGGAAGCAGGGACAATGACGTCCTTGAGGTAATTGAGGCCAGCAAAATTGCCATGTTTTATGAAGACGTTCAGGACTTCCCTGACGGATTTGAAACCATGCTCGGCGAAAAAGGGATAAACCTTTCGGGTGGTCAAAAACAGAGAACATGCATTGCTCGAGCTATAGCCTGGAAACCACGCCTTCTTGTGCTCGATGATGCGCTTTCAGCTGTTGACACGGACACTGAAGCTCGACTTTTTGATGCACTTCTGCAGAAACTGCCTGACACAACAATTATTCTGATAAGCCATAGAATTTCAACAGTAAAAAACTGCGACAGAATTATTGTCCTCAAAGACGGCTCAATTGCTGAAAGTGGCACACATGAAGAATTGCTGGAACTGAATCACTATTATGCTGAACTCTACAACCAGCAGCTGCTCGAGGAAGAAATCCTTTCCATTACCTGAACAGGCTGTATGTTATTGGCCTTATCAAAATTATTCAAGATTTTAGCAATTCCCGCTGGCCTCTACTCACTGATCACTTTCACCTTTGCAGCATTCGAAATGGCTTTTTCCCTGACCGCCTGTATATCGCTGTCTACTTGGTCATAAACCAGCGCCACCGCCATTCTACGATAAGGTCGAGTCGTTGGTTTCCCAAAGATCCTGATGTCGGTACGCGGCTCTCTTACAGCTTCTTCCACGCCTTTGTACTGAGGATGCGTTCCTGCTTTATCTGCAAGTACAACTGCGCTTGCACCTGCATGCATTAAAGTGATTTCCGGAATCGGCATACCTAACACCGCCCGGGCATGCAGCTCAAATTCAGTCAGGTTTTGTGTGCCAGCCAGCGTCACCATACCAGTATCGTGCGGACGAGGAGAAAGTTCGGAAAAATAAAGGCCGTCATCAGCAAGGAAAAACTCCACCCCCCAAATACCTGCCCCTGTAAGAGAGCGTGTAACCTTTTCAGCAATATCCTGAGCTTCTTTCAAGTGCACATCGCTGATAACACAGGGTTGCCAGCTCTCCTGATAATCACCACGTTCCTGACGATGGCCAATGGGAGGACAGAAAAGTGTCATACCGTTCTTCTGTGTTACGGTAAGCAGCGTGATTTCGGTATGAAATTGTACAAAGGATTCGACTATCACCTCGGCTATATCACCCCGCTTCCCGCTTTGAGCATAGGTCCAGGCTGTTGCGGTATCCGCTTCGGTTTTAACTAATGACTGCCCCTTGCCCGATGAGCTCATCAGCGGCTTTACAACGCAGGGGATTCCAACTTTTCTGACTGCCGTCTGTAATTCTTCATACGATGCAGCATAACAATACCCGGCTGTCCGCAGGCCAAGCTCTTTGGATGCCAGATCTCGAATGGCTTTGCGGTTCATAGTAAAATTAGCGGCACGAGCAGACGGAACAACCTGTATGCCTTTTTTCTCATAGTCATAAAATCTATCGGTACGAATAGCTTCAATTTCAGGAACTATAATATCAGGCTTGTGTCTGGTTACAATGGCATCGAGAGCGATGCCATCAAGCATGTCAATAACTTCGCGATCGTCGGCCACTTGCTGAGCCGGTGCATTATTGTAGCTGTCAACAGCTATTACATAATGTCCGAGACGTTTTACAGCAATGACAAATTCTTTACCCAGTTCTCCACTGCCAAGCAGCATAATTTTTTTTGACATTCTGATGTATTTGTTAAATCGGATTAGAACTTGCTATTGAAATTTCCTGAATATAAGCCAGCGAATAAGAGCAAAATGATCATGTAAGCTGCTGCAACTGACGCTTCAGATCTTTGCGCGAAAGACTGTACATGTGTACATAAAGAAGATTAAACATAAGCACTGCTGAACGCAGTTTAGGTGCACGCACTGCCCTTCTCAATGCATTCTGTACTGTAAAGACTCGCTTTGTCAGCCCTGTATAACTTGGAATAAACTCTAAAAGATTAATGCGCTGTGGTTTATAAAGCATTTCCTGTCCCCAGGAAAACTTGAATGCATCATGGTCATCCGGATGATACAGCAGGCGACCTTCGGCAGCAAGACGATCAAATACACCTGTACCTGGAATCGGCCGTAAAAGGTTAATACCGGGAACATCAATACCCGTCTCCTCAATAAATTCCTCAATCCTCTCCGGGAGATCAAGGGTATCCTCATCAAGACCGTATATAAAACTGCCGTAAACACAAATGCCGGCTTCACGGATATTTTTAATATTCTCCACCTGACGACTTGAGGGATTATGAAATTTCATGTGAGCATGATTACTTCCGTCATCAAGACTTTCAATGCCTACCAGCAGTGCGCCACATCCTGAACGGGCGAAAGCATCAAGTAACCTTGGCTTTTCGCCAAGCGCTGTAGTTGCCTGACCAACCCAGTTTATTTTAAAAGGAACAAGCTCCGTAAAAAGTTTTTCAGCATAAAGTTCGTCTGCATTAACCGTATCGTCAAGAAAGAAAAAAATTCTCTTGTCCTCTTTCAGAAATATTTCCACCTCCCTGAGCACTGAGGATATGCTTCGATGTCGAAGCCTGTGGCCATTCATGACATGCACATTGCAAAAATCGCAGCTGTAAGGGCACCCTCTTGTTGTCTGCACCACATTTGTGGTAAAATAACTTTGTATATCAAGGGCACTTTTGATGACAGAGCGATCAACAGACAGATCAGGAAAAGATGCAACACGGTACTCTCTTTTGAGGGTATCGGCCAGGAGGTCTTTCTGCACATCTGTCCAGATATCGTCAGCCTCCCCAATCACTAATATATCTGCATGATCCCTGCACTTCTCGGGAAAGATGGTCGCGTAAGGGCCTCCAAGGACAACTTTTATCCCTTTGGAACGCAGTACCCGTGCAAGCTCAAAGGCAGGCTTCACTGCACCTGTCTGGACGCTGATACCGACAAGATCCCAATGACGGTCAAGAGGAAATTTATCGAAACGAAGATCGCAGATGCTCTGACTTACTCCCGGCACTTTCTGTGAACTCAGAATCATAAGCGCCAGTGGAGGAATGGCAAATTGAGCGCGTCTGATAACATTGCTCAACAGACTATCCTTCAGCACGCTGAAGATATTATGTCCCGGAGAAGCGCTGTCTAAAAGAGATGTTCCGTCAACTCCACTGTCTGCCTGAATAAAAACCAACAATACCTGCTTGTCATGTCCCATACTACCCTTCATCAATTATTTCTGCCTGTTCGAGCCAGTTCCTGTAGTTTTTTCAGTTCAAGCAGAGCCTCAATCGGGGTTAGACGATCAAGATCCAGAGTTTCAAGAGCATTACGGAGAAGGGCATCGGACTCTTCAAAAAGGCTGATCTGCAAACTTTGTATCTTAGGAGGTCTGTCTGGTGGGATTTCGATTTCACGTTTTTCCATACCGGCAAGTATCTCTCTCGCACGAGTTATAACGACCGAAGGCATACCTGCCATTTTTGCCACCTCGATACCATAACTGTTATCAGTAGAACCCCTTACAATCTTTCGTAAAAAAATAACACTGTCAGCGGTTTCCACAACCGTTGCATTGTAATTCACAACACCGGGAAGGCGGGTTTCAAGTTCGGCCAGCTCATGGTAATGCGTTGCAAAAAGAGTCCTTGCCTGAATAGTATGGCATATATATTCGCTTATTGACCATGCTATCGACATTCCGTCAAACGTGCTTGTCCCTCTGCCTATTTCATCAAGCAGCAATAGACTGCTGGTCGTTGCGTTGTTGAGAATACTCGCTGCCTCATTCATTTCCACAAGAAAGGTGCTTTCACCTGAAGTAATATTGTCCGAAGCGCCAACCCGAGTAAAAATCCGGTCCACAAGCCCTATTTCTGCCCGCTCAGCCGGAACAAAACTGCCAGCTTGAGCAAGAAGCACAATAAGACCTGTCTGCCGCAAAAACGAACTTTTTCCAGCCATATTCGGGCCTGTTATTATCAGCATTTTCTGCTTTTCATCCATCAAGCAGTCATTCGGCACATAGGGCTCATCGGCACTCATCATTCTTTCAAGTACCGGGTGACGTCCATTAACGATAACGAGCTTTTCATCTGCTTTGATCACGGGCTTGCAATACCCGTATTCTGAAGCGGAGAGTGCAAAGGAGCAGAAAGAATCTATTTCGGCGATAATAACTGCATTTTCCTGAATAGCAGAAGCTTGCTCAGCTATCATAGCACACAGATCATGGAAGAGCTGTGCTTCAAGAATCAGGCTTTTCTCTTCAGAATTAAGAATTTTTGCCTCATACTCTTTCAACGCAGGAATGGTATAGCGCTCTGCATTGACAAGTGTCTGCTTTTTTTCATAATAAGGAGGAACCTTATCGCGGTTAGCATGGCTTATTTCGATATAGTAGCCGAAAACCTTATTAAAACTGACCTTCAGCGACGAAATCGACGTGCTTCCGCGCTCTTGCTGCTGAATCTCCATCAGGCGATCTTTGGCGGTCGAGGCAATAGAACGGAGCTCATCAAGATCAGCATGATAGCCTATGCGGATATAGCCGCCATCTCTCATTGATGCGCCTGACTCAGGATCAATAGCCTCTTGAATACGTCCAGCCAGTTCCGGGAGGGGACTTAAGGAAGCTGCAAGCATACGGAGCCTTGGCGATCCGGCATCGTCAAGCAGTTCCTTAAGGAGAGGAATAACAGAAAGTGAGAACCCCAGCTGACGTACTTCCCTTGGAATAGTGCGGAAAGTTGCAATTCGCGAAAGGGAGCGCTCAAGATCATTGATCCCCGATAACTGTTCAGAAAGGCCTTCCCGCAACTGCCTCAACTCGGCAAGCTCTTCAACGGCATCAAGGCGCATCTGGATATCTTCAATTCTTTTCAGCGGTCGCTGAAGCCATCGACGGATCAGGCGCGCACCCATAGGATTTCGTGTACGGTCCATTACCTGGAGAAGGCTGCCGTTCAGAGTGCCATCCTGCATAGAAGAGATAATTTCAAGATTTCTCTTCGTCTGCATATCCAGAGTCATATACTCACTGCTGTGTAACTCACTGATCCTTGTAATATAGGCAAGGCTGCTCTGCCGGGTATCCTCGATATACTGAAGAATAACAGCAGCAGCAACTTTGCCAGCACGGTTGCCATCAATGCCAAACCCTTTCAGGGAGTGGGTCTTAAACTGCCGTGATAACACTTCCTGCGATTGATCTTCACTGAACATCCATGCATCAAGTTCAGTAACAAGAGTTTCACTGGAGAGTCCATTTTTAAGAAGTTCCGTCCTCTCTTTATCTGCCGAAGATACAAGGACTTCGGATGGGTGAAGCGATAGAATAAAATGGATAAGTCCATCAGGCTGGCACGAGGCAATTCTGAATTCAGCTGTAGTAACGTCAATAAATGCGACACCGGCTAAAAGCGTTCTGCCCTCTTTTATAAACGCAACGGCACAAAGATAGTTGTTCTGCCGGTCATCAAGAATCTTGTCACTATATGTAATGCCCGGAGTCACAATATCAGTGATTTCACGACGGACAATTCCCTTCGCTAAGGCAGGATCTTCAACCTGGTCGCAGATAGCTACCTTGAATCCTTTTTTTACAAGTTTGGCAATGTATCCCTCGCTGGCGTGATGGGGAAATCCAGCCATCGGCACCTCAGCTGACCGCTTGGTTAAAACGATGTTCAAAGCCATAGAGACCTGACGAGCATCATCAAAAAAAGTTTCATAAAAATCGCCAACCCTGAAAAGAAGTAAAAAATCAGGATACCGGTCTTTTACCTCCAGATACTGGCGCATCATGGGAGAATGTTCTTTCTGCACAATACCCTCTTCTCTCTTCATAGCTTATTCGTCAGCATTTAATCCGGCCACAGCAAAACAATACCCCTCTCTTGCAAAAAGAAGCTACTTCAGAGCAAGTAAATAAACAAACCTCTATCTCAAGCTTGAGCAACACTCTACAAATTATATGATCACCAGTGCTTATAAACACCAGCAAAAAGAGCTCTCCTGATCCAACATCCATTTATCTCTTTTTCTTTCTTTGCGGAACAGTATAATGTTCTTTTGGATATTTGATTTTCATGGAATTAAATACTATATTTCAGCCCTTTATCACTAAAATATATGTGTACGATGCAGGCCCTGATCAAGATTTCCGATAAACAATTTCTGGTAAAACAGGGGGATAAGCTTTTCGTCCCTAAACAAAAAGCTGCAATTGGCGATACCATGGACATCAAAACCCTGGCCGCAATTGACGGGGCGAATACAGTCCTGAATCCTGCAGGCAGCATTCAGGCAAAAGTTCTTGGTCATGTCAAGGATGACAAGGTTATCGTTTTCAAGAAAAAACGCAGAAAACGTTACCAGTCCAGAAACGGACACCGTCAGCAGATGACTCAGATTGAAATTTTATCGCTTTAAAACAAAATTCTGGATTTTTAACGTTAATTTTTTCCCATGGCTCATAAAAAGGGTGGCGGATCGACCAAAAACGGTCGCGACAGTAATCCGAAATATCTCGGTGTAAAAGCTGCAGGAGGCTCAACAGTAGCTGCCGGAACGATAATAGTTCGCCAGAGAGGCACTGTTATCAAGCCTGGCGATAATGCTGGATTAGGACGTGATCATACTATATTTGCATTGATTGACGGAGTGGTCACCTTCCGCAATGGACGCAATAACAAGAAACAGGTCAACATCCTGCCATGTTGAAACTGGTTAACAATGACATAAGCCTATAAATAAAAAAAGCTGCCTTTTCAGGCGGCTTTTTTTATTATAAGGTCGATTATTTTTTCTCTGAAACAAACTATACATCTGTCAACATATCTTCTCTACACTTTTAAACCAAATTTACCTGTTATGAAAATCACCGTTATCGGAGCTGGAAATGTTGGGGCTACAGCCGCCTTACGCATTGCTGAAAAACAGCTCGCAAAAGAAGTTGTTCTGATTGACATTGTTGAAGGCATACCGCAAGGAAAGGCTTTGGACATGTATGAGTCAGGACCGGTAGGACTTTTTGACACCCATGTGCTGGGATCTAACGACTATAAAGACTCAGCGGATTCGGATATTGTACTGATTACTGCTGGACTTGCAAGAAAACCCGGTATGTCAAGAGAAGATCTGCTGATGAAAAATGCAGCAATCATCAAGGAAGTCACAACTCAGGTTATGAAATATTCCAAAAACCCGATTATTGTGATGGTTTCGAACCCGCTGGATGTCATGACTTTTGTTGCTCAGAAAACAAGCGGACTTCCTAAAGAACGCGTTATCGGCATGGCTGGTGTTCTTGACACTGCACGCTATAAAAGCTTTATTGCTGAGGCATTGGATGTCTCTATGCAGGATATCAGTGCATTAGTTCTTGGCGGACACGGCGACTCAATGGTACCGGTTGTAAATTATACAAATGTTGCAGGTATACCTTTGACAGAGCTCCTTCCACAGGATAAAATTGATGCTCTTGTAGAACGGACAAGAAACGGAGGCATTGAAATTGTCAACCATCTGAAGACCGGCTCAGCATTCTACGCACCAGCAGCATCAGCTGTAGAAATGATTGAGGCGATTGTCAAGGACCGCAAGCGTATTATCCCATGCACAACCCTTCTTGAGGGACAGTACGGCATTGATAATGTTTTTTGTGGTGTACCCGTAAAACTTGGGAAAAACGGTGTCGAACAACTCCTTGAAATTAAGCTTTCAGCATCTGAACTTGAGGCTCTTCAGCAATCCGCCGCTATGGTCAAGGAAAATTGCGTAAGCCTTGCAAGCATGTTTGCGTGACTTTGAGAGTTTTCAGGAATTTCTCTATAACAAAAAAGCGGCCCTAAAGCCGCTTTTTCACGAGCAGATGTCCCCCATTACATCTGCCCAACCTCACTGGCGTGAGGAGTTTCATAAATATATTTACAACTCTCGTGCCAACAGCACATGAAACTCCTCATATTGCCACTAATTTATTATTATATAATATCTTAATATTTTCGGCCATTTTGCTGGAAAGGAAACCAATGAGAGACAAATCGTCTCATATTATTAAAAAGTACTCAATTATGGGACACTGTCTCCCTGAGCAGGCTAAAAATGTGCAGCAATATCAGCTTATCGACAACACGACTTCAGGCTCTTCATGCGTTATACAGTGAATTGCCCCAAGTCCCCAGACAAGATCGGTACAATCAATACCAATAACCTTTCTTTCAGGAAAACATTTCTGTAGGATTTCTATGGCCTCAAGGTCTTGAGAACATCTGTAGACTGGAACAAGAACAACGGTATTGGCGATATAGAAATTTGCATAGCTTGCCGGAAGACGTTCTTCATTATAATAAACCGGAGATGGCATGGGTAGTTGCATTACCGTCAACGGATGCCCGGTGAGATCTGTACATTGCTGAAGCCTTTTAAAATTCTCCTGCAACGGCCCATAATTCTCGTCAGACGGATTTTCCTCGACAGCAGTAACTATGGTCGTTTCATTGACAAAACGTGCCATATCGTCCACGTGACCGTCAGTATCGTCACCAACAATACCATCACCCAGCCACAGAACTTTTTTAATTCCCAGATATTTTCCCAGTTCCCGCTCTATATCATCTCGACTCAGTTTGGGGTTACGGTTCGGATTGAGGAGGCAGGCTTCACTTGTCAGCAAAAGACCTTTTCCATTTACATCAATAGACCCGCCCTCAAGAACCATACCTGGTGAAACGAGGGGTAACTGCATCAATGACGCTATCCTTTCCGGTACTGCGTTGTCGTCAGCATAGGATGGATATTTTTCGCCCCAGGCATTATAATCCCAATTGATAATAACTTTCTCCAGGGTGCCGTTTATACTGCGAAACACGAAGTTCGGTCCGTGATCTCGACACCATGCATCATTGGTTGGAATCCGATGAAAATAAATACGGTCGATCTGAATCTGCTGATGGCGTGAATTCCGAAGCAATTCATAGACCTCGTGTTCCATTGCCTCATTAAGAACATTGATGTGCACATTCTCGGATGAACTCAGCCAGGATATAATTTCCACAAAAACTGCAGGAATCGGGTCAAACTTGCCCGGCCACGTTTCAAGCCGGTGAGGCCAGGATAGCCAGGTTGCCTTATGCAATGCCCACTCAGGTGGCATGAAATAGCTACACTCTGTCATACACGTTCTATCAATTCAAGATTTTGAATTATAATCGGAGGCAATTTCTCTAATGCGAAGAATTCGCTGCATCACCGGAGGATGTGAATAGTTAAGGAAAACATACAATGGATGGGGTGTCAAATTAGACAGGTTATTGCGAGATAACTTTTTAAGGGCATCGGCAAGGGTAACTCCCTCTTCATACGTTGTTACAGCAAAAAAATCAGCCTCAAACTCATGCTTTCTTGAGAGGGCCTGTATAACAATGGAAAGTATCCATTCTACGGGGCTATAAAGCAGTGAAAAAAATATAAGGCTCCCATACACAGAAATGTCAGTCATGTAAAATGCATCGAACAACAACCTATCGTTCATAAAAAGGGAGAGAAGATAAAACAGCACACCAAGATTGCTGAGGCTCAAGATCATATTAATGATGATATGCTTTTTTTTGAAGTGCCCAATCTCATGGGCAAGGACAGCAACCAGTTCAGGCAAAGGATGACTTTCAATAAGCGTATCGAAAAGGGCTATTCTCTTGCGTTTTCCGAAACCAGTGAAAAAAGCGTTTGCTCTTGATGAACGTTTTGATCCATCAAGAACAAAAATACCGGTAAGGGGAAAACATACTTTACTGGCATATTGCATAATGGCACTCTTTAGCTCTCCTTCTTCGAGAGGCACAAACTTATTAAACAGGGGCATAATCCAGGTTGGAGCCACATACTGGAGCAACAAAGAAACTGCTGTAATCCCACCCCATGCCCATAGCCAGGCCATCGGCCCTGTTTTTTCGAAAAACCAGAGGATTGTTCCAAGAAGTGGAGTCCCAATAAGAAGTGCCAGACAAAGGGATTTTATGATATCCGCGACAAATACCTTCGGTGTGGTTTTGTTAAACCCGAATTTTTCCTCGATGACAAATGTTTTATAGATGCTGAAAGGAAGATCAATACATGACTGCATCAGCAACAAAGTCCCAATATAAAGCACCCCTGTAGCAATCGGATTAAACCCGTACCCCCTAATAAAAATGTCAAGCAGGTTAAATCCGCCAAAAAACCAGAACAAGAGAAGTACAGAAAGATCAAAAGCTGAGCCGAACAATGAAAAAATTGTTGAAACGCGGAGATAGTCCCGTGATTTTCTGTAGGCATCCTCATCATATACCCCTATAAACTCATCTGGAAGTCCGGCCGCGGCCGACTTAAGATTCAGAAGCTCTGAAACCAGTTTAACCAGAAAAGTTATGACCAACGTAAAAAAAACAACAGCGCCAAAAATATTCATAACAGCTAAGAAAGTTTAAAAAAAAAGCGGTCATCAACCAGAGATCGCTTTTTAGCTTATTTATTCATCAAGAAACCGCTTCTGTAAATCAGTGTAGGTCTCAATCCTCCGGTCGCGCAAAAAAGGCCAGTGGGAACGGTAATACTCTATGCGGCTCCTGTCGCAATCTGCAAGCAGAACTGTTTCGTCGTGATGTGATGCTTCAGCCATGATTTGACCAAATGGATCACATACAAAACTGTTTCCCCAAAATTCAAGTTCGTCTTCTCTTCCAACCCTGTTGGCCGCTGCTACAAACACTCCATTCGCTACAGCATGGCTTTTTTGAATAGTTAGCCATGCTTCCTGCTGAGAACGACGAACTTCAGGGGATAGTTCGCTTGTTGACCAACCAATCGCCGTAGGGTAAAAAAGAATTTCCGCACCTTTCAGTGCTGTCAGCCTCGCAGCTTCTGGGTACCATTGATCCCAGCAAATCAAAACTCCTATCGTGGCATAGCGCGTTTTAAATATTTTATAACCCAAGTCGCCCGGGGTAAAATAAAACTTTTCGTAAAAGCCTGGATCATCTGGTATATGCATTTTTCGATACTTGCCAAGATAACTGCCATCAGCATCAATAACCACTGCCGTATTATGGAATAGCCCTCTTGCTCTTGCTTCAAAAAATGAAGCGATAATTACCACTTCCAGTTCACGGGCAAGCTCCGCAATTATTGCAGTTGAGGGTCCTGGAATCTGCTCAGCATAAGCAAACGACTCATAGTTTTCAGTCTGGCAGAAATACTGTGTGGTAAAAAGCTCCTGCAAACAAATAATCCGTGCACCTTTATTGGCGGCATCCCGTATTTTTTCAGTGGCTTTAACAAGATTTTCTTCAGGATCTTTGCTGCATGATGTTTGAACAAGCGCTATGCTGACAATATCGGAATGCATAACAAATAAAAGATTATAGAATAAGAAGACCTGATGCAAAAAGAATGCCGTAAAGAGTCATCAGCTTTCCTGTTCCAGCCAGAACATTGTTAAGTTCTTTGCCCTCGGAGGTATATAGGAGCTTAATCATCCTGAACGCGAGAGGCAAGGAAAGAAAAGAGAGAAGGGTCCAGGTTGAATACCCATTAAGAATAAGGATGCAGGGAACAGCATAAGCTATAACTGTCAACACAATATAAAGTCTGCGGGCCCACTTACCGCCAATTCGGGCTGGCAATGTCATTTTTCCAACCTTACGATCGGTGGCAATGTCGCGGATATTGTTTACCAAAAGGATATTAACCGAAAAACAGCCAGGAGCTACAGCAGCGATCAGCACCGGAACAGAGAGATTAAGAGCCTGCACATAGTAGGTACCTCCAACGGCAACCAGTCCGAAAAAGATAAAAACAAACACATCACCAAGGCCGGAATAAGCTATTGGATAAGGACCCCCTGTATACGCCCAGGCAAAGAGAATGGAAAGGATCCCGATAAGGAATATCGGCCAGCCAGCAGCATATACAAGATAAAGACCCAGCAAAAAAACCCCTCCAAGAAGCGCAATCGAGACTTGTATCATGGTCTTTTCACTGATAATCCCAGCAGCTACCGTTCTAACTGGACCAACTCTTTCAGCTGTATCAGCACCTTTTCGAAAATCATATATCTCATTAATAAAATTGGTTGCCACCTGAATACCCAGAGCACAAACAAGGGCTATTAAAGCTGTAAGCCAGTAAAACTTGCCGGCGGCAGCAGCAAGAGCTGAGCCCAGTATAACCGGTACGGCGCCAGCTGGTAAAGTTTTCGGACGAATTGCAAGCATCCATGCACCCAACGATGACGGCAACGGCAAACTTGTTTCAGTTGTTTTCAGGGGCATTCTTTTTTTCCTTTGCCTTTTTCAGGCTACTGAACGTATGCCGAATTTTTTCCCCGGGCTTAATGTATGTTAAACTGTGTCGTACTGCCATAGCCGCATCACTCAAGCCGGTCTGGATTATTTTGAGTTTTCCATTATAATAAGCGATATCACCGGCAGCATAAAGTCCGTCAACGGATGTTTTCATATGACTGTCTACAACAAGTGCATTATCGGTAAGTTCCAGATCCCATTCAGCAAGGGGTCCAAGATTGGACTTGAAACCAATCAGAAGCAATAAACAGTCAGCTTCCAGTCGAAGTATCTTCCCCTTTTTCGTCCGTAGGTGAACTGCGGTGAGCAAGCCATTTTCCGTATCAACTCCTGTAACCTCAGTATGTAAAAAAACATCCACACTTCCATTTTCCTTAGCTTCAAGCACCTCTCTGGCAGTTTTGCCATGACCCTGAAAATCGTGCATACGATGAACAAGAGTCACTGAAGACGCTGTGTTAAGAAGGCCTATTGTCCAATCAAGAGCAGAGTCCCCTCCTCCGACAATAACAACTCTTTTACCGGCAAAATCAATCACATTCTTGACAGCATAAAACACTGAAATTCCCTCAAGATGTTCAATATTGCCCAGTTGAGGAAGCTTGCGTGGAGAAAACGCTCCAAGGCCTGCAGCTATTAACAAGGCCCTCGAAAGATATACCCTGCCGGACGAAACGGTAACTTCAAATAATCCATCGTCAAGCTTGCGGTATCTGCTGACCATTTCGCCGAGAATAACTTCAGGATGATACCTTTCGGTCTGCTTCCACAAGCTCTCCACCAACCCTGCTGCAGGCACTTCCTGAAACCCGGCAACATCGTAGATATGTTTTTCAGGATACAGTGCTGCGAGCTGACCTCCAAGTTGCGGCATGCTTTCAATGATCCGGCATGTGATATTGTTCATTCCGCACTGGAAAGCTGCAAAAATACCGGTAGGACCACCACCGACAATGGTGAGATCACGGATCTCTTCCCCACCATCAAAATAAAGATTATTTAAGGTCATTGATTTGAGAATGCCCGATTACTGAATATTGCCCTTATGATGATTTTTTTTCTGATTCCGATTTTTTCAGATATATCATTCCTTCAGGATCAACCATGCCATAGAGAATAGTTATCAGATATCCAGCCTCGTCAAGCTCATGAATCTCTACATGAAGAGCATCTCTTTTTCTGACCTGATTTCCTTCATTATCCTTAAAATAAAACAGAGCCATGGTCCCACCATGAGGAGTTGTGCCCTCAAAACGGTAATTACCGTCTTCAAGTTCATCAAGAGCGCAACCAGGAGACGATGAATCGATAGGACATGATGCGCACTGGGAGTAAAAACCTTCCGCTGAATCAGCGAATTCACAAATTGGAAATTTCATAATCTCTCTTTTGTTTATATCCGAAAGGGATGCCAGCAAATATATACATTTAACAAAATATTGTTGTAGAGTTCCAACTTTATTGATTTCTTATGTCACGGTTTCCTCAACAGCATAATGCATAAAAAGTAATGTTAGCCAAGCGTATAATACCTTGTCTCGATGTTCGTGACGGCAGGGTGGTAAAAGGAATAAACTTCGAAGGTCTGCGAGATGCCGGATCAATCCTTGAACAGGCAAGGTTCTACAACAGCGAACTGGCTGATGAACTGGTTTTTCTTGACATTTCAGCTTCACTTGAATCCCGGAAAACAACGCTTGAAGAGGTCTTGAAAGTTTCCGGTGAAATCTTTATTCCGTTGACAGTCGGTGGTGGAATAAGCTCTGTTGAACGAGCCAAAGAAGTATTTCTGCATGGTGCCGACAAAGTTTCAGTTAATACCGCTGCAGTCAACAATCCGGAACTGATTACCGGCATTGCAGAAAAATACGGGTCGCAGGCCGTTGTCGTTGCTATCGACATCAAAAAAACAGGTGACCAGTACCTCGTTCATACCCATTCAGGGAAAATACCGACACAGTATGAAGCTGTTGAATGGGCTCAAATGGTTCAGGAACTCGGAGCAGGGGAAATTCTCTTAACCAGTATGGACAGGGACGGAACCAAGGTAGGCTACGATAATGAAATTCTGAGTAGAGTATCAACGTCTGTACATATTCCGGTCATCGCGTCAGGAGGTGCAGGAAATCTGGAACACCTTTATGATGGATTTACTAAAGGGCACGCTGACGCTGCGCTTGCTGCATCCATTTTTCATTTCCGGCAACATTCAATCCGCGAAGCAAAGGAATTTCTCAGGGAAAGAGGTATTCCGGTACGACTTTGATTACTTAATCCGGGGATTCTGCCTTGAGTCGCTTCCGGATATCAAACAACTCCTTGAGACGCTGCTCGTTAACTTCCGGATACGATAACTTAAGATCCATTAACGTCTTGAGGATAAGTTGTGAAACAATCAGACGCGCGTTTTGTTTATCGTCCGCAGGAACAACGTACCAGGGAGCATGCCTTGTACTTGTTGCACTAAGACACGCTTCATAGGCTTTCATATACTGTTTCCAGTATTTTCTCTCTTCAATATCCGCAACACTGAACTTCCAGTTTTTTTCCTGTGAGTCAATTCTAGCCAAAAAACGTTTCCGCTGCTCTTCCTTTGAGAGGTGGAGAAAAAATTTCACGATCCTGGTGCCATTTCGAAAAAGATGTTGTTCCATATCAACGATTGATTGATAACGGGATTTCCAAACATTGCCCTCTTTGATGAGTTCATCCGGAATCCCCTGCTCTTTAAGTATTTCGGGATGCACACGCACAATAAGAACTTCCTCATAATACGAACGGTTAAAAATACCTATACGACCCCGTTCAGGGAGACAACTATTGCTTCTCCATAAAAAATCGTGATCAAGTTCATGGGCGGTAGGATGCTTGAAGCTGAAGACCTGACAGCCCTGAGGATTAACCCCGGACATAACATGCCTGATAACACCATCTTTTCCGGCAGCATCCATCGCCTGAAAAATGAGCATGACAGCATAACGATTATCAGCATAGTGAACTTGCTGCAGTTTGCTCAACTGCAGTACATGATCAGCAAGCATCTTTTTGTACTGTTGTTTAGAACTGTAAACCGGATCGATACGTGTAGGAATTTTGGCAAGATTTACCTTTTCACCATCAGGAATCCGAAAAGCTTCATCATCAAAACGCATAGTAATAAGGAATTGAATAATTAAATCCCAAGCTGCTTCTGGTGCCTTTACAATAATTTAATAACGGCACCTCTCTATCGAGTCTCTCTTTTTTTTAAGTGAAAATTAAGTTTCAACCAACTCTTCTTTAAGAATCCCAGAACTACATTAAAGTCTATCAATGTTTACAAACCAGATTACATATAAAATTAATTAAATTAGCAGACTCTATGAATATGTTACCCTTGAAATCATGGGCAACCCCTCTTGTCATCGGAGCATTCACTATTTCAGCAGTTACAGGTCTCCTGATTTTTTTTGATCTTGAAATTGGTATTATTGAACCTGTACACAAATGGTTAAGTTGGCTTTTATTTATCGGCGTTCTGCTTCATGCACTTTCAAACTGGAAACAAGTTACTGGATACTTGTCCCAAAAAACAGGTATCGGAGTCATTAGTGCAGCTCTTCTCTTAACCATTACCTCTCTTCTGCCTATTTACGGTCATGAAGAAAAAGAGCATGGAAAAGAAAATCAAGGTAAGATTGCTCTGCAGGCACTCGAATCAACATCGCTTGAAAATTTAGCTCTGGTTATTAAAACAACTCCACGTCACCTCGTCAGGATACTTGACAAGCACGGCGTCGTTGTGAACGATACTTCCCTTTCAATTCGTGAAATTGCGAAAAGCAACGGGAAAGTCGACAAGGAACTTCTTAGTGTACTCTTAAGGCCACTGAAGACGACAGATGCAAATACTACTGACCATGATTAAATATTTATATTTCATATGAGACTTCTCATTATTGAAGACGAGCCAGGAATAGCTGGGTTTCTCAAGGACGGGCTAGAGGAGGAATACTTTGCCGTAGATATAGCCTATGATGGGAAAACCGGGCTTGATCTAGCCATGACCAACGAATACGACCTCATCATAATTGATTGGATGATTCCTGCTTTGAGCGGGATTGAAGTTTGCCGGCAGGTTCGCAAATCTGGAAGTGTGGTCCCCATAATGTTTCTGACAGCGAAGGATACTCTGGAAGACGTCGTATTCGGTCTTGATGCAGGTGCTAATGATTACATAAAAAAACCTTTTGCATTTGAAGAACTCCTTGCCCGTATAAGGGTTCAGCTCAGAAATGTAAACCAGAGTGATGACACGTTAAGCTCAGGGTTGGTTACTATAAATCCTGTGACCCATCAGGTATTTTGCAGTTCAAGCGAAATAACATTGACTCCTAAAGAATTTGCTCTGCTTGAATACCTTGTCCGCAATAAAAACAAAGTATGCACCAGAAGTCGCATTATCGAACATGTCTGGGATATCCACTTTGATTCAGATACCTCTGTTATCGATGTCTATATTACCTTTCTTCGCAGAAAACTTGAAAACGCCGGATGCGGAAACCTTATTCAAACCATTCGCGGTGTCGGGTATATAGTTCGTGAATCCTGAAGAAGAGGAATTGGATGATAACAAAGGCAAAGCATACCATCATGAACGTCAGAATTCTGTCGAAGTTCTGGTCGTCGATGAGTTTACGCAACCGTATTGCATTTTATTATACCATTGTTACATCATTCCTGACAGCATTTGTTTTTTTGACAATCTACTTCATGGTTGAAAGTATTGTCTATAAACAATTTGATCAGGAAATCAACACAGAGGTTTCAGAAATATTTTCAAATGCGCACATAAGAAAAAACGACTTTACCGATTTTTCACAGTTTAGAAATCATATTGATGACAGGAAAGTACTTAACAGTGACGACGGGCATGAGGATAAAGAACCAGCAAAAGTTGATACTGAGTTTATTCAGCTGGTTAATATTTCTGGAAAAGTCATTAATAAATCAAGAAATCTTTCTCGAAATGAGTTGAAGTTTAATACAACCCTTCCTGCAACTTCATATTTCAACGACAGCATTAACGGTTCTTCTATTCGACAGGCACAGTTTCCTCTCCTCAATAAAAAAGGAATCATTCAAGGGTATATTATAGTAGCTGTCCCCCTGAAAAATGCTATGATTGTATTGAACGACCTCTTAACCATATTTCTTTTCTCATATCCAGTTATTATTATTACGCTTTTTATTCTCACCCGTTTAATTGCCGGCAAAAGCATCCGCCCCATAGAAAAGGTTATAGCCACTGCGGAAAAGATGACTCAGGTTAACCTCCATCAACGTATTTCTCTACCGCTTAATCACGACGAATTGTACAGGTTGTCAGCCACCATCAACGCACTGCTTGATAGAATGCAAGACGCCTTTCAACGTGAAAAGCAATTTACAGCTGATGCTTCACATGAACTGAAAACACCACTGGCAGTAGTCAAAGGAACTCTGGAAGTGCTGGTTCGCAAACCAAGAGAACAGGAGCATTATGAAACAAGAATTCAATTCTGCCTGAAAGAGTTAGACCGCATGTCTCGTCTGATCGACCAGCTTCTCATGCTTGCGAGATTCGAAAGTAACCGGATAAACCCTCATATAAACACTGTCAAGCTATCCGATGCTCTTGAAAATATTATGGTACGTATGCGCCCGATAGCACTTGAAAAAGCAATATCCTTCAATGTTGTGGGGATAAGGGAGACTAATGTAGCTGCCGACCCATCAATGCTTGAGATTATCCTTGAAAATATTCTATCGAATGCTATAAAATATTCCCCTTCCGGGTCTACTGTAACTATACATGTAGAATCAAAAGAACGTACAATAATGTGCAGTATTTCCGATCAGGGAATAGGTATCCCTGAAGAAAAACTGCACTCGGTATTTGAACGTTTTTACAGGGTAGATGAGTCAAGAAGCTCAAGTACTGGTGGGTTTGGACTTGGTTTGTCCATTGTAAAAAGACTTGCGGATCTTCAAAAGATCAAGGTGTCGGTGAACAGCATAAAAGACAAAGGAACAACATTCGGCTTAACATTCCCCACTTCCTGATTCAATAATCCCTAAGACTCAAGAACCGGTTATGTTTTACGAAAATCTTATTGTGCCTTTGATTGATCCCCTCCCGACGCCAACTGGTAACGATTCTGATTGTCGGAGCTACCCGGGTTGAAACTTTGACTGCTTTTATAAATCTCACTGATCTGGTTTTGGGCCTCTCTGTTGCCCTGCTCAGCAGCAAACCGGTACCACTTCAAAGCTTCTTGATTGTCTTTAACAACTCCTTGGCCCTGATAGTACATTGAACCGAGATTGAACTGAGCATTGGCATAACCCTGATGCGCTGCAAGTTTAAACCACTTCGCTGCACTAACCAGATTTTTAGACACACCTTCGCCCTGAGCATACATCTGACCTACCGTGTACTGTGCCTTTGCAAAACCCTGATCGGCCGCTTTACTATACCACGCAAAGGCCTGATTGTAGTTTTTTGGAACTCCCTGACCTATGTAGTACATGCCCCCAAGATTATACTGGGCAAGCGCAAGTTCCTGACTGGCGGCCAGCTGATACCATTTTGCCGCTTCAGTATAATTTTTGGCAACACCTTCTCCTTTATACAGGACGTTTGCAAAATTGAACTGTGCCTCTGCGACTCCTTTTTCAGCTGCAAGACGATAGTATTTCCCGGCTGAAACATAATTCTTTTGAACTCCCTGACCTTGATAGTACATCCAGGCAAGATTATTCTGGGCCTGCGGCAAGCCTTTTTCTACGGCGTGGCTATACAATTTAACAGCATTTGCATAGTTCTGTTCAACACCCTCGCCATGATAGTACATTGTTCCCAGATTGGCCTGTGCGCGTGCTACCCCTTGACCGGCGGCCAGTCGATACCACTTGACTGCCTCGGTATTGTCCTTTTCAACTCCCTCTCCTTGAGCATACATCAACCCCAGTGAGTACTGTGCTTGTTTAATCCCCTGAGCTGCCGCATTGCGATACCACTTTACGGCCGCTATGGCATGTTTGTCGTTTTTCGATCCAGAGCCAAATATGTTCTGAGCTTTTCCTTTTGCTGCCTCACGATACCATTTTATCGCTTCAGCTTCGTTGTTCAGGAGACCCTGACTTTGAGAGTACATCTCTCCCAGGTTAAAGCTGGCCTGTACAAGTCCCTGATCAGCAGCTATACGATACCATTTCATAGCTTCGACATTGTCCTGCTTTACTCCCAGGCCTTTTGTGTACATCAAGCCGAGGTTGTACTGGCTAAGTGCGTGTCCCTGCTGTGCTGCAAGTCGATACCATTTAAATGCTTCTGTCTGGTTTTGTACAACACCCTGAGCACTCTGGTACATAACAGCAAGGTTATACTGAGCTTTTGCTAATCCCTGTGCAGCTGCAAGTCCATACAATCTCATGGCTTCAGTATTGTTTTTGGCAACTCCTTGACCAAGCTGATACATTTCAGCAAGATTGTTCTGCCCTACCGCGAGCTTCTCTTCAGCCATATGCTGATAGTATTGCAAAGCTTCATTACGGTTTTGTTCTATTAATTGGCCTTTTTGATACGGGGCACCAACATTTGATTCCTGAGTAGCACTTTGGAGAGCAGCCAATCGATACCATTTGAGCGCTAGATCATAATTCCTTTCAACACCCTGACCATTTTCATACATGGTTCCAAGGTTGTATTGAGCCTGCAATAACCCTTGAAGAGCAGCTAAACGGTAACAATTAAAGGCTAACGCATCATTTTTTTCAACGCCCCAACCTGTTGCATAAGCTATACCGAGGTTATTCTGACCTACAGCAAGCCCTTCGGCTGCCATCAGGCGATAACAAGCTATAGACTCCTCATTATCTTTATTTTGAGCCTGAGCATCAGCATATATAACGCCAAAATTGTTACGAGTTTCCAGTGGTCCCTGAACTGCAGCAACACCACAATCATGAACCTCTGCTGGTGATTCCGCTCTTATTGTTCCACAGAGAAGCGATAGACCGAAAACCGCTAGAACTATCTTTTTCAATTTTTTATTTGCAGCTTAAAGTTCTTCCCAAATCAAAATGCATCTGCACTTAGGTTTATTAATCCGCCTGGGAGATAGAAGACTAATATCTATACTAAGGCAATTATCATACCGAATAACCAAAATAAAAGACATAGAAATCATAACCCTTTTTAATAAAAAGAGCTATAATTATTCATAAAATATTTTTACAAATAAAGATACTGACAAAAACACCGTTTTCGTCTCAATACGAAACATGCTATCTCAAATGATACCATTACATAGAAGTGTGTAATCTGAGATATCAGACGTATTTATTGAGGTAGAGTTAGAATAACAAATGGCTACAATTCATTACAGACTGTCTTATGAAGCGATGTAATGAGAAGAAGCGGAATAAGGATAGAGATGTGCTACCTGTTGATACCAAAAAAACTAGCTACAGGCATTGTTTCGGGGAGAATGTATGCATAACCATTCGATCTATCGAATAAAGGGCTAAGCACGGTATTGTAAAATTCGTCTGTGACATTAACACACCCCAAAGTAACCCTGCGTTCGTTCGGGTTTTTTGATTGGAGGAGTTTCAGTCGGGTTGCATGTGATGGGCCTTTGGATACAGGATGAATTGCAAGTGCTGCCTCAAAGTCAATCCAAAGTACTTTTCCGCCCTCAAGATTAAAACCATGACGCAAGAGAAACCTTCCAGCTGCTGTAGTACGATCTTTAGGTGGAATCTGGGAGAGTTTCATGTTTCCTACTCCAGGTGTAGAAAGGTCTCCGAATGCGAGACCCAAGAGCACAGGTGTAGAAGCGAGTATTCGACCTTCACTGTCAAAAACAAAGAGTTTTGACTGCTTTTTATCAACTATTACAAATGAAAGCTCACGATTATCCTGACTTTTTATAACCCAGTCAGCAACAAGCAAAACGTCATCAGATTTTTTTTCGGGTCCGGAAGAAGATATCCTGTTTAAATTATCCTCCTTCGCTATCGAGACCGAAAAAAAAGCTAAACTGAGCGAAACAAGAGCAATAGAGAAATATTTATGTCGGAATTTCTTCATAATGCTGATTTTCCAGTACCATGTAATCGCTATTGCGTAAGTGCAACGGAGTAAAACAATATTCAGCCGGGCATCAAAAGAGCCTTGTTCGACTGCACATCGATACCATTGAGAATCCCTTCTCCTTTCGAATATAGATATAGCGATAAATGGCGTTGGGGTCGCCTTGAGATATTATCATTACTGGAACCATTGTGCTCCATCAGTAGCATTTTTCCGGAAACCGCGTCTACTTGAGGATATCAAGCAAAGAAGACATTCGGTATACCTTTCCGCTAACTCGGGCTATAAGATAATACCTTTTCTTGGTTTGTCATATTTTTTTTGCATTGCAGATTAGATCAACCTGTTGAGAAAATCAATCAATGGCTTAACCGATATGAACGTCTCGGTAAGGGACGAAACAAAATTTGAGTCGGTTATTTCTTTGTCTCCAAGAAAGCGCTGAGTATAGTACCCTTTAAATTTAAGGTAGTCTATTGCCGGATTATCGCTTTCATAACCTTTGGGAGGTCTGACTAATTTACCTGATGCCCTTACGCCTTCAGGAAAAAAGAAAATCAAGTCCTTGCGCTCAACAATCGAATTCCATTCCTTATAAGAGTTATCAATCTCCCTGCGTATCTGTTCCAGAACAACTGATTCGGGCATATAGATGCCTCCTCCGATAAATGACGCTCCGGGTTCTATATGAAGGTAATATCCTGCATAAGGACTTTTTCTGCCTCCTTTGTTGATAAATGCAAAAAAGTTTGTTTTATAAGGCGTCTTGTCTTTTGAAAACCGAATATCGCGATTCAGGCGCATAATGCACGATTTTGGATCAAGATACGATCCAGCAATATCAGCATCGAAAGATGCAATTGAAGCGAGCAACGTAACGATTGTATCCAAAAAATCGTCCTGTGCTTTCCGGTATTCTTTGTTATGCTCATCAAACCAGGCCTTAGTGTTATTGGCTTTCAGGTTCGTGAGAAACGCAAGAGTTGCAGAGGTAATCATAAGAGTTGGCTGGATTGTTAACGGCTTGTTGACCTAATAAGTAATAATTAGTGCTTATGTTTTAAAAAAAAGAAATAAAACTTCGGAGATAACGCTATTTGCAAATATTTAACCACTCCCCCGAAATCATATGGAGAGTCTCTTTCCCGGATGTACATTATCGTTACATGTTCAGACAATTGTTCCCTTGAACTTACCTGAATGAATAATAACATATTGAGCGATTCGCCCACCTGCATGAACGACACGGAATTCGAACAACTGGAAAAAGGTGATGTTCTTATCAACCTTACGTGCCGACCTCATGACGTGGTCAGTATCAGCAGCAAAATCTATATTGACGCACCCCCATCGAAAGTGTGGAAGGTACTGACGGATTACGACAATTTAAGTAAGTACTTACCGAAGGTGATGTCGAGCAGAATTATTGAGCGCAACAACAATGAAATAATTCTCGAACAGACTGGAAAAACCGGAATTTTTATATTTGAAAAAGTTGTTCACTTCCGTCTTCAAATTAAGGAAGAATGCCCTGATACTATCACTTTTAAACAGATCGATGGAGATTTTGAGGTCTATCAAGGAAAATGGAAGCTCGAAACCAGTGATGCATTCCCAGGCACCATTCTTGGTTATGATGCGGAAATCAAACCGCATTTTTTTGCGCCTCCTATCCTTGTCAGTTTTGTTCAACGACAGGATTTACCTGGGATTCTCAAAGCACACAAACAACGAGCTGAAGCGCTTTAAAGATTATTCAGCGGGAAAAATGGAATCACAACGACGTTTTCACCTGCAACCTTTTACCATGTAACGTTATATGATTACTGATAAACCAGTCTCGGTTACCGGTGCATCCGGTTTTATTGCTGCACATATTGTGAAACAACTTTTGGAACAAGGGTACCGCGTCAGGGGAACGGTACGCAAAAACCAGAAGAATTATCCATTCCTTCTTGGACTTGCCGGGGCGTCCGAAAGGCTTGAACTTGTTGAGGCAGACCTGTTACGTACAGGAGCATTCGACCTCGCCGTCGATGGATGTGAATATGTTATGCATACGGCAAGCCCTTATGAATTAAATGTAAAAAATCCGCAAAAAGATCTGGTTGACCCTGCAGTTAACGGAACTGAAACTGTTCTTGAAAGCTGCCTGAAAACAGGGTGCGTTAAACGAGTGATTTTTACTTCTTCGATAGCAGCTATTACCGATGAACCCGACAGTATGAAGGTATTTACTGAAAAAGACTGGAATACCATGTCTTCTCTGGAACGAAATCCTTACCATTACTCTAAAACACTTGCCGAAAGAGAAGCCTGGGATTTCGTTATGAGAAAACGTCCAAGTTTTGATTTGATCTCTATCAATCCCTTTATGGTAATCGGTTCTTCTCTCGGCCCTTCGCTCAATACCAGCAACCGTATGATCCGGGATATAATGATCGGAACCTACCCTGGAATCATGGATGTCAACTGGGGATTTGTTGATGTACAGGACGTAGCAAAAGCACATATTCTCGCTATGGAAAATAATACGGCGAGCGGTCGCTACCTATGCTCTGGGAACATAATGAATATGAAAGAGTTGGTAGCATTGCTGAAAACTGCAGGTTTTGGTTCATACCCATTGCCAAAGCTTGACCTTTCAGGACAAGCAGGCACTCTATTGATGAAAGCATTATCATTTACACAACCGAGAGATACCGGCATGTATATCCGAACGAACATCGGCAGGACAATGCATTACGACAATGAAAAAATCAAGCGTGAACTGGGCTTATCTTTCATACCGCTGAAGGATAGTATTATTGCAACCGTTAAGGATTTAGTGAAATGGGGACATTTGCCACCGCAGAAAAATGAGAAGTAACCAGGTTTAAACGATTCTATGCATGTTTTCATCACAAGGGCATACCGCACCATGTTGCCCTTTGTTTTAGGAGTAACATCTTTTTTTATAAATCCATCACTGGCACTTTCCAGAAACAGCATCGGACCTGATTCATTATCGGCAGAAAAAGTCAAGCTGCTGAATGGAGAGGTATCGGTTGTGCTGATGGACCTTGATGATGGGGTAACAGGTGTAGAAGGTAATGTATATATAGCCGCACCAGCAAAAAAGGTATGGGATGCCATCACTGATTTTGACAATCATAAAAAATTTGTTCCCAATGTTATTGATAGTGGTTTTATATCGGATAACGGCAATGAGAAAATTATTTTTGAAAAGGGAAAATCAGGAATGCTCTTCTTTAAAAAGACGGTAAATATAAAAATGAAAGTGTGGGGAGAGGCACCAAAACACCTTTATTTTGAGCAAGTTACCGGAGAGTTCAAGGTCTACCATGGAGAGTGGATTCTGGTGGAATACCCACAGGGGCAAGGTACGTTCCTGACCTACAAGGCAGAAGTAAAACCAAGCTTTTTTGCTCCCAGGTTTGCGGTAAAAAATGTTCAGAAACACGATTGCCCTTTAATGATGTCAGCTATGAAGAAACAGGCAGAATCATTATTATCCATGCCATCAGAACAAAAGAAAGAGTATTCCGAAAAATAAAAGCGAAACCGTAAAGCTTTAGCAATGAGAAAAACAAATTGCTAAAAGTTCATAAATTGAGATAGCGGACTGTGGCGTAATATAATACGGTCCAATACTACCCTTGATTTCTGTACCTGCCTGCGCTTTTGAAGGGTCCGTGCAATCTGTCTGATATTGCAGCCAAGGGCGCGCATTACTGCGCTGGATCTTTTCAGGCCTCCAGGCACTTGGGTGATGTAGACAATGGATGCGACAACTTCGAGCAGCAACCGCATAGGCACCACCCAGAATAAACCTGCCATACTGCGATTTTTAAGCAACATGGCAATGTTATTGCGGTGATTATAGTAGATTTTTTCGGATGATCCGCCCGGCAGGGAAGCTCCGCCTTCGTGCCGAACAACTGACGAAGGAACCGAACACACCCGGTAACCTGCAATCTGCATCCGCCAGGATAGATCGATTTCCTCCATATGCATAAAGAAATCTTCGTCAAATCCCCCCAGCTCTTCAGTTATTGCCCGGTTTACAAACATGGCGACACCTGAAGCCCAAAAAATATCCTGTCCGATATCGTATTGCCCCTTATCCGGCTCAACCCCGGTATATTTACGCCCAAGACAAAACGGATACCCCAGCCTGTCAATCATTCCACCTGCAGCACCAGCATAATCGAAAACCTTGCCCCCCTTATTACCGGTTTTCAGCGACAGAATTTTCGGTTGCAACGCTGCAATACGTGTATCTTCGAGTGCCGCAGCAACTAGTTTCTCAAGCCATAAGGGTTCATGCACGGTATCGTCGTTCATGAAGACCACATAATCGGCTGAAGAGTTCTTTAATCCTGCATTACACCCACCTGCATACCCAAGATTTTCAGGAAGCCGCAACAGTTCGGCATGTTTATATCGCTTTACCAGAAAAACCAGTCCTGCCTCTTTACCACTGTTATCGACCACAATTATCTGCATGGAGGGATAGGTGGTTTGCTCAAGCGAATCAAGGCAACGCTCAAGCATATCTCGCCTTTTGTAATACGGAATAATGATATCAACAGAGGGGTATTGTGTGAGAGAACTCATGTAAAGAATCGGCTAGAGCAGTGTTTTCCAGAATTCTCCAGCGAGATATGCACTCTCTTCAGGCGTTGAAGCGCCTGCAATATGCTGTAAAAGAGCAGTACCAACGACTGCCCCATCGGAGAGACTCCACATATGTTCCACCCTTTCCCTGTCCTTGATCCCAAATCCAACTACAAAAGGTTTTGCAGCATGCTTGCGCACCCTTTGCAGGTAGGTATCTACAGCTGCTCCGTTTGAAGCATCTGAAAGCTTGGCAGTTCCTGTTGTAGCATTGACAGCAAGGCAGTATGAAAAATCAGTCGAAAGAGAATCAATGAGTTCTATTCTTTCGGGTGGAGTAACGGGTGAAACGAGAAACACCACCGTCAGACCCAATCCTTTAGCCTTTTCAAGAAATTCCCTTGCCTCTTCAGGTGGAAAATCAGGAATAAGCAACCCGTCGACACCTGACGCTACAGCATCATGGAGAAAACAATCGACTCCATAAGCAAGCATAGGATTACAGTAGCCCATGAGAAGAATAGGCACTTCAATTTTTCTGCATTCGTCGCCCTGACGAGCTCTCCGGACTATCTCAAAAAGGTGTTTGATAGTAACGCCGTTACAGATAGCGGTATGAGCAGCCTCCTGTATGACCGGACCATCCCCGATTGGATCGGAATATGGCATACCAAGCTCTATGATATCCGCTCCGCTCTCTTGAAGAGCTTCGAGCACCGGCAGTGTAGCACCGGGTACTGGAAACTCAGGCATATAATATGCTATCAGCAATTTTTTATTCTGCTGTAAAAGAGTGGTTATTCGATTGTTGTTGTTGGACATAGCACACTGTAATATTGGTCGGTACAAACAATTTTTACAAAATAATTTGAATAGCAGCTATCATAGACGTCATAACTATCATGTGCACGAGAACACTCCCCCATACACTCCTTGTGTTCACAACAATGTAACCGCCAATAATGCCCAATGGAAATGCCATCATAGCCATCATTGCCCTCTCCATAATATTGACAGGAGCAACAGCAAAATGGTTCAAAAGGAAAAACAGGGTCGTTAACAATACCGACAGATGCTTATTAAACCCCTTTTCAATCATTGCAGATAACATGATTCCCCTCCAAAGGAACTCTTCAGCAATAACAAGGATAGGATAAAGGTAGAGAAGGGAACGATTCACAAGGAGATACTGCATACCAGACATCATAGCAGCACCGTTTGGCTGCTTCATCATGTTCACTGTATTCATCATTGCCATAATCAACAAAAGCGTACCGGCAATAACGCCCCACACAAGAGACTTGCGGAGATTACCCCCTGAGAGGTACATTTTTTCCCATTCTCCATTTTGTTTGCCCATATAAAGCACCAGGCCTATCGAGCCAAGAACATATATACATAGTGCAGGCCATTCCTTGAGCACTGTAAAATGGCCTGCGAGACCAACAATCCAGATTGTGGCCATAAGACCGAATGAGAGGGTAAACCTAGCTGAGAGCGACTCAGAAACTGAAGGAGATTGGGCTTTGTCAGGTTGCATGACTGAACTAAGATTATTTGGAGATGGTTACTGCATTACTTTCTTCTTTTTCCGGAACAAGTTAAATATACAGCGGGCGTTCTTCATAATCAATCGGATCCGGAACACCAACAAGCTCGAATGCTCTGAGTCTTCGTGCGCAGCTATCGCATATTCCACAGGCTTTACCCTCACTTTTATAGCATGACCAGCTAAAGGCGAAAGGAACCTTGAGCTCCATACCTTTACGGACAATGTCGGATTTCTGCATTTCAATAAGTGGTGTAAGAATCTCGATACTTGTCTCGGGTTTTGTGCCGAGTGCTATAACCGTATTGAAAGCGTCATAAAAAACTTTACGGCAATCAGGATAACCTGAAGAGTCCTCTTCGACTGCTCCAATAAAGATTTTTTCCGCACCAATAACTTCGGACCAGCTGACCGCCATGGATAGAAAACCGGCATTCCGGAATGGTACATAACTGGTAGGAATAGCCGAACCACGAAGATCTGCCCCGCTCACAGGCATTGAAAAGTCAGTCAACGAAGACCCGCCTATCTGGGCAAGAAAATCGGCATTGACTTCAAGGCGCTCTTGTATATTAAAATGACTGCAGATAGAACGAAAGGAGGACAACTCTTTCTGCCAGGTCCGCTGTCCGTAATTGACATGCATGGCTGCCAAGTCGAACCCACTGTAATTAGCCATGGCTGCAGTCACAAGACTGTCCATACCTCCACTTATAAGAACTACGGCTTTCATGATTCGAAAATCAGGAGTTTGTCTAAAAATTTCTGAAAGGTAGACAATTCTTGGTCATTCAAATACGAATGACCAAAAAAAAACCAGCCCGAAGGCTGGTTTTAAAAAAATTAGAACAGAGCAGATCTTAATACATTCCGCCCATACCACCCATTCCGCCCTGAGGCATTGCAGGCATGTCTGATTTTTCTTCCTTGATATCGGTTATAGCTGCTTCTGTGGTCAAAAGAATGCTGGCAACTGATGCCGCGTTCTCAAGAGCACTTCTGGTTACCTTGGTAGGATCAACCACACCGGCTTCAACGAGGTTTTCATACTGCTCGGTTCTGGCATTGAAACCAAAATCACCAGTACCTGCCTTAACCTTTTCTAAAACAACTGCACCATCTGTAGTGCCGGTGTTTGCCACAATCTGGCGAAGAGGTTCTTCAAGAGCACGGCGAACAATTTCGATACCGGTCTTCTGATCTTCGTTGTCGGCAATAGCCCTGTCAAGACCTTTGATAGCACGGATCAGAGCAACACCGCCACCTACGACAATACCTTCCTGTACAGCTGCGCGAGTTGCATGCAGAGCATCTTCAACACGTGCTTTCTTCTCTTTCATTTCTACTTCGGTTGAAGCACCGATGTTAAGAACTGCTACACCACCTGAAAGTTTTGCAAGACGTTCCTGCAATTTTTCAGTATCGTAATCAGAGGTTGATTTTTCAATCTGGCCTTTGATCTCGTTGATGCGTGCCTTGATCTCGTCTGCGGTGCCTTTACCTTCGACAATAATGGTATTATCCTTGTCGACAGTAACACGGGCAGCCTGACCGAGGTAAGAAACTGTTGCATTTTCAAGCTTGTAGCCTTTCTCTTCGGAGATAACGGTACCACCGGTAAGAATAGCAATATCCTCAAGCATGGCCTTACGGCGATCGCCAAAGCCAGGAGCCTTGACTGCACATACTCTAAGAGTGCCTCTCAGCTTGTTCACTACGATCGTTGCAAGAGCCTCGCCTTCGATATCTTCAGAAATAATCAGAAGAGGACGGCCAGACTGTGCTGCTTTTTCGAGTATTGGAAGAAGCTCTTTCATGTTGCTGATCTTTTTGTCGTAAATAAGAATCAGCGGATCTTCGAGCTCGGCATCCATTGTTTCAGGATTGGTCACGAAGTAAGGTGAAAGGTAACCGCGGTCAAACTGCATACCTTCAACAACCTTAAGCTCAGTATCCATGCCTTTTGCTTCTTCAACAGTGATGACACCATCTTTGCCGACCTTATCCATCGCTTCGGCAATCAATTCGCCGATTTCAGGATCGTTGTTGGCGGAAATAGTACCAACCTGTGCAATTTCCTTTTTACCGGAAATATTGCGGCTGATGTTTCTAAGCTCCTGTACGACCTCTTTAACAGCACGGTCAATACCTCTTTTCAGATCAATCGGACGGGCACCTGCAGTTACGTTTTTCAAACCTTCACGATAGATGGCCTGGGCAAGAACTGTAGCGGTAGTGGTTCCATCACCAGCAACATCGCTGGTTTTAGATGCAACTTCGCGAACCATCTGGGCTCCCATATTTTCAAACGGGTCAGAAAGTTCAATCTCTTTTGCAACGGTTACACCGTCTTTAGTAGAGGTTGGAGCTCCAAATTTTTTATCGATCAGTACATTACGTCCGGCAGGTCCGAGGGTAACTTTTACGGCATTAGCCAATTTGTCGACGCCAACTTTAAGTTTGGCTCTGGCTTCCGTATCAAAAAGAATATCTTTAGCAGTCATTGTAAAACGTTCCTCCTGTAAGGTTTTTTAAAGTTTTAGTAACGGGTCAGTCAAGAATAGCGAAAATGTCAGACTCGCGCATGATGAGGTAATCCTCACCTTCCACGTTGACTTCGGTACCGGAATATTTGCCATACAGCACTTTCTTTCCTACCTTGACCTGCATTTCAAGCAGTTGGCCGTTATCGGCAATCTTACCTGCTCCTACTGCTACGACTTCACCATACTGTGGTTTTTCTTTTCCAGTATCAGGAATGAAAAGTCCACCTTTGGTTTTTTCCTCTGCCGGTGCAGGTTTAACAATAACTCGATCAGATAAGGGTTTCAAGTTCATTGTCTTCTCTTGTTTGGGTTTTAGATTAATAGTAAAATACTATCGCTTGTCAATTGAGATTTTATAGCTTTTAGCACTCAAGGGTCTCGAGTGCTAAAAGAACAATTAATAATAAAAAAAATATATTCCCTTCCAAACGGTTATTTATTTCTTGGTGTATAATTTCCCAGAACACAACAATCATGTCGCTACCGGTAGAATTTAGTAACACCATTGATCACTCTCTTTATTGCACTATTGGTAAGGTTGCAACGGAAAAGCTTGCCAGCTCCATTTCTAAAATGCAGGATGACACTGCAACTTCCGAAGACCGGCAGTTTGCAGCTCTCTTAACAGAATTAATTGCTCTTGCTAAAAACCGGTTGTCGGTAGCTGCTAACGAGTCTGAATTCAGTAATGACCGCTCCGTATGGGTTGAACGAACAGCAGAGTCGCACTTTCCCCATATCAGACTGCATGGGGGAGCGATTGAAGACGAACCGATAAAAAGTTAAGAAAATATCCCTCCTGCATTGTTCAACGTTCGAGTGAAGGCTTAAGATAGCGGCCTGTGAGAGAGTTGTCCATAGCTGCTATATCTTCCGGAGTACCTTCTGCTACTAGAGAGCCCCCTTTATCTCCAGCTCCTGGGCCAAGATCAATAATCCAGTCAGCCTGTATTATGATATCCGGATTATGCTCTATAATGACGAGAGTATTATGCTGTTCAAGGAGTTTTTCAAAGCACTTGATCAATTTTTTTATATCCTCGAAATGAAGGCCTGTGGTCGGCTCATCGAAAATGAACAACGTATGCTCAACACCGGCATGGGCTATAAAACTTGCAAGCTTCAAACGCTGAGCCTCACCGCCTGACAGGGTGCTTGAGGATTGACCAAGCCTGATGTATCCAAGTCCGACCTCGTCGAGAACCATCAGCTTTTTAACTATCCCCTTTTCGTTACGGAAAAACACTACAGCTTCCTCGACAGTCATATCAAGAACCTCTGCAATTGAGAGGCCCTGGTATTTTACATCAAGGGTGTCGTGCTTGTAACGCAGACCATTACAGTCTTCGCAAACAGCTTCAATATCTGCAAGAAACTGCATTTCAATATGAACGCTTCCTTCTCCGGCGCAGGTTTCACAACGGCCACCGGGAATGTTGAATGAAAAATAACCTGCTTTCAATCCTCGTTGTCTTGCATCCCTGGTCTGTGAAAAAAGGGTGCGGATATCATCGAATATCTTAAGGTAGGTGACAGGATTGCTTCGACTCGATTTGCCAATAGGAGACTGATCGACATGTTCAACTCGATCGACAAGCCAGGTTCCGGAAATTGAACGATGGGTTCCAACTTTTTCTTTTAATCCTACTTTTTCCTTCAAAATCCCCTTGTTGAGAATATCGTTGACCAGCGTGGATTTACCGGAACCACTGACACCGGTCACACAGGTCATAACGCCTAGTGGAAAACGTACATCAATATTCTTCAGATTGTTCTGCATGGCTCCGGTTATTTCAATGCAAGAGACAAAATCCGGGGTTCTGCGAACTTTGGGGACATCAATCCGCTTTGTGTCGTTAAGGTACTGGGCAGTTAGCGAGGTGCCATGTTCTTTCATTTCGGGGACAGACCCATGAAAAACCACTTCGCCACCGAGACGCCCGGCATACGGCCCAAGATCAATAACTTCGTCGGCTGCTTCGATAATTTCGCGATCATGTTCAACAACAACTACCGTATTACCAAGATCACGAAGTCTGCGGAGAAGTGTGATAAGGCGCGCAGAATCACTCTGGTGCAAACCTATACTCGGTTCATCAAGGATATAGATTGCCCCGACAAGCGGGGAACCAAGCGATGTAGAAAGATTTATTCGCTGAAACTCCCCACCACTGAGGGTATGGGTCAATCGGTCAAGTGAGAGATAATTCAACCCCACATCAAGGAGATAGCCAAGGCGTTTTATGATTTCCTGCAGGACAACTTCGGCTACTTTGCGGTCGAAAGGTGAAATATCAAGATTCTTAAAAAAGTGCGAGGCTTCGGAAATATTCATTCGAGATACTTCACCGATATGAGAACCCGAAACCCTGACAAGTCTGGCATCCGGATTAAGGCGGGATCCCTCACAGTCGGGACAGATCGCATATCCACGGTAACGGCTCAAAAACACCCTGTAGTGCATTTTGTAGCCTGCATCTTTTTCTATTTCAGCAAAAAATGGCCAGATTCCCTTGTAGCGATCGTCCGGAAGACCTTTCCAGATAATCTCCTTATGAGCATACGAGAGCTTTTCGTACGGAATATCAAGGGGTACTCCGAATGTTGGCGCAATGGCAAGGAGCTGTTTAAGATTCCAACGATACTTTTCTGAGTTCCAGCAGGCAATTGCGCCCTCTGCAATGGTTAACGACTTGTCCGGCACAACAGCATCTTCGTCAATACCGGCAATCCGTCCAAACCCCTGACAGGAAGTACAAGCCCCTATGGGTGAGTTGAAGGCAAAAAGCTGAGGTGAAGGCTCCTGATATTCAATCCCGTTCAATTCAAGCCGATCACTGAAACGATAGGTTTTTCCTCCCACTACCTTTAAAACCGCATACCCTCCTGATTCGTTAAAACAGCTTTCCGCTGCCTGTGATACACGACTGAAAACTTTTTCATCATTCTTCGCCAAAAAACGGTCTACAAGAACAAGAAGATTGGATCGATCGGCTGAGGGCATTTCAAGTATCCGCTTGCAGATAAGATCATTGTTAAGGTCAAGAACTTCATCCCCGTCATCGACAACCCGGAAAAACCCTTTTTTCAGGAGGTTTGCGATTTCATCCTCAGCTGAACATATATGGTGCCCGGCATCCTGATGAGATGGGAAAAAGAACCCTACATAAAATTTTGTGCCTTCATCAAGAAAACCAGCCTGCATGCTTACATCGTCGGGGGTATGCTTTAAAACCAGCTCGTTGGTATCGCGAGAATAGATTTTGCCTATCCGGGCGTAAAGAAGGCGGAGATAGTCATAAATTTCCGACACGGTGCCGACAGTTGAACGCGGATTTTTTGGAATGGGTTTCTGCTCAATTGCAATTGCGGGAGCAATTCCTTCCACACTTTCAATATCAGGTCGCGGCATCCGTTCGAGAAACTGCCGAACATACGCCGAAAGAGATTCTACATAGCGACGATGACCTTCTGCATAGAGGGTATCAAACGCCAGACTTGATTTGCCCGAACCACTGACACCAGTGAGCACAACCAAGCGATTGCGGGGAATACATACCGAGATATTTGCAAGATTATGGGTATTAATGCCTTTGAGGACAATATCCGGCAGACTCGTTTCAGCTACTGCTGAATTTTTGAGTCTATGAGTGGTCATAGTGTAAAATAATATTGTGCATAAAAAATGAGGAGGCAACCCGTTTTACCAGCAGAGAGCTCTTACCTCGGTGAGACAATAAACACAGAAGAAAGCTCTGGAAAAAACCTTTTTTTGTTGCGAATGGTCAAGGTTCTCTCTGCTGCAGAAGAGACTGGATGGTGGTCTCCTCCAAAAGGCCCTGGATTCTGCCCTGAAGATTATTCATATACCCTCTGTGCTGGCATGAGGAAAAGATTTCGCAACTATTCCCCTTGACGCCGCAATGTACAAGATGCAGCTTACCCTCGATAGCAAAAGCTATATCAGCAACTGTTATATCGCCAGTCTTCATGCCAAGCATATAGCCGCCTTTTACGCCCTGAACAGAAGTTGCAATCCCTGCCCTTTTAAGACTCTGCATGGCTTTTGAAAGAAACTCCTGTGAAAATCCTATATCTTCAGCCATTTCTTTTACGGTTACAACCCTGTCCTGACCCTTGGTTGCAAGATAGGTGACCGCATGAAGTCCATACTCAAATTTTCGGGAAACCTGAAGCATATTTAATGTAATTCGAATAAATAGGATTAATTTAACCCTATTACCCATGTTAACCAATATCTTTTATATTGGCACGTAACGGATATATTGTTTTATAAGTTTTATCCGTACGAAAATTTTACTTTATGTCCCATGAGCAACACTGTGAAAGATCAATATTTTCTTTGGCAATTCTCACCTGAAGACGAAGCAAAAATCCGGTATCAGGAATTCGGTCAGAATAACCCTGAAAAAACTCCGCTTCTTTTTATTCACGGGTACGGAGCTATGATTGAACACTGGGATCTGAATATTCCCGAGTTTGCTCATAAACATAAAATTTATGCCATGGACCTTATCGGATTCGGGAAGTCTGAGAAACCGAACGTTCGATACTGTCTTGAACTTTTTGCGGCACAGATTGAAACGTTTATGTTCTTGAAAAAATTAGATAAAGTCATTATTGTCGGCCATTCGATGGGTGCCGCAAGCGGGGTTTATCTCGCTCACCATAAACCTGAAAAAGTTGAGGCACTTATACTGGTAAATCCGTCCGGCCTTTTTGGGGATATGATGGACGGGATGACCAATGTATTTTTCGGTCTGGTAGCTTCACCTATTATAGGGGAGATGCTTCTGGCCGCTTTTTCAAATCCCATTGCTGTGGGTCAGAGCCTTATGCCAACATATTTCAACCAAAGCAAGGTAGATGAAAAATTAGCCAACCAGTTTACCCTACCTCTGCAGGATAAAGGGTCTCAATGGTCGTATCTTTCTCCGTCAAAGAGACCTCTGGATTTCAGACTGGATCATATCACAAAACCTTGTAATTACAAAGGTCCTGTATTTCTTGTATGGGGCGCGGAAGACACTGCACTACCACCTCAGAAAATAATTCCTGAATTTCAGCAACTTCTTCCTCAGGCCGGAGCTTTTATCATTTCGAAGGCATCACACTGTGTCCACCATGATGCTCATGAAGAGTTTAACAACAGACTAGAAAAGATACTTGAATTGATTCAGCCAGCTTGAATACGAATCAATACGTTGTTCCCTTGCCTGTTCTAACGTTGAAATCGCTCAATGGAGCTTTCAGACCTATCTGGATAGCGTAACTGCGAAACTGTCCGAATGGAATCCACTGGAAGCTCATTTGCCAGCAATGAAGATCCCGATTAAGCTGCAGCAAAGGAAAAACAAATTCGTTGTTTTGAATGTCATACCCGCTATTTAAAACAATCTGCCATTCTTGTGATAATGACTCCTTTACTGATGCATTTAAGAGAGTGCTAGTAGTTGGAGACAAAGGATTAGTTTTGTCTGATTGTAAAAAAAGGGAAAACTGAATCTGCCAGGGCTGCCGGTAATTGATGTTTCTAAAGTAATCTGTATTAAAGCGATCCAGAAATATGGACTGAGCGGCATTCGGTATAAAAATTGGCTCTGCAGTTGAAGGATACTGGAGAGCAGCAGGGTCAGTGCCTCCGCTTCCCTGTATGCTATAGCTCATGTTCAAAAATCCCTTGATAAAGCGAAACAGTCCTTTGCCGTCATCGTTATAGAGGCGGTTGATCCTTTCGCCGGTCAGCGGATTGTAGCTGTACATATCATACATGCTTCCTGCACTGAAAAGAAGGTTCGGTGACAGAACATTGCTTGATGCTGTAAGTGTAATCGGGGCCAGGTGTATTGCATCGGCATTAAAATTGTAGGATGTCGCTGCGTTTAAAGAGAGCAAATGAACTGTGCTCTCCCCATAAGGGGAATTATCTTCATCCGGGGAAGACATACCCGTTACTTTACCTTGAATAAGATTTTTCAGGGTAATACCCAGGGTGCTTTGCCCTTCAGGTATACCGGCATATGTTGTGTTATTTAACCGGACAAAAAGAAGTGGGTCTGTCCAGTCATACACACTTCCATAGAAGTTATATGCAGAACCTGAAAACGCAGGATTCCACAGGTAGCTGACCGTAGGATTAAAGGTGTGACGCAGTGCGCTGAGCCCGAAAAGATTCTCAAGAAATTTTGTCTCAACCGTGCCGTATAGCCTTGTACTTGCATCAACGGCAAAAATGGTTGTTGATGCATCCTTATTTGCATCATCTGACTGCAAAGAATGGATAAAGGTCAGGCTTGGATTGACATTAAAATAATTGAACAGAGTAGACTGCATCCGCAAGGGTATAACCAGGCTTTTACCGCTATTACTGTAATTGTAAAGTCCGGACACGGGTTGTGTTGCCTGCAGGCTTAATCCTTGTGTAAAAAAAGCTTTGGAACCTTCCGAAAATTCACTGTAATACCCCAACTCTACATTGGCATTTGCGGCATAGCCGGATGATGTTACAGCACTGTATGAGCTGGATGTACCGCTGAAAGAAGCTGATGTGGAAATTGAAACATCAGATTTCCAGTCATTATCGGAGTAACCTGTTCGAAAAGGATACATGCGGTTCTGGTAAAACAAGGCATCGATGGTCTGGGTCGCGTCAAGAGTGCTCAGGTTTTCGGAACGATTGTAGGTAAGTGCGGCTATGCCATTATCATCGTTAAAGGTCTTTGCCAATGCTGCGCGCGCATTGGATTGCTGGTTTAACATCGTAATTGAATTCAGCGAATTAAGATCATAACCCTGAGGTGGACCCTGGAGCTGAATGTTGACATCAAGTCTGGTGGATGAATCAAACACCTGGTTATGGATAACTCTTGCATTCCAATCCCTGTATTGTGCATAATCTTTGTACTCCCCTGCTATCTCGCCTGAAAAAACATTGCTTGCTTTATAGCGAAACCTGTCTCCAAGACGCCAGCTTCCGTTCAACGATATATCTCCATCAAACCTCAAATCCATAGAATCGTTGATAGCCCAGAAATACCCGATATTCGAGAGTGAATATCCTGTGTCGCTGTTATTACCTATGCGGGGCGTGAGAAAACCTGATGATCTCCCTTCTTTTAAAGGAAAAACCATATAAGGAAGTGCAAGTATAGGCATGGCAGGCAGGTGATGAGAAAAAATCTCCGGCCGTATATACATGATCAGCGGACTGGCAATTATCCTGTTGTCGGGAATAATGGTCATCCGGGAGGAAGAAAACCAGTAATGAGGAAGGAGATCATCACAGGAAGTGAATGTACCATCCCTGATGATCATCTGACCATTTTCGAGTCTTGTTACATGCTCGCCACTAAAATTGATCTTATTGGAAGATGATAAGACATTGGATGTCTCTCCCCTTTTTGTTTTAAAATTATAGGTTAATTCTTCAGCATTAAAACTCCCTTCGCGATCCGTAAAGACGGCTGGCTCCGCATGCTTTTTTGAAGAATCGGCACTACCGAATGCATGAAAAAGTGAGGTATCGAGATCAATGACAATTTTAGGGGCTTTGACGTTGGCATCTTCATGGTCGATGCGCGCTTTGCCCCATAATTCCATATTGCGCTGGTCGAGATTGTAAATAACTGAATCCCTGGCAGTAAAAATTACGGTTTTTTTTAACCCGCCTGAATCGAAGGATGTATCGAGTGCAGCTAGAGTCTTTTGTTCAGATACAGCCTTTTTCCGCTGGTCAGGCGATGCCGCAGCGCTCGGCTCTTTCGTAAAGAACAGAGGTACTGCTAAAAGAAAAAGCCGGATAATGGTACGTATGCCAGTTTGTCTGATATGAAACTTCAAGTCAGCTTTGCTCCGCTAAAGTATTGTGATGGTCACTGATAAAAGATTAAATATAGTGGAAATGGGAAGATGTTTGATCAAGAAACCGATAGAGTGAGAACTATCATTTTCAGTGACACCAAGTTGTTGCAGATACTTACTGACAGTATTCTGGAATATTAAAAATGCATTATAGCCATTTCCCACTGCTGATATGATGAAACGGCATGAGGAGAACTCTTATCTGTTTCACTTACCTGAAGAAGGCTCTGCTATGGTTTCGGAATTCAAAAACCTTGCATCTGCTGATAACTCGCTTATGGGAATGAGAAAAGCTGATTCGGAGGAGATAGCGCAGCTTCACCTTGGATGGGCTTCGAAATTACACGGAAGTCGAAAGGAGATGAACCCGGATACGATTTCGGCAACATCGTTACATTTGGAAGAGCTTTACGCCAATGAAGGGAGGAGAAATCTTGCTCAGGAGAAAGAGGTCTACCGCATTTCAAGTGAACATAAGCATAAATCTATGTGGGCGGATTCTGTCTTTGATGAACTGGAAGAAGCGGGGTGAGCTTGAGGGTTGCGGGTTGTACCGTGATTTGTATACTGCGGTGTCGCTGGCTGAGGCTTCGTCGGAGGCTGCTTCGTTAACGAGCTGGTTTGCTGCGGCATGGTTGCTTGAACGCTGGGGACGTCGTGGGGTTCCGGCTGTGGATGAGAGGAGGAAGGATTCGCCTGCGGTGATTGGGTGAGGGGCGGGGACTAGGGATATTGATAAGGTGACGCGGCCGGAGTTGTCGCATGCGTCGGACGCGGCGGGGTCTGCTGTGGAGAAGTTGTTTCCGGAGAGGGAGTTTGGCGGGTAGCCGATGCACTGGAGGGTTTGAATTTGTGCTAGGTAGAGAGTTAGGGTTTAGGCTTTATTGTAATCTCTCGGAGGGATGAAACTCTATTCGCGGAAAACCTTATATTTGTGGAAATAATAGCTCTTTATAGCTTGATTTATATTTGTAAATTTTTTGCAAATAAAGGGTTTTTTGTAGAGCATAAAATTCAGCATAAAGAGCTTTAATACAATACTTTACAGGGAATAAAAAAAGCTTATTTTATTTAATATATTATTTAATAAGTAGCTGGTGGGAGTTTTTCTATAAAGACGTTTCACCATAAATGCTGAACCATTATGTCACTAAATCTATAATTCATAGTCATTCCATGGTGCCGATTGCTTATTCTGCTCCTGATTCCGCCGGTCATTTCGGCAGTTTCGGAGGCAAGTTCATCCCTGAAACTCTGATAAAAAATGCCGCCGATCTTGAATCGGAGTACCTTAAGGCAAAAAAAGATCCGTCTTTTCAGTTACAACTGAACCACCTTCTCCGTGATTATGTTGGCAGACCAACACCGCTCTATCATGCCGAAAGACTCAGCCAGACACTGCAGGGAGCGCAGATATACCTGAAGCGTGAAGACCTTTGCCATACAGGAGCGCATAAAATTAATAATGCACTTGGACAGGTGCTGCTTGCCCGACGGATGGGCAAAAAAAGAGTGATTGCCGAAACCGGTGCAGGGCAGCACGGAGTTGCCACGGCGACTGTCTGCGCTCTGTTTGATCTTGAATGCATTGTGTATATGGGTGAAGAGGATATCCGGCGACAGGCTCCGAATGTTGCCAGAATGAAACTGCTCGGTGCTGAAGTTCGTGCGGTTGGCAGTGGATCAAAAACACTGAAAGATGCAACAAGCGAGGCTATCCGTGACTGGATGAATAATCCTGAAGAGACCTTTTACATTATCGGTTCGGTGGTCGGCATGCATCCTTATCCTATGATTGTCCGTGATTTTCAGGCTGTTATCGGTAAGGAAACCCGGTCACAGATTATTGAACAGACGGGAAAACTGCCTGACGTCATCACTGCGTGTGTTGGTGGGGGCAGCAATGCAATCGGCATGTTTTATGAATTTTTAAACGATGCTTCTGAGATTGAGCTTGTTGGTGTCGAAGCTGCAGGTGAAGGCCTGGATGCGCGTCATGCTGCTTCCTTAACGCTTGGAACCCCTGGAGTGTTGCACGGTGCCATGACTAAACTTCTGCAGAACGAGGACGGGCAGGTGCAGGAAGCTCATTCCATATCAGCAGGTCTTGATTATCCCGGTGTCGGGCCTGAACACTGCTATCTGCAGCAACTGGAAATGGTGACCTACACATCCGTCACGGACAGAGAAGCGCTTGCCGCCCTTAAGACACTTGCTGAAACCGAAGGCATTATCTGTGCACTTGAATCGGCTCATGCTGTTCACTACGCCATCACCAAAGCACCTGCAATGGCAAAAGACTCCATTCTGGTGGTCAATCTGTCTGGCAGGGGCGATAAGGATATGGATACAATAATGAAGGAGCTGTCACTGTAAACAGAACGCAATAAAAGCGTTAACTTGTTCGAGAGTAAAAGATTACAAAGAAAATGTATCAATGAGTTGCACAAAAATAAAATA
>SZXZ01000069.1 GCA_005843835.1 Chlorobium sp.
TTCCAAGTCAAACATTAAAAATAGAAAATTTTGATTTTGAACTTAGCCAAAACCAAAGATTCTTTAATCCAGAAGCCGATTTATTCCATAATCGTATCAGAGATACTATTGCGACTAAACTTGTCTTCAAATTCAACTCCCTGATTCAAAATGCTCCAAATATTATTCATAAGGCTATTGAAAAAGAAAAGTCAGGAAAAGTAATTGATCTGAATCTTAATAACGTCAAAATCAAGAAATGCATTATTATTATGGGTAGAGAAAAAATACATCTTATAGTAAATGTAAGCATAAATGCAAATCTAAAAATAAAAAAAATACAAACCGGAAAAATTATAAGAATAACTGACAGAAAAAAAATATAAGGCTGCTATTTATCCTTTAAACATAAAATATATACCCTTATTGTCTGCATAAAATGTCCAATAATGATTGCGTATTTCTCTCCCTGTGTAAGATTACAACAACACTCAACGAAGTTTACCTTACTCCAAATAGCCTTTTACCATAACCGACCGGTTTAACATTGGTAAATTCCACAAAACAAGCGTCATATATATAATAAATATTAATATAACCATCATTAACTCTAATTAATGAGGTCGGAATTGCTTACATTGCATACGTGATATATATGCGCGTGCGTTTTTAAAATGATGACTGACTGGAATGAAAATGAAAAATAATTATTCACTACTTGTAGCAGCTTTGATTACTGGATTGTGGGCTTCTCCGGTTTCCGCCATGGAGCAATACGTTAGTGGCAATATCGGCATGTCCTGGGTAAATGATATTAACGATGGGGCGTTCAAGTATTCATTAGATGGTGGCACAAATGTGCTCGGAGCAATTGGTATTCGCTGCCCGGACAGAGATTGCCGTCTTGAAGCTGAAGTTGGATATCAGACCAATAGCATAAATACGTTATTTAGCAGGTTTGGTTCTTCAGACTACCGTGGCGATGTTAATGTATGGTCGTTTTTAGCAAACGGCTACTATAACATCTATGACGGAAAAGGATTTAAACCCTATCTCACCGCTGGTCTAGGCGCAGCACGGATTAAATTTGATGACCTCAGGTTTGCTGGTGACCATAACAGATACAGCGAACATGAAACCGCATTGGCCTATCAGGTTGGAGTGGGTGCTGCAGTTCCTCTAAGCCCTGGCGTAAAGCTTGATGCCCGTTATCGCCACTTTGCCACTGCTGATTTCCGTCTTGATGATGGATTCGATACTCATTTCGCAAGCAACAGCCTCTTGCTTGGCCTGAGAATAAAGCTATAAAGCAACAAGTTATAAAAAAGAGACAGGCGTAATATTTTCACTGTTTTAGTTAGGGGGGTAGGTTGACTGAGTTTCAAACCCCTTGCTAAAACAGAAAAGAAAAACGAGAGACTCTTATGAAGATCAACCCATTGTCAAGAGTTGCACTACTTATGACGCTTGCTGGATGCTCAGCTTCAATATGGGCGAGTGATGCAGGTGTTAAGAATCCGGCTAAGCAAAAAGCGGATACGTAGCAAACCAGACAGGGACAAACTAGAGCGGCGTCTCTGCTACAAAATGACAGGAAATATACAGGAGGCTTTTGCTGTCGTTATTTAACAACAACTAAACAGGAGAATAATGATGAAAAAAACCATGTTGATAGCCATAGGAATCGCAGGAATGTTTTTGGGCACTCCTCTGGCTGACACCCAGGCTGGAGTCGGAGTAAATATTCGCATAGGAGGACGAAGGCATCACCATCATCACTACCGTCATTCGCATAGAAGACACCGGCATTCCGGAGTGTCAACATTCAGCACAGCCATGAAACTGGTATAGACGTTACTCATATATTTTATATTACTTTAGAAATAACTCAATAAAGTCATCCCGCTGCAAGCAGCGGGATGATGTGGCTCTTCTGTTATCGTTAACTCTTCTATCAGCTTTTTTATTCTGGTAAAAAACATTTGCCCAAGCGCAAGAAGAGCTTTCTCCACTAGCAGGTCAATGCCTTTTCCATTTTTGTTTGAATTATTATCCCTGCTTTTCATGGGCCTGGGCGACCACCTTTTGATACGGTTCGACGACAGTCACCACAATAGAAGATTCAAGATACGTGCCTGTTTAGAATTCAATCTAGTTGAAAAGAACGAAAAGATAACGGTCACCCATTTAAGTTTTCGAACTCGGTTTCAATCACACCAGTGGCCGATATTAAAAATAATTGTACTGTCAAGATAGGGAGAAGCCCGAAATTCGGTTATGTTCCGCTATTGGCAGAAAAACGAGTCCCTATGCTGTCCTTCGGAATCCGACCTAGGTCATTAGCCGCCCGGTATGGCTTTATGCAACGTGAAGTAGTGTAATTGAACTTTTCTTTGAATCAGCTGTTCCGTCAACTGCTCCCATAGGCCCATACCCATAAGTTGAATGTCTAAACATTAACGGTTATTTTAAATTACCCCCACGGTACAGAAATAAGGCAATCGCTTCGTTGGTTCTTATAGCCTGTTTAACAGCTTCAGCATTTCGAGAGCATCGCAGCAGTGTCTTCCACGACCTGAGATGCTTTTCCTCATGAAAGTCCGAGTTAGCGATGAAGTTGAATTTTTTTAACCCGACAACATTGAACAGGTCATCACGGTTTGCGACTTCCCATGCATCAAACTTCAATGCAAACCGGTCCTTGTTAGTCCAGAGATACTCTGAAGGTGCTTCACCGGAATGATTACGTATGTAGGGATGACATGCAACAGAAATTCCACCCTGAGCTTTAATTTCAATCAGGATCTCTTCAACGCCAAGATCAGGGCTGATATATTCTTTATTATCAAGCGCAAGTATATGATACTTTGAGCTATCGTTAGTCAGCTCAATACCGGGAATAACAAGCATCTTATAAGCTTCCCATGCATAGCGGGCAACGCTCCAGAGCTCTCGCTGATAATGGATAAACTGTTGTTTTTCAATACTGTAATGCTTCCCGCCCTCTTTGTTTGCCTGTAACAGACTCCTGCTGTCTAGTACATGGTCTGTTATGGCAATTACATCAAACCCGGCCTCACCGTACAACTGCACAACATCTTTGACCGAAAATTTCCCGTCACTCCATGTCGTATGGATATGGAAATCGCAATACAACCACTCCATCGTAAGTTTGTTTTAACTAATGTATGAACCCCGTTCTAATGTTCTTATGTAAGGGCAGCCTTAAAGTAGTAGATTTTGAGTAACGTATACTTCTCCTCATTGTAAACATCACGTAAATTCTGTCTTGACATCCTTAAATCAAGATAATTCTGGGTTGCCTTGCGGTGCCCCGATTACTGCATCACCAGCTTATGGAAAAAATCTAATTCCCTGCGTTATTTATATATTCCAATCAATAAGTTTAAAAATGCCTTGTATTATAATAGCATAATAGCATAAATTGCCTTGTAAATTTAAACTACAATTATAACTCATCCTTCAATCGGACACATGCTTCGATTTATTGAAAACGATCTTCAGCTCTGGCAGGAAGGAAAACGTCGCAAACCTCTCATTCTGCGGGGCGCTCGTCAAGTGGGCAAAACCTGGTCACTCAAAGAATTTGGAAAAAAACGGTTTGAATCTCTTGCCGTCGTCGATCTTGAGCGAAATCAGCTCCTACGCAAACTCTTCGATGGCGACCTTAAGGCAGCTCGTATCTGCTCCGACCTTGAAGTTATTCTACAGCAAAAGATCACACCAGGAAAAACGCTGCTCTTTTTTGATGAGATACAGGCATGTCCCCGTGCCATAACCGCCCTACGTTATTTTTATGAGGAGATGCCTGAACTGCATGTCGTAGCAGCCGGTTCGCTTCTTGAATTTGCACTTGAAGAGAGCTCCTTTCCTGTGGGCAGGGTTCAGTTTCTAAACCTTTATCCACTCTGTTTTGCTGAATATTTAGAGGCAATCGGCAACGCCCCGGCAGCATCCGCTGTTCAGGGCAATCCAGCAGAAATATCGCCAGCAGTGCATGATCTCTTGCGCGAGGAGTTGAAACGCTATTTCTTTATCGGGGGAATGCCGGCAGCTGTAAAGGCATATCTCGAGAACAACTCAATGCGTGATGCTTTTGAAGTACACAAAGAGATTGCAGAATCCTATAGGATGGACTTTGCCAAATATACTCCTAAAGTTGACCGTTTTTGTCTAAACTCAGTCTTTACCTCACTCTCACAGCAAATCGGAAAACAAATCAAATATGCACGCTTGGGAGAAGGGTACAGTAACCCGACTCTGAAAAAAGCATTTGATGCCTTGTGCCTGGCTCAGGTAGCCCGAAGGATCCCCTCTGTTGATCCCTCAGGGCTTCCCTTAGGTGCATCTGCTTCGGCAAAAACATTTAAGTCTCTCATGCTCGATATTGGATTGATGCGCTATCTCTCAGGCATGCCGAATGACATTGAGTATGTCAAAAACGATTTGCTCGCCATATACCGAGGAGCTATGGCAGAGCAGTTTGTCGGTCAAGAGATGTTGGTATCACAACAAGGCAGCCTTTATTATTGGAACCGACAGGAAAAAAACAGTTCTGCTGAAGTTGACTATCTGGCTATTCTAGACGGTAAGATTCATCCGGTAGAGGTAAAAAGTGGCGCCACCGGCAGCTTGAGGAGTCTGCATCTTTTTCTTGCTTCGTACCCGGAATGTGGTAATGCAATGGTCTTCTCCGAACGCCGGTATGCAGATCTTCCTGAGCAAAAGATAACCTTTCTGCCGATTTACAGCGCATATGCCGTCACAAAATGCGGGTAACCCGTTGACACTTAGGTCTCGACCGTGAACGGTATGCCCGGCGTATTATATTCTGCAAAAAAAAGGCACGTTATGATCGATTCTAGAAAAAGATTGTTTTCATTGACGATACTGCTGGCATGCTTCATTGCCTGCTCCACTCTTGGCATCGCCCAAGTCCTGACTCCTCAAGATTCCGTTCGGAAATTTGTTCAGGAGTTTTATGACTGGTATGGCATTATCTCACACAAAAACAGTAAGATCGCACCTGATGTCAGGGCCATAACAGAAAAAGCAAAAATGTTCAGCCCAAAGCTAATCGTGGCATTAAAAGAGGATTACGAAGCATCATCAAAACACCCCGAAGAGATTGTCGGCCTTGATTGGGATCCATTTTTATGCAGCCAGGAACTTGAAGATCGATACCAGGTAGGGGATATAAAAAAGCAAGGCAAAAATTACCTGATAGAACTGTATGGTGTTTCAGGAGGTAAAAGAAACCCGGAACCAAATGTAATCGCTGAAGTGGCGCAAATCGGCACTCAATGGATATTTGTTAATTTTCGTTCGCCACATGGCGGTGATATGCAGAGTGATTTGAAAAAACTCAAGCAAATCCGAAACAAGTCTCATAAATAGAAAGTTGCCCGATAACGCGTAGCAGTGGACCTGAAAAGCAAGTTTACGTGCGCTATACCGAACCTGAATCATCAGGTTCAGTATAAAGCGAAAGAGCAGGGCAGTATGTTAAACCCCGTAGTTCAGTAAAAGTTTATGGGCAGCTCATGCCCAAGCCATGTCACAGCATCAGCATCCCACCCGAAACCGGGATATAGCATCCCGTCACAAATCGGCTGTGGTCAGAAGCAATTGCAAGCACTGCCCCAGCTACATCTTCCGGGAGAGCAACCCGCTTCAGGGGGGTCATTTCCGCCATCATCGCTTTCTGTTCCTCGGGCAACCAGGACGTAGCGTCAGTCAACGTAAGGCCGGGAGCAACAACATTGACGCGTATGCCAAACGGTCCAACCTCTTCCGCAAGAGAGCGGACAAAAGCATCAAGGCCCGATTTCGCAGTGGAGTGTGCAATGAAACCCGGCGATGAATGACGCGAAAGAGTGCTCGAAATGGCGATGATGCTTCCCGATTTCCTTTCAATCATGCTTGGCAGCACAGCCTGGCAGCTGAAAAATATAGACTGGAGCTCTCCGCAAAGCTTCGCTTCAAATTCACTCCAGGAGAATTGCGTGAAAGGTTTTACCGGAAACCCGATCGAAGCGTTGCTTACCAGAAGGTCGACCGGACCGAGGTTTTTTTCCACCTCCCCAACCATCAAACGCACCTGCCCCTCATCGCGGACATCCGCCCTGACAGCATGCGCCCTGCCACCGGCGTTCATGATTTCTTCAACAACAGCCATTGCCGCACTTTCACTCTGGAAATAGTTCACCCCGACAGCTGCACCTTCAGCGGCGAGAAGTTTTGCCGTAGCCCGACCTATACCGCGGCTTGCGCCCGTTACCAATGCGACTTTGCCTTTCATTGTCCATTAACTCCTCTATTTGTTTAGGAACATCCTTGAAATATGGAACTATCTTTCAAACATAACTAAAAGGGGTAAATGGCCAAAATTTGATACTGTCAGGTTATGAAGAAGTACAGAAAGTATTTGCAAATGTTGTTGGTTGCTCAATTTGAGGAGAATTTCCAAATACAGCTTATTTGAAAATCGACCGACCACCTATAGCTCCAATTTTCCTCTCTTCAGATAGAAATCCAATCTACAATGGTATCCTGCCTTCCGTTTTTTTGATAACTTGACAGTACATAAAAACCATGCGATCATGAAAACTGTAAGCCGGCTTGCGAAAGTTTTGCTCCTGCTCAGCCTCCAATTTGTAATAACTGTACAGATAATAACGGTAGCAAACCCAACTGCCGTTTATGCTGTCGCCAAAGAAAAGCGTCTGACGATACTCTTTACCCACGATCTCCACTCTCATCTTACGCCTCACTGGGAACGCAATTTCAATGGTGAAGTTGAATCCGTAGGCGGGTTTTCGCGCCTTTCAAGTATTATCGCAGAGAAGCGTAAAACTTATGGCAAATCCGATGGCATAATTCTTGTCGATGCCGGTGACTTCGCAGAAGGAACACTCTATCATACAATTTTTTCAAAGGAAGCTCCAGAGCTCCATCTTTTAAGAAACATGGGATACGATGTTATCACTTTCGGAAACCATGATTTCGATTTCTACCCGATCGGACTGGCAGAGATGCTCTATAACTCACAGCCAAAACCAATGTCCTCACTGACGGCAAAAAAGCCCTTGATAGTATGTTCGAATATCACGTTCAGTAAGAAAGGTTCCGGCGACAGGGAATTGAAAAATGCCTTCAAGTGGTATCCTGTTCACGATTATGAGGTGATCGAACGCAATAGTTTACGTATCGGTATCTTCGGGTTGCTTGGAAAAGATGCCGCCGAAGATGCCCCGTTTGCCCCTCCTGTTGTATTTACAGATCAGCTGGAAGCGGCAAAGAGGGTGGTGAAACTCTTGAAAGAACATGAAAAGGTAGATCTCATTGTATGTCTTTCACACTGCGGAACCAATCCTGTTCATAACCTTTCCGAAGACGAAAATCTTGCTGTCTCCGTTCCCGATATCGATGTCATTATCAGCGGACACACCCATACATTGCTCAGAAAACCGATAATCGTCAACAATAAAGTTATCGATCCCTCTGACGGTCATGGAATTGCCCATAAAACATTTATTGGGTCAGTCGGGGCATATGGGACCTATCTCGGGCGCATCAGATTGACAGTGCCAGATAACAGACATGGTATAAGCCTCGACGAATACGAATTGAAAAAAGTTCATGCCGATATTGCCGAGGACAAAGAAATTGCGAGTTGTATAGCAATGTACATGCACGATGTCGAAAAAAAATACCTCAACCATTTCGGATACAGTTTCCGAAAGCTGATCGCCGCAATGCCATTTGATTGCGAAGCCGAGCCATATGGAAAAGGTCACCCCGGCGAAAACGGGCTTGGCAATCTCATAGTTGATTCCTATAGGAATGCCGTCAAAAAAGCAGAAGGAAGCCACCATATCTTCGTAAATGCTGCAGTTAATGTGTTGGGCAATATTCGTGCTCCTCTCTTTCATGGTGAAATAACGACGTCAGACGTTTTCGAAACCGCTTCGCTCGGGCCGGAGAAGCAAGGCTATTGCGGCAATACTATCATTGCTATTTATCTCAAAGGATCTGACCTGAAGCAATTTCTCGAGGTCGAGACAACGATAGCTCCATTAAAGCAGGATGCTCACCTCAGCGTAGCAGGAATCCGTTTTCGGTACAATCCACACAGGATGATGTTCGACCGTGTGAGCTCGGTCGAGGTCCAGGAGCCGGATAGTACCTACAAACAACTTTCGGATAACAAGTTGTACCGTGTAGCCGTCAATTCCTATGTCGCAAACCTTGTCGACCTGCTCGGCAAGAAATCCTTTGGTATCCTGAATGTTTCCTTGAGGGATAGCTCAGGACGCGTTATCACGAATCCCGACTCTCTGACCGTCATGACAAAGGAGCAGGCAGGGAGGGGAGAAAAGATCGAACCTCTAAGGGAGTGGGTTGCTCTGGCCGAATATTTATCCGCTTTTCCTGTCAGGAACAACATCTCCCAGATTCCGGAACATTATAAAGGACCGGAAGGCCGGATAATTATCGAAACGTCATGGAATCCCGTCGATCTTCTCGCCGGCGGAAATTGGATTACATGGACAACACTGCTCCTGATCATTGTCGTTGTCGCTCTTCTTCTTCTTTTGCTAAGGCTGCTCATCCGCAATGTCAGGCAACGGATGTCAAATGTATAATAAAGCAAAAGGCAGAAAGCAGGATTCCTGAATATTGATAAAGGCTTTCACTGGCCGGGTTGCCTTTCCAGCAGATGTTTATTCTATTTCGGAGTATTTTCACTGGAATGCCCCCTGCAGGTATGTTCTCGCTGTACGACCCGCAGATCTGGCTTTTGATCATCACCGGACTTTACATGTACACCTTACTTATCCAGGTTCCACTTCAAAAGGTGTTTCTGTATCTCCTGTATATAAAACTCAAGGATGCCAAGGCTACTGAAACAGCAGCGGCCCAACATCCATTTCAATCTTGACTTCTTACCCTGTCAACAGTTAGGTGTTTCGCGCACGATCAACCCGCTCAATTAACTCTTTAATGAGAGGACTCTTGGAAAAACGAAAAAAGCGCGCTGGCGGATTAAACACTAATTCCTTGCCAAGTGGACCTTCATATCGAACATTTACCACAATACGTTCTGGAGAACTCATTTGAGAGTAATCGATATTTACAATATCTCTCAGGTTTATACGCTGCTCTAGGTTGCCTTTTTTAAAAAGTAATTCATTGCCCAAGTCATACACTTCATCGACTAAATCCCAGACCAGCTTCTTAAATAAAACATAACCAAATACCGCCATGAGAATTGGCATAATAAGGAACATGACTGAATTACAGGCTGCCCCTGACGCAAAGGATGTGACGGTAAAAAACGCCAGAAATCCAAACCAGAAGACTGGCAATACTTTCTTGAAATAGACGTTTGAACCGGAAATCTTCTTCATTTTATTCACCCTTATCATTTTTTAATATCGGGACTTCAAATGCCACAGCTTGCTTCAGCCGGAAGTGACTAAAAGGTGTAATCCAGCACCAGAAAGTTTGTAATTGTTGTCTGCCGGTTTTGCTTTGCTCACCAGCCGGACTTCTCAATGCAAATATAGATGAGGGTATACTTAAAACAAAAAAAGCCCTGATTTTACAAGGCTTTCCGGACTGTATGGGATGGTACTGGGCTATCGTCCTGCGGAGAGGGTGGGATTCGAACCCACGGTACACCTAAGCGCACAACGGTTTTCGAGACCGTCACATTCAACCACTCTGCCACCTCTCCAAGTGTATATATTACAAGAGTTAGTAGCTTTTTGCTTTCTTGTAATTCTTTCGCATTACTATCTCGGTTATGTTTTTTACTTAAAATTAAGGTTTTCATCTTGAGAAATAAGGTTCAAAATATATGAAAATCACAATCGTGATACGAGTATTTTTTTAGGTTTCTCAATCAAACCAGATCCACAACCGTCCGTTTCTTATAAATGTATCTCTGTGTTGTCTCCCAGAGTGTGATGTAATCCATCCCTTTTGTATGACTTTTTATCTTCATAAAAAGTCACAGCGCAAAGTGAGTTAACCAGGGCATAAAAAAAGGAGGCCTAAACCTCCTTTGTAATAACCTTTGTCGTAGTTTATAAACCCACTCTCAATCCAATCAGAAAACTATTTCCGGGTAATATAAAATTACCGTTATTATTCGAGAGGGTAACCGTACTCGTACCAAAGTAGCGGTACCGGGCATCAATATCTATCGTTGAAGTCACAGGGATCGCCAAACCTGCTCCAAACTGATAACCTAGTGCTGAATGTGTTTCGTCAATGATGTCAGGTGGATTCGGTACATTATGAACACCAACTTCTGCAAGTCCGATACCGGCAGTAAGATAAGGATTAACAGGACCGGCCTTGATATCATAGTACCCGTTAGCCATATAGGACGACACAGAATAATTGCCAGTGAGAGGGAAAGTACCAAACCTCATTTTGATGGTATCAGCATTGTTTCTCTGATAGCCATATTCGGCCTCAAGTCTGATGTTAGTGACACAACACTTCAGGCCGACAGCACCAGTCACGTTAATACCTGCTTTCGTTGAAATTGTTCCTTCTGTAACTTGAGTAACAGGAGTTTTTTGGTTGATGTCACTAAAAGACGCTGCCCCAATATTTCCACTTATATATAATGATGGACCTGCATAAGTCGGGACACTCATCATACCGGCAGTAAAAACAACACCCAAAACAGCAAGAGATTTTTTCATCGTGATTTCTGTTTTTTGTTTATCAAGAGAATGTTTTTTTACAGCAATTAATTTAAGGAAAAGTTTTCAGACATCATGTTAAGAGTTTAGCAATTAAGGCATAGGCGTTCGTCGATCAATTCCTGGGCAGGTTCAGATATTCATTTTGATTCCAATTAATATCCTTGCTTTCAGAGCACGTCAGTAAAAAATCTTATTCTTTGTTCTCAGACAGAATGGAGTTGGAACTTTTGGCTTCCTGAATAACACCCTTTTTTTCTGAACTGGTTATCAGTTTATGAAGAATTCCTATGACAAGAAGGGATGCAAGAAGAAGACCATAATGCCATGGACTTGTGAGCTGGTCTAAATTTTGCGCGTTAGTAGCAGTTGCGGTTCTTACTGGTTCAATGATAAGCTGCCGCAGCAGACTTATCATGGCAACTTCAATAAAAACAACAACATGAAATACTCCGGTATGCACATAATTGATCTCTGCAGAAATCAGACTTGATAGTGTCCAGACAATAAAAAGTGTTCCCAATGCTTTCAAAAAGCCATGAGCAAGATTATTTACCTCAAATGAATGAACAACATCCATTGAAAATTCCCACAAAACCATAATGCTTGCAAGAACCAGCGCTATGGCCAGAAAAGCATGCAGAATATGATTAAATCCCCTTAATGCACTTAAAAGTCGATCTTCAAACGCCGATATCATTGAATGAATATCCTGAAGGTTATTGTAAAAAAACCACGATAGAAAAGAGTCATCAAAAAAGCTTCTGCATTATTACTAGCGTGTTACACTTTTGTTTGACTCATTGTGTTATTTGTACTGGAATCCTGTATAACTCCAGGTTTTCACCTTTCTCCTCCAGGTCTTTAACCCATTGTGGTTTTGGTCCTCTGCCGACCCAGAATTCATGTTCACTTTTCCTGTACTTAACAGGACGCGATGCAGATTTCGTAACCTTTTCTCTTTTCTGAAGTTCATCAATGCTGATATTGTAAGCAACTAACTTTGCCTTAATGTCTTCAATAACAGCTTGTTTTTCAGTATTCACAATTGCATCAGCTTGTTTTTGGAGCTCTGCAATTTTTGTTTTGATTGCTGAAAGTGATGACATGATTGATCTCCGATTTTTATTTTTCAGTGTGAAATGGTGTTGTTACAATATATGAATGATATGAACTAAAAAATATTTTAAGTAAACTTTTGCGGTATTGAAATACTGGTTCGTAGTAAAAGATAAGAAAAAAAATAAATCTAAGATCGGCTCCATTTTTTATTAAATTGTTTGCGTCGAAATGATAAATATTACTTAACGTATAGTAAATAAATAGATTATGTCGCAAAGGCTTGATGAGATTAGAGCAAAAAAAGAAGCGCTGATAAGAGAAGAACAATTAATTATCAAGGAAGAAAAAGCAATTGAATTAGACTTGATCATTAAATCAATGAAGTCTTACGGGATTACAATTGAAGAAATCCAAAAAAAATTCAATAAAGATAAATCAGCCGAAAAGAATAGTATATCGGATATCGTGTATAAGTTTTATAAAAGTGAGACTGAGAAATGGAGTGGCCGGGGTAGAAAAAATGAGTGGGCAAAGAAAATGGGAGATGAACTTATGCAATATTATGTAGATACCCATAATAATGATTAAATGATATCTGTGTTCTCACAGCCATTGCCAATTTCTATTAGGAAGGTTAAAAGCAAAAAGCCCCTTTATAAGGGCTTTTAATTGCTATGCTTATATCTCTGAGCGGGAAACGAGACTC
>SZXZ01000109.1 GCA_005843835.1 Chlorobium sp.
CAGATGATCCGGTGTAACATTAGTTATTACAGCAACATCCGGCTTAAAGGTAAAACAGCGCTCCAGCTGATAACTGCTGAGCTCCACGACAGCAACATCCCCGGAACTCATATCCATAACCATCGACGAAAAAGGCACCCCTACATTACCAACAAGAAACGACCTATACCCATTCCGAACTCCATCCTCTTCACAGATACGGTGAATAATGGTAGACGTAGTAGTTTTCCCGTCAGTACCGGTAATCCCGACAATCCTGGCCTTGCAAAAAACACTTGCAATCTCGATCTCGCTGAATATTTGAACCCCTTTCGCCTGCAAGGTTTTCACAACAGCCGCACCCGGAGGAATGCCTGGACTGATCACACAAAAATCCGCATCATATACCCTTTCAGAGTGCCCCTCATGCTCAAAGGCTATGTTCAGGTTCTCCAGACGCAAAGCCTCATCTTCTTCAATCCTGCCAATCTCACTGACTAGTATCACCGCACCCTTGCTGCGCAGAAGTTCAGCAACCGCAATACCGCTTTTACCAGCTCCAAGAACCGAAACCTTTTTACCCGACAGATCCATTATGTTATATCACCTGAGTTTTAAGGTCATGAGACTGACAAGAAAAAATAAAATTGCAATAATCCAGAACCTGATAACGATCTTCTGCTCAGCCCAGCCTTTAAGCTGAAAATGGTGATGAAGAGGCGCCATAAGAAAAATTCTCCTCCCTTGGCCAAACCTCATTTTAGAATACTTGAAATACAGCACCTGAACAGAAACAGAAAGTGTTTCAACAAAAAATATGCCCGCAATCACCGGTAAAAGCAGTTCCTGCTTGATCAAAAGAGCTATGACCCCTATAGAGCTGCCAAGAGCAAGGGACCCGGTATCTCCCATTATAATCTCAGCCGGATTGGAATTAAACCACAAAAAACCGACACAAGCCATAACCATCGCCATACTGACAACGGCAATCTCTCCTCCACCAGGAATAAAAGGAATATTCAGATAGACCGCATAGACAGCATTTCCAGCCAGGTAGGCAAACCCTCCAAGCCCCGTCAGCACAATAGCGGAACTTCCAGCGGCAAGACCATCAAGACCATCGGTTAGATTAACCGCATTCGATACCGCCGTAATTATAAAAATGACCATAGGGATATAAAAATACCCATAGTCAATAGTCAGATGTTTAAAAAAAGGCACAGCCGTCGTTGACAGAAGCACCGAAAAAGCAGGGTCAAACCAGGTATACAGCCCAATAATAAGCCCAAGAGAAACCTGACCAATAAGCTTATACCGGGCCGAAAGGCCACCTTTAATTTTCAGCACCACTTTTCTGTAGTCGTCAATAAACCCGATGATTCCCATCCAGAGCATAGCCAGCATGATCAGCCACACATGCGGGTCATTGAATTTTGACCAAAGCAGCACAGACGTCTCAACCGAAAAAATAATAAGCACCCCACCCATGGTAGGGAGCATTTTTTTCTTTTTATGTTCAGGCGGAGCTTCCTCCTTGATAGGTTCAATAAACCGTGATTGCAGATACTTGATAAACCGCGGTCCGAAAATAAGCGTAATCAACAGCGCAGTAATTGCAGCCGCACTCGCCCTGAACGTCAGATATTCAATAACCCGAAGTACAGGAGGATGAAAAACATCGTTAATGTACTTTAACAAATAATAAAACATACCGTCTTCCTACCTCGCTGTTTGACGTGCATTGATGAGGGCCTCCACAACCAGCTCAAGCTTCATTCCTCTTGATCCCTTAAAGAGCACTGCATCCCCCTCATGCACCTCCTCAAGCAATGCATCGAAAAGTTTTTCGCGGCTTTCGAAATGACCGTAACAACATCTGGGGGCCTCCTGACATATTAACCCGGCTTTCTCTCCACAGGTAAACAGAAGATCAACCGCGCTGTGCTGAATATACCTGCCAATTGTTTCATGTTCAACATCTGCCGCAACGCCAAGTTCCAGCATATCACCAAGCACAGCAACTCTTCTTCCGCTGCACCCTATATCACACAATGCATTAATCGCAAGACGCATTGAATCCGAATTGGCATTGTACGTATCGTTCAAAATCCTTATCCCGAAAGAATCAACAACCTCAAGCCGCTTCCATCCCGCAGCAGGAACAAGACTCTCAAGCCCCTCCCTGATCTGAGCTAGCGAAAGTCCAAACTGCTTACCTACAGCCGCCGCAGCAACCGCATTGATGACATTGTGCTTTCCGGTAAAATTAAGCCTGACCCTTTCAGAACCTGAACCCGAACATAACAGAAAACAAACACGACCATCAGCATCAACCGAAATATCCTGCCCCCAACAGCTCCCGTCATCACCTATCCCGGATCCATAACTGATACATCCCGGCATCCCTTCACCCCTAGCCCTCAGCCGGACATCATCACTATTAACAAAACTTATACCTGCATGGCTGTTCAGATAATCAAAAAGCTTAAGCTCAGCCTCCGCTACACCATCAAGATCAAAAAGAAACTCAAGGTGCTCATGCCCGATATTAGTTAACAGCCCGTGAGTCGGTTTAGCAATACCCGCAAGCAGCTCCATCTCTCCCGGGTGATTAATCCCCATCTCAACGACAGCGATACCCGTATCACGTCTCAGCTGCAAAAGCGTCAGAGGTACACCAAGATGATTGTTCCTGTTCCCGCGGCTCATTTGAACAGTAAACCCCCGTTCAAGTACAGACGCAACCATCTCCTTGGTTGTAGTTTTTCCATTACTACCACCAATACCGACAACAGGAATGGAAAAAGTACTTCGGTAAATCATAGCAAGGCGCTGTAACCCAGCAACAGTGTCATCAGTAACAATAAACCCCTTCCCCGGAGGTGGCCCAACTGAACCCCTTGCGTCATACCACTGACGACTGACCATCGCCCAGCTTGCGCCTTTATCAAAAACACTCTTTATATAACAGTGTCCGTCCGTTTTCTCCCCCTTAAGGGCTACAAAAATCTCTCCCCCCTTAACCTCCCTGGAATCTATCACCACAACAGGCTCGGCAATTTCACCAAAAGAGCTTTCCGGCCCTGCCATAACAACCTCTCCGACCTTCCGAAGATCATCAATACTCAACGCCCCTTTCACAAATTCTCCTTCTCCGGATATCCGGAACAATATTGCTGCATATACTTTTTTAACAAATCCTGATCCGAAAAAAAATATTTCCTCCCGGCAATTTCCTGATACTTTTCGTGTCCTTTCCCCGCCACAAGCAGAATATCCCCGGGGTTAAGCATCACGACAGCTCTCCTGATCGCTTCAGTACGGTCGCTTATTCTCGCATACCGATCATTCACAATTCCCCGCTCAATTTCATCCATAATATGATCAGGCTCCTCATCCCGGGGATTGTCAGACGTAACAATCACCTCATCAGCCATTTCAGAAGCAATACGGCCCATTTCAGGTCGCTTGCCCTTATCACGGTTACCACCGCATCCAAAAACAACAACAAGACGCGACCCAGGAGGCTTTAAGCCTCGAAGAGCATCCAGCGCCTTGTAAAGCGCATCAGGCGTATGAGCATAGTCAACAAAAACACTGCGGCCCATACCCACGTCACCAATTCGCTCCATACGCCCCTCAACCGACAGAACCCCCGACAGCGAGCTGCATATGCTTTCGGGCGCAATTCCCATTCCAACACCAACAGCTGCGGCCTCAAGAGCATTCATAACATTAAAAACCCCCGGCATCATAACATGCATATGCATAACACCATCATCAGGAAAATGAATAGCAACCTTACTCGATCCAAGATTGCTTTCAACAATATCAGCCGTAAAAAGCCTATCGCAAGACATTGCAGCATCACCCCTTACCCGAAGGGTACAGCCGTATATTTTTTCCTTCGCCACTCGTGCGGCCATCAGCGAAGCATAAGGATCATCAATATTCAACACAGCAAAGCCTTCCCGGCTCAGCTGATCAAAAATAAGCTGCTTAGCCAGCCCATACTCCTGCATGGAGTTATGAAAATCAAGATGCTCCATGGTCAGGTTGGTATAAACAGCCGCATGAAACCTGATACCATATACCCTGTGCAACACAAGCGCATGTGAAGAAACCTCCATGACAACCGCTTTGCATCCAGCCTCAACCATATCACTGAACAGGGCATGCAGAGCATTCGCCTCCGGTGTAGTCCTGTCCAGCGAAATCTCCCGACCACCAAACCGGCAGAGATTAGTCCCGATATAACCTGACGGAATACCGTTAGCATTAAGCATTTCCGTAATCAGCCTAGCGGTTGTCGTTTTACCATTGGTGCCCGTAACCCCTATAACCATCAAACGGTCAGCCGACTTCCCATAATAAACATAGGCCGCTTCAGCAAGAGCCTTTCGTGCATCAGCAACCTTTATATACAGGCACGAAGAACCTGTTTCAACAGGAAAATCCTCACAAATGACAGCCGCAGCCCCACGAGCTACCGCCCCCGCAATATACTGGTGTCCGTCACTGCAAAACCCCCTTACCGCGACAAAAAGCGAGCCCTTAACAACTTCCCGGGAATCACTCGTAACCATATTGATCAACCCGCCGCTTCCAGCGTGCCCGGCAGTCTCAAGACAGGTAATCCCCTTAAGCAGCTCCTCAAGCTGCACCTCCCGGCACATGGGACACTCATTCAAGGCTTCTGCCATAAAAAAGCCCCTTTCTTATTACCCGACCCGAGCGCAACCTTGATAATTGTTTTCCTTTGAATCTTTTGACCTGCAGCAATACTCTGACTTACAACGCACCCATCAAAATCTCCCGAATGCTCCATTTCCAAATTATGCCACTTCAACAGGCGCTCAGCATCGGTCCCCTTTAAACCTGTAAGTATAGGCACCGTGACTGTGGAAACAGCATCAAGAGCCGCCTGTTCATCAGAGCGGAAAGCAAGGCTTTTCTGCATCTCCGTCGAGCAGGCAATCATTCTCGTTGCAATACCAGAAAAAACCGGAGCAGCAACCGTTGCGGCATAATATGCGGTTTTCGGGTTTTCTACAACCACAATTATAGCATATCGAGGAGCCTCAACAGGAAAATACCCGACAAACGACGATACATAAACAGGTCTGGAATACGACCCGCCAGCAGCACGTCTGGCAGTACCTGTTTTACCCGCAACAGTAACACCCGGAACACCCGCATTTTTTGCTGTACCGCTATCCACCACAGCCTTAAAATACTCCTTGCCAAGGTATCGGGCAGTTTGAGGCAGCAATGCCTTTCTAACTACTTTAGGTGCGCACTCCCAAACTGTTTTCCCTTCACCATTGATAACTTTCTTAATGATATAAGGCCTCATCAGCATCCCGTCATTAGCAACAGTCGCATAGGCCTGCAATATCTGCAAAGGGGTTGCCATAACCTGATATCCGTATCCCATCCAGGGCAGCGTCGTTCTATCCCATCGCTCAAGCGGCCGAACCCTCCCAGGCGACTCACCAACCAACCCGATACCTGTTTTTCTGCCAAATCCCAAATTCATCGTGTAGGCATAAAACTTCTCACTGCCTACCGCCAACGCAGTCTTTGCTGCAACAATATTGCTCGAATACATAATAGCCTCACGAAACGAAATATTTCCATAAGGCTCATGATCCTTGATAAAAAGATTATAGATGGGCATAATACCGTTCTGTCCCGACACCCTGTCCTCAGCTTTTCTTTTAAGAACTTCCGTAGCCGCAGATGCCATAACCAGCTTAAATGTAGACCCCGGCTCATAACTGTCAGTTACAGCACGGTTACGCGATTTATCAGGAGACCAGGTTGTTCTCTGGTTAAGGTCATAAGAAGGACTGTTAGCCATGGCCATGATCTCGCCAGTACGAACATCCATAACAATACTTGCCGCCGCATCAGCACGAAACTTCTCGACCGCCTTTGCCAGTTCATCCTCAACAATACTTTGGATATCAGCATCAAGAGTCAGCTGAACCGAGTTGCCTTTTACAGGATCCTGCTGTTTTGCATCAGGGGCCGGATAACGCTTCCCTGTGGCTGAACGCTGATAAATTCTCGTCCCGTCAATCCCTTTCAGCTCTTTATTAAGCTGCAGTTCTAGCCCGCTGCTCCCTTCGTTTTTAATATCAGTACCACCAATCACCTGTGCCGCCACATTAAGATAATACCGTTGCTGATCCTTGTCAGACCAGACACCCGGAATCTTCTCAGCCAAAAGCGGTAACGCTTTTGACACAGGTATTTTTCGGCCAAGCGTCGCAACTCCTGATTTTCGATGCAGTTCTTTTAAATAAGTGCTTTTATTTCCCCCTAAATACCGGGCAAAAAGTGCAGCAACAGCAGCCGAGTTATCATAAACCTTCTGCTTCCTCGTAGCTTTGTCAACAACCGACTTTCCTTTTTCATCAAACAGCGGAGTATTCCTGACAATCAAAGGGTCAGCATAAAATGAAATAGATTGAATACTCTCAGCAAGCATACGATCATGCCGATCAAGAATAACACCCCTCTGCGCCTTCTCTGTTATCACGCGCTCATACTGGCGGGCAGCTTTCTGCTTGTATTTTTTAACATTGATAACCTGGATATTGAGCAGCATGGCAATGATTGCCACAATAAAAATCGCAAACGCAACAACGACAATACCAAGCCGTTTACCGAACTCATGCTCATCCCTATTCTGGATAATGCCAGGCTCCTTCATGAGCATCCTCTTGTGTTTAGCGTATCATCATTTACGGCTGTATCTCAACCGGAGGGACGCTCGATGCTATCAGCCCAAGCGCTGCAGCATCTTTAGCGATATTATGTATACTATGCAATTCATGCACCTTCAGTTCTTGCGAAGTAATCACGCTTGACGTCATCTGTATCTGCTCACGAAGCTTTTCATTCTGTTGAGCAAGACTAATAACGGTAAGAGTATTATGTGTTTGAAATAAAAAAATGCCAGTCCCCGTCAGGAGGTACAAAAAAGACCGCAATCGCAACAAAGCACCAATATCGAACTTCAACACATTGCCAATCAGCTCCCTGAATTCAGCATGTTTATGTGGCGCCGAAACGCTCCCTGCCAGCAGGTCATCACCCGATAAAATCAGCTCTTTACCCCCGCCAACCGGTCCTACAACAACCACATCTCCAGGCATCTTACTCCTGTAACTTTTAACGCTTTCGGAAACGCTGCTTACGGCCGCAATAAACACATTGTTGACACTCACTGGTAATCTCCCTGTTAAATTTTTTCAATTACCCTCAATTTTGCACTTCTTGCTCTCGGATTTAATGCTATTTCCTGCTCGGTGGCAACAATAGGCTTTCGCGTAACAAACGAGACGCTGCCCCGTTCAAGCGGCTCTCTCAATCCTACACCTTTAGGCCCCCAGTCGCTCTTCTCCTTTTCCGCAAACACCGTTTTAACAATCCTGTCCTCCAGAGAGTGATAGCTGATTACCGCCATTCGCCCATGACCGTCAAGGCACTCAATGCCATCATAAAGCACCCTCCGAAGTACATCAAGCTCACCATTCACCACTATTCGCAACGCCTGAAACACCCTTGACAGGGTCTTGATAATTTTATCCCGACCCGTTGCATTACCCCGAATAATATCTGCAAGCTCCTGTGTACCTTTTATCGGCCCATTATTAAGCCGGTACAAAACAATTGCTCTCGCAATACTTCTGCTTCTTGGCTCTTCACCATACCTGTAAATAAGCCTCGCAAGATCCTTCTCGTCATACGTATTAACAATATCAGCAGCACTTACAGCAGAATCCCTATCCATTCTCATATCAAGAGGGCCCTGCCTGAGATAACTGAACCCCCGTTCAGCAGTGTCAATCTGAAACGACGACACACCAAGATCAAGCAGTATCCCCATTACCTTCGGCTGAATCCCCCTCTCAAAACATACTCGCTCTACAATACCCTCAATATCCTCGAAATTCCCCTTTACAAGGGCCGTGCAAGCATCATACTCCTTAAGCCTTCCTCCCGCTTCCCGCAATGCCGCATCATCTTGGTCAATGCCAATCAATAACGACCCCTCACTGCAACCCGACTCAAAAAGAGCGCGTAGAATAGCAAGCGAATGACCTCCACCACCCAGAGTCCCGTCGACATAAACACCGGGCTTTCTAACAAGGAGTGAAATAATTTCTAACGCGAGTACCGGCTCGTGATAATTGTATAGAGTCATAGGGGCTAAAAATACCTGTTCGCAAGAGAGGGAAAACGTGCTGTACTCTCCTGCAAAACAGTCATAAGGCGCTCAGGGTCCCAGATAATCATTTTGGTATCTGCCCCGATAATCACAACATCTTTTTTTATTCCTGCGTGCTCAAGCAGTTCCTTCGACAGCGCAACTCTACCTTGTCGGTCAAGCTCCACAGTATCAAGACTTTCATACATCAATATCTTCAGCAGACGCTCTTCTGGATTAAAATCCGAAAGAGCCGAAATAGTTTTCCTCATATCCGCCCAAATAAAAGGCTCATACAGTTCAAGAGAGTGGTCGGGAGCCTTCATAATATAAAGTCCCTCAAAATTCACGGAATCCGCCTCCCCAGCCCCCTCCACTATACTACTGCTGAACTTCCTGCGAAACCTGGCAGGAATCATCAGCCGCCCTTTCTCATCAATGGCATGTCTCTCCTTCCCTATAAAACCCGCCATAATGATGATCAAGTTATTGAGCGTTATGCAGATATGTCAACCAAACCGGATTGTTTTACCTGCGGCTTGGTAAAAAACGAAAAATACCAACACTAAATTAGCAATTCCACCCATTTTTTACCACTAATCACCACTTAAAATGTATAAAAAAAGGATACAGTAAAAAAATTTTCAACTATTTTATAGTGCAGATGCTGTGTATATTTTTTTTTTAAATGCAAAAATCACCATGAGAGCAGGACAAGGCGAAATTGTGGTTGATGGATATAATTTAATCCACAAGCTATATCCCTCTCAACCCTCAGCGACCCTGGAGGATTTGCGTTTTGAGACCGAAAAAAAACTGCTTAGCTTCCAGAAACAAAAAAGATTGCCGATCACCATCGTTTACGATGGCAAAGGAGGTCCCAGAGAGAGCGCTTTTGGTGCTCCGCTTCATATCGTTTTTACACCCGCGTCCAAAAGCGCAGATTCATGGATTATTGATTATGTAAAATCTTTGAATCCAAAAATTAAAATAGCTACTATAATCAGTTCAGACGACGAAATCCGCCGTTACGCAACAGCATTCGGCGCAAAATGCATCAAATCTGAAGAATTTGCACTGCTCCTTAATAACCGAGAGGCGGGTCCCCTGAAACACAAACACGACCGTCCCGAAAACCTCTCCTTCAAAGAGAAAAAATTCAACGAAAAATTGCTCAGCGACCGGGAAATCGACCTATGGATGAAAATCTTCACCACCGATAAATCCTGACCACTTCCCGGCACAATTTCCATTATACTCTCATTCGGTCTCTTATAAGCCTTATTTAACTACCGCAATTATGATTTCTGACAACACTATCAACAACACCGTAAATTGGCAGGAACTGGAAGAGTGGCGAAAAAAAATTGATGCTATCGACCACCAATTATCCTCCCTGCTCTGCGAAAGGTTGCGTTGCGCAGAAAAAATCAGTTCAGTAAAATCAAAAATCGGAGAAGAAGTACTCCAGCCGGAGCGTGAAAAAGAAGTGTTAAACAATGTCCTGAGTCATGCCGACTCCCCGCTGCAAATCCATACACTCGAAAAAATCTACCGCTCCATAATAGAAGAGACCCGTATTTTTCAGCATGAGTGGAAAAAAAGTCAACCTGATAACCATCCAAGTTGAACGAGTCCCCATTTTCAGATAAGTATCAATGGCACCCCAAAAAAAATCCCTGCGGCAAAGCTTGATAACAGCTTCAGCCATTCTGCTTGCAGGATTGGTCTCTCTGTTATTTTTACCCTTTATTAATACCTCCTCCAAAACAACAAATCTCGTCGTCCACAGAGGAATGGGATTTAAAGCAATAGTAAACGAATTACAACATAACGGTTCGATTGTAGCACCCTGGCCGATACTTCTTACAGGAAGCATTCTCCCCAGGCTTCACATTATCAAACCAGGCAGATACACCATCCCCTCCGGCATGTCAAATTTCCAGCTCCTCTATTACCTGCACACCCGCAAGCAGGACGAAGTAAAAGTCACTATTCCTGAAGGTCTGGATCTCCGGCACGTCGCTCATCTTCTTTCCCATAAGCTGGATTTCGATTCAACCGGCTTCATGGCCGCTGCAACAGATAGCAGACTTCTCGCCAAACACAAGATTATGGCCAAAAATGCAGAAGGGTATCTCTTCCCCGGAACATACAACTTCGTATGGGCGAACACACCCGGCGAAGCTGCTGAATTTCTCATCGGTCGATTCAGGCATTTCTATGCCGAAAAAGTAACGTCAGCACCCGGTTTGCACGATTTAAACGAAACCGAATTACTGACTCTTGCCTCCATAATTGAAGCAGAAACTCCCATAGATCAGGAAAAACCACTTGTAGCAAGTGTCTATCGGAACCGGCTTAAACAAAATGTACGCCTTCAGGCCGATCCAACCGTTCAATACGCACTTGGAGGAAAAGCACAACGACTATACTATAAAGATCTTGAAACCGACTCTCCCTACAATACCTATCGCCATAAGGGGCTTCCTCCCGGACCGATATGCAGTCCCGGCGCCCGATCCATCCTTGCAGCGCTTAACCCTGCCGATACCAGGTTTCTTTACTTTGTCGCAACCGGTAAAGGCGGACATAATTTCGCAGAATCGCTCACCGAGCACAACAAAAACATAAAAAAGTATCGAATGGTCCGTCGCAATACGATACCCTGACCATAGCAAATGGCACTTGCCGTCTTATACCTCGGTACTAAATTGAATAAGTTGTAGATTGCAGAGATTTCAAATGTGAATTTTATTTATTAAACCCAACCGTAAGTCACAATGCAGAAAAAAACCTTGTCTGACATATCAGTCAAAGGCAAACGGGTAATAATGCGCGTCGATTTCAACGTTCCCCTTGACGACAATAAAAATATTACCGACGACAAAAGAATCGTTGAATCCCTTCCTTCCATCACAAAAGTCCTCAACGATGGCGGTCGGCTTATTATCATGTCCCATCTGGGCAGACCAAAAGGAAAAGTCAATAAAGAATATTCACTGGCACCTGTTGCACAAAAACTGGCCGAACTGCTCTCGAGACCCGTTGCCATGGCAAGCGATTGTATCGGCTCCGAGGTCACTGAGCAGGTACTTGCACTCAAGGACGGCGATGTCCTGCTTCTTGAAAATCTGAGATTTCACCCCGAAGAAGAAGCCAACGACCCCGGTTTTTCAAAAGAACTGGCATCACTCGGCGAAGTATACGTCAACGACGCATTCGGCACAGCACATAGAGCCCATGCATCTACAGAAGGAATCACACACTTCATCAAAACAGCCGTTGCAGGTTTTCTTATAGAACGAGAGTTGCTCTATCTTGGAAAAGCTCTTCAGGAACCGGAACGTCCATTTGTTGCGATACTCGGTGGCTCAAAAATATCAGGAAAAATAGATGTCCTCGAAAACCTTTTTAAAAAGGTAGATACCGTCCTTATTGGTGGAGCAATGGTCTTCACGTTCTTTAAGGCACAAGGGTACGAAGTAGGAAAATCTTTGGTCGAAGACAGCAAGGTAGAACTAGCACTGAAAATTCTGGAAGAGGCCAAAAACAAGGGGATTAAACTGCTCCTGCCTGTAGACGTCATACTCGCCGCAGAAATTTCAGCCGATGCAGCCTGCTATCCCGCAAGTATTGCCAGTATCCCCGAAAACATGATGGGTGTCGATATCGGACCAATCACAGCCGAAACGTATCGCAACGAAATTCTTTCAGCACGCACAGTTCTCTGGAACGGCCCTATGGGTGTGTTTGAAATAGACAATTTCGCTGCAGGCACTATGGCCGTTGCAAAAGCCTTGACCGAAGCAACAGCAAAAGGAGGCACAACAATAGTCGGCGGTGGAGATTCAGCCGCAGCTATAGCAAAAGCCGGTCTTTCGAAAGGAATTACACATATATCAACAGGAGGAGGCGCAAGCCTCGAATTCCTTGAAGGCAAGGAACTCCCTGGCATTGCCGCACTGAACGATTAACAGGTTCCGTACAAACAAGAACATGCTACGGAATTTACCTTTGAGACGCCCATCCCCGCTGATTTTCAGCGGGATGAGCCAGAACTATAGCTATTGATGAACTACTCCAACCAGCCATACAGTCCCGGGGGCTTTCAGGTAATACCTCCCGCGATTAAAACAATTATTATCATCAATGTTGCAGTTTTCGCACTGCAATACACTGCATTCGGTGAATCCATTCTCACCCTCGGATCATTATGGCCATTAGGCTCCGGAAATTTCAGAATCTGGCAGCCGGTCACCTACATGTTTCTGCACGGCGGCGGTACGCACCTCTTCTTCAACATGTTCGCACTCTGGATGTTCGGCGCTGAAATAGAAAACTACTGGGGCACCCGGCAATTCAACACCTATTACTTCATCTGCGGCATCGGAGCCGCCCTCATCAACCTGCTGGCAACCATCGGCGACCCCTATCCAACCGTTGGAGCTTCAGGCGCTATTTATGGTATTCTCCTGGCGTTCGGTATGATGTTCCCCGACCGCTACATTTTTCTTTATTTCCTCTTCCCCGTCAAAGCTAAATATTTTATAGCAGGCTATGCCCTCATCGAGTTCTTCTCCGGTTTCGGCAGTCGCACCATGGGCAGCGGCAGTAACATAGCCCATTTTGCACACCTCGGAGGCATGCTGATCGGCTTCATCTACATCTCCATCAAACGGGCTGAATGGTCAATTTCCGGAATTACTGGTCTGTTCAGTAAAATAACTTCCACGATAAAGCCAAAAAATGGCCCTCGACTTCATCGAACAAACAGGGCAGAACCACCCGTCTCCGAAGCCGAGATAAACGCTATACTCGACAAAATTTCCGAGCACGGATATGGATCATTAACAGCTGAAGAACGCCGCAAGCTCCTTAAAGCCGGCAGCAAATAACCCTTCAGATCGCCTCCTCCCTCACAAAACAGGCAACACTCTCTATGTGGCTTGTATGGGGAAACATATCAACCGGCTGCACCGATAACAGGGTGTAGCCTTGTGCACATATCTCCTTACCATCCCTCGCCAGACTTGCAGGGTTACAGCTTACATAAACCATCCGCCTTGGCCTCAACCGCAGCATCGTAGCAAGTGCCTTGGGCTGCATCCCTGCCCTTGGCGGATCAGTAATAATAACACCGGGAGTATCAAAGCTTTCAAGAGTCCCCAGAAGAGCATGAAAATCCTTGAGATCAACCTTAAAAAACACTGCATTCTCAATCCCATTCAATACCGCATTCGAACGAGCGTCATTAATGGAACTTTCAACCACTTCAAGCCCGACAACCTTCCGGCAGTGCTTCGCCAGATAGAGCGTTATAGTCCCCGTCCCGCAATAAAGGTCATAAACCGTATCCTCCGCCTTAAGGTCAGCAACCTCCAGAATACTATTATACAACACCTCCGCCTGCGAAGAATTTGTCTGAAAAAAAGAATTAGCCGATATCCTGAAGTCAAGCCCCCCGAGTTGTTCTGTTATAACACCATCCCCGCTTAGAGTAAACTCCTCCTCCCCTGTAGCAACCGTATTTAATTTTTTAGTCACATTATTAACCACCGTCATCTTCTGACCATCCATTCCCGAAACAAGATGTCTCTTGTATTGCTGCATAATATCATCGTCATACCACGAGGTAACAAGGTTAACCATAACCTCATCACGGTTTTCACTGAACCTGACAACAAGATTCCGTAAATACCCGGTATGCGCTTTGGCAGAGTAAGGCACAAGTGCATGTGCAAGAACAAACTCCCTTGTCAACTTAAGCACGTTGTTCATCGACTCCTTGGCCAGATAACAGTAATCTATGTCAATCACCTTTTCAAAGTTGCCGGGCGTATGAAAGCCAAGCGCAAAATCCTTCGGACGATCAAGCTTTTCCATCGAGAGCTCCTCGGGCAAAAGGTAGCGCATGTTCGAAAACGAGAACTCAATCTTGTTCCGATAGTGGAACGGTGCTGCACAAGCGTGTACAGCGGTAACCGGAGGATCAGCAAAGTCCCCTAAATGCTCAAGAGCATCCTTCACCTTTTTCTGCTTGTATTGCAGTTGCGCCTCATAGCGGATATGCATCAGCTTGCATCCACCGCAAACCCCGAAATAGCTGCACAAAGGATCGGTACGGTCAGGAGACGGCTCAAGCACTGCAACCACAAAAGCCTCAATATACCGCTGCCTTACTTTTTTTATCTTTGCCGATACCAGATCGCCAA